>NZ_JYOQ01000005.1:0-395850 GCF_000960545.1 Vibrio sp. S457-15 | reverse complement strand
CGAAAGGTGGCGAACCGCGCATTATATTGCTGAGCTTTCTCGGAGTGTTATTGCCTTCTGCTGTTCTGCTTACGCTACCGGTTTTTTCGGTTTCTGGTCTGTCTATTACTGACGCGTTGTTTACCGCGACTTCAGCCATCAGTGTGACGGGATTGGGTGTGGTCGATACTGGCCAACATTTTACGCTCGCGGGTAAAATTCTTCTGATGTGTTTGATGCAGATCGGCGGCTTAGGGCAAATGACCTTATCTGCGGTGCTGCTCTATATGTTTGGGGTGCGCTTGAGTCTACGTCAGCAAGCGTTAGCCAAAGAAGCACTTGGCCAAGAAAGGCAAGTCAACTTGCGTCGTTTGGTGAAAAAGATCGTCACATTTGCGCTGGTGGCAGAGGCGATTGGTTTTGTTTTCCTCTCGTATCGTTGGGTGCCAGAAATGGGTTGGCAGACGGGCATGTTCTATGCGCTGTTTCATTCTATTTCGGCTTTCAACAATGCTGGCTTCGCTCTCTTCTCTGACAGCATGATGAGTTTTGTCAACGATCCGTTAGTGAGTTTCACCTTAGCTGGTCTGTTTATCTTTGGCGGCTTGGGTTTCACTGTGATTGGTGACGTTTGGCGACATTGGCGTAAAGGTTTCCACTTCTTACATATTCACACCAAAATCATGCTGATTGCCACGCCGTTACTGCTGTTGGTGGGAACGGTGCTGTTTTGGCTTTTGGAACGTCACAACCCCAACACCATGGGGTCACTCACTACTGGCGGGCAATGGTTGGCTGCTTTCTTCCAATCAGCCAGTGCGCGGACAGCGGGTTTTAACAGTGTTGATTTAACGCAGTTCACGCAACCGGCATTACTCATCATGATCGTTTTGATGTTGATTGGTGCGGGTTCGACCTCTACGGGGGGGGGTATCAAGGTGTCTACTTTTGCTGTCGCGTTTATGGCGACGTGGACGTTCTTGCGTCAAAAGAAGCACGTGGTGATGTTTAAGAGAACGGTAAACTGGCCAACGGTAACGAAGTCACTGGCAATCATTGTGGTGAGCGGAGCAATTCTCACCACCGCGATGTTTTTGTTGATGCTGACGGAGAAAGCTTCTTTTGACAAAGTGATGTTCGAAACGATTTCTGCTTTTGCAACGGTTGGGCTTACTGCAGGTTTGACAGCAGAGCTTTCAGAATCAGGTAAGTACATCATGATCGTCGTGATGATCATTGGCCGTATTGGGCCTTTGACGCTCGCATATATGTTGGCGAGACCAGAACCAACCTTGATTAAGTACCCAGAAGACACGGTTCTTACTGGATGATTTGTCAGTAATAAGCAAAATGAACGTAAAATAACGCTTTGAATTTAAAGTGATATTTTGACTTTTTTGAGCGTCGATTGGTCATCGGCGCTCAAACATTTATAAATAACGTGGTCTTCTGCTCAAATTTTCTTTTTGATCCCCTTGTCAGCATTCCCTTATCCTTTCATTTCTGTACCATTCATTCACTTAATTTATATCTAATGCGTAAATAACCATCAGGTAACCGCTCATTAAATTGATGGGTATCTGAGTTCGTTTTACGCATGGTGAATTGAAAAGATGGAGCCGTACTTTGAAATTCCACACCCTTGCCTTGACCATGCTGACTGCACTTGTTGCCGGAAACAGTATGGCAACGACCCCACCATCGCCAATTTGGCATCCGATCACGCTGAGTGACGGAAGCAATAGCGAGGCGATTTTACGCGGAACTGCTGATTTCCATTGGTTTGAAGACAAACAAGGCAATGCCTTGATTCAGGAAGATGGTGTTTGGTTTTTTGCTCAGATCCAGCGTAATTCAGACACCCCTGAGTTGCTCTCGACTGGTATTGAGAAAACCCAATCCAGTGATGCGCCTGATTCAGCGAAGTTTCGTCCGGACGTGCAAGTTAAGCCGGAGCTGTCTTCGTTAAAAGCGATTGAACCTATGGCTCGCCAAAACTTATTGCGCACGGCACAAGGTTATCAGGCGATGAGCAGCTCGAGCGTGAAACAGCAGCCTTTGTTGGTTGTGCAGGTTTCTTTTAACGATCAAGCGATGGTGCACAATTTCGAGCAACGTGTTTTCGACACGAATGGTCAAAGCGTTGTGGATTACTTTGATAAAAACTCTCAAGGTAAATTCAAAGTCGTCCCAGCTATCGAGAGTTACGGCACCGCGAATGATGGTGTAATCAATGTGACCGTGGCACAAAGCCACCCAAATTGTCACTCTAGTTCTAGCGACACCACATGTACGGCCAAGCTGAACGCCGTGTTTACAGAGGCCTACCAAAAACTGGATCCGTACTTCAATCTTTCTGCTTACGACAGTAACCAAGATGGAACCGTTGAACCTTCAGAGTTGTCAGTGATGTTTATCTTTGCTGGTGGCGATCGTTCAACCGGATTCCTTGACCGTCCTGCTATCTGGCCGCACAAATTCTCTCACAATGATGTCACGCTAGATGGCAAAAAGATCACTGACTACTGCGTGTTTGCTGACTACCAAGTTGATCATCAAGCGACGTTGGGTGTGATCGTACATGAGCTTGGCCACTTAATGCTTGGCTTGCCGGATTTGTACGCAAGGAACAGTGATGCCTCGATTGGTTCTTGGGGCGTAATGGGTGCTGGTTCATGGGCGAAGAAACCGGGTGATTCGTACTCAGGTGATACGCCCGTTAACATGAGCGCATGGAGCAAACACGCGGCTGGTTTCGTTGTACCCACGATCACTCATGAAAGCCCGACGCCTATTTTCGTGAATAACGACGACGTCAAATTGGTGTATCTCGACCCATACTTAAAAGAGTTTGGCCCACGCGTGTATTTGGAAAACCGTACCTTTAGCGGTTACGACCGAGCATTGGCGGCAGAAGGGGTATTGGCGACGTCTGTGAACGTCCAGAACCGCTTTAACGATGTTGGCGCGATGCAGGTTCAAATCATGCAGGCTGATGGTCTGAATGAGTTAGAAAATGATGGAAGCAGTGATGCCGGCGATTTGTATCCTAACGGTGGCACTGAGATTTCCGACACTTCTAATCCAGGACTTCAAGCAATTGCTGGGTTTGAAACTGGTGTTCGTATTTCTAACATTGCTAGCAGTACGAATGGCGGCAGTTTCTCCCTTGAGCAAGCGAGCGAGCCAAACAAATCGGCTTGGCTGAACTCTCTCTATCAAGGTTATGTGTTTGTTAGTGGCACAAATACGCTGGCGGTTTCACTCGATTTAAATAACGCTACAGAACTGGATGGTATTCAGCTGTACGCGCAAAGAAGCAGCCTTCAAAGTGACATGACTTACCGAGTATGGCGATTCCCATTCTCAGGTAATGCGGGTTACCGTTTGGTGTTAGACCAAGACAGCGCTGAACTGCTACAACAAGGTTCTTTCCAAAAATCATCACGAATCTTATTCCCTCAGCCAAGTCAACTAAGTGCTGGTCAGCATCTGTTGGTGGTGGAATTGGAAGGCGGTGAGTTTGAAGCGAACTTTGATTTTGGTCGTGTTCTAAAAACTGAAAAATCCTCTTTACCTGTGATGTGGACAGGCAGCAATAGCGACATGTACACATTTGGTTTGAATCAGACAGGCTTCTCTTTCGTACCGTTTGCCGCGCTGCTGAATGTGGATGCGAGTCATGTCGTTGAGGCAAAAGCAGACTCATTGCAAACCGATAAGAACAAGTCAATCGAGTTGAACTTGATGGACAATGACTTTATGGCCGTTGGTTATCAGTTCAATGTGGACATCGTTCAACAACCAGAACATGGCACCATTTCGGGTAATCAGTACCAACCTGACATGAACTTTGTTGGTTTGGATCGTTTTCAATATCGTTTGTTGTCGATTGATGGTGCCTACTCATCTTCAATCGTGAATGTTCAGGTGGAAGTGCTTGGCAGCAACGAAGCGCCAGTTGCCGTGATTAATGTTGATAATCAAGACATGACGGTTGGGCAGCGAGTCACGCTGTCTGCGTTAAATAGTACGGATGCCGATGGTGACGTGTTGAGTTATCGATGGGAGCAGTTGGCTGGCACTTCAGTTTCTCTTGGCAATGCAACCAGTGTTAGCGCAAGCTTTACGGTGCCTCAAGGTGCTAAAGCGGGTGAGGTTCTGACATTCCGTCTTACGGTGGCGGATCCAAGTAACGAAACTTCCAGTGTGACCATCGATTTAACCGTGCAAAACTCAGCTCCAATTACGCTAGCGGATACGGCGACAGTCGCCGTCGGTGAAAGCATTGTGATTGATGTAGCGGGCAATGATTCGGACGTGAACGGCGATAAACTGGTTGTACAAAGTGTACAAAACTTAACGGGCGTAGGAATCGCGAGTGTAGAGAACGGAAAAATCCGCTTTCAAGCACCGGATAGTCCGGCTGACGGCATCAAGCTGCAATACACGGTTTCGGATGGCAAAGGTGCTACTGCAACGGGTGAAGTGACCGTGACGGTTGTTGCTTCTTTGAAAACAACGACGTTTAAAAACTCGGAGGGGGGCGGCAGTGTTTCTTATTGGGCTCTGATGTTACTCGCTGTATTGGGCTGGCGACGCCGCGTCTAAAACGGTATTAAATTTACGGTATAAGCCACTCGCATCGAGTGGCTTATTTTTTGTGTCTGATTTATTTCGACTTTGCTCTCATTATCTTATGAGATGTGTTTCTCATTATTTTTAAAGCGATTTTTCTACTCTGCGGTTACCCTAAGGGCAGATTTTTACAAATTAAGGATGTTGTATGTCAACCGAGGACTTTTCTGTTTCGGCAGTATGCCGAGAAGCGGCAGTGATGGTCAGAAGGAACCTACTCGCAATTGTCATTGCTTGTATTCCATTAATCATCGTGCACTCAATTTTTGTGTTTATGTATCCTGAAATAACGGGGCAAGATCAAGCGAGCGTCCAAGAAGGAAACATCACGGGATTTTATTTCGTCACAATCGTTTTATACCCACTTGTTGCTGCGATGGCTGCTGTGCGTGTGCACCGGATTTATTTGGTTGGCGATTACATGCACTCGGCGTTGGATGTGTTTCGTTTGTCGGCCCGAGAATTCCGTTTCATTGGCTGGTGGATATTGTTTGGACTGATGATGATGCTCGTCATTGGTATCCCAATCTTTGTATTGTCGTTTATCTACATTGCAGAAAGCGGTGAACCCGATTTTGTCGCCATGGCGTTTATCACAACAGTTGCAAGCATTCCAGGCTATTGGGTGATGGCGCGTTGGTCGTTTGTTCTGCCAGCGACCGCAATGGATCATCAGCCGCGCAGTTTGCGTCGTTCATGGAACCAAAGCAGACCATACAACAAGCAAGTATTCATTTTGATGGGATTAATTCCATTAGGTGCAGGATTACTCAGTCAGCTTATCTTTAGCCACTTTACGAATTTCTTCATGCTGAGTTTTGTTGGCGTTGCCTATGGTATTTTTGGCGCGTACCAGCTGGCATTGTTATCGTTGAGCTATAAAACGGTAGTGGATATCGAACGCGCTCGTTTTGATACGCCATCAGAGCCACCAAAAACGGGTGAAGAATTTTCCGCTTAGTCAATTTGATCGTTTTTACATACCACCTCCGTTTGTGAGGTGGTATGTAGCGGGTGAATACCTTTCCTGCCGTCTTCGCGTTATTCACGCAAAATACCCATGCCCATTTCATGGCTGAATGACAGTGACGTTCACACGTATACTGACAACAGTACTTCTTTTTATTAAGGAACCCCACATGTCCATTTGGCAACGGGTCAGTTTCACCCATCGCTTTAGTCAATTACCGTCAGCTTTCTATACTTTGGTCGAGCCACAACCCTTGGATAATACTCGCTGGGTTGCTTGGAATGGTGAGTTTGCGCAGCAGTTTGGTTTACCAGCAGCGCAAAACGATGAGCTATTGGCGGTTTTTTCTGGGCAAAGCGAATTCGAACCGTTTCGTCCTCTGGCGATGAAATATGCAGGGCATCAGTTTGGCGTCTACAACCCAGACTTGGGCGATGGACGTGGATTGCTGTTGGCGGAAATTGAGCATCAAAATGGCACTTGGTTTGATATTCACCTTAAAGGCGCGGGGCTAACACCCTACTCGCGAATGGGGGATGGCAGGGCAGTGTTGCGCTCAACCATCCGTGAGTATCTATGTAGCGAAGCCATGGCGGGGCTTGGGATCCCGACGACTCGTGCTCTTGGCATGATGGTTAGTGACACGCCTGTTTATCGCGAGAAAACAGAATTCGGTGCAATGTTGATTCGTATGGCGGAGACCCACGTGCGTTTTGGCCATTTCGAGCACCTTTTCTATACCAATCAATTGGCAGAGCAAAAGTTGCTGGCGGACAAAGTCATCGAGTGGCACTTTGCTGATTGTGCGTCGGCAGAGAAGCCATACGCTGCAATGTTTGGTGAAATTGTTCAGAAAACAGCAGACATGATTGCTTACTGGCAAGCGTATGGGTTTGCTCATGGCGTGATGAACACCGATAACATGTCAATTCTCGGGCAAACCTTTGATTACGGGCCATTTGGTTTTCTCGACGATTATGAACCGGGGTACATTTGTAACCATTCTGATTATCAGGGGCGTTATGCGTTCGAGCAGCAACCGCGAATTGCCCTGTGGAATCTTTCTGCTTTGGCGCATGCCTTATCACCGCTCGTCGAGCGAGAAGATTTAGAACAGGCACTGAGCCAATTTGAAGGGCGTTTAAGCCAGCAGTTTAGCTGCTTGATGCGCAGTAAGCTGGGTTTGAAAACAAAAATTGCAGAAGACGGACGTTTGTTTGAGTCGATGTTTGAACTGCTTAATCAGAATCATACCGACTACACGCGATTCTTTAGAGCGTTGTCCAACCTCGATAAACAGCCAGCGCAAGAGGTCATCGATTTGTTTATTAACCGGGAAGCCGCCCAAGCTTGGCTTGATTTGTATTTGGCTCGATGTGAGCTGGAGGTAGATGAAATTGGTGAGCCGATTTCAGCCGAGCAGCGTTGTGAACAGATGCGCCAAGCCAACCCGAAATACATTCTTCGTAACTACCTTGCGCAATTGGCTATCGATAAAGCTGAGGAAGGGGATTTCAGCGAAGTTCACCGTCTTGCTGAGATACTTCGCCATCCATACGATTCGCAACCAGAGTTTGAAGCGTATGCCAAACTGCCGCCAGAGTGGGGGAAAAAGATGGAGATCAGCTGCTCCTCATAAATGGGTCATTTCCCACCCATATCCTTTGGGTTTGTGGGTGGATTTCCCTCCTTTTGGCTCTCGCTTGTCAACTTTAATATTTTAATGGATTGATTTTAAATAAAAAAATAGTTGGTCTGTTAATTGCTCTTTGATGAACATCCGTACCCATCACCTTAACTTCATGGACGGGATGGGATGTGATTTATCAAGGAGAATAATAATGTTAAAGCCTCTAACCCTACTATCTGTCTCTGCTCTTGCTGTTACCAGTTTTAATGCCGCTGCGAATTGTGATCCAGGTGAAACGGTCATCAAATTCAGCCACGTGACTAACGCGGACAAACACCCAAAAGGCATTGCTGCTTCGTTGCTTGAAAAACGCGTCAACGAAGAAATGAACGGCAAAGTGTGCATGCAGGTGTTTCCAAACTCAACACTTTACGATGATGACAAAGTGTTGGAAGCTCTTCTAAATGGTGATGTTCAACTCGCTGCTCCTTCTCTTTCTAAGTTTGAGAAATTCACCAAGAAGTATCGCCTTTTCGATCTGCCTTTCTTGTTTGATGATGTCGCTGCGGTTGACCGCTTCCAAAACTCTGAAGCGGGAGAGAAGCTGAAAAACTCAATGAAACGTCGTGGTCTACAAGGCATTGCGTTCTGGCACAACGGTATGAAGCAAATGTCTGCCAATAAACCTCTGATGGTGCCAAGCGATGCGAAAGGACTTAAGTTCCGCGTTCAAGCTTCTGACGTTCTTGTTGCCCAGTTCGAGCAACTTGGCGCAAACCCTCAAAAAATGTCCTTCAAAGAAGTTTACGGCGGTTTACAAACGAAGGTTATCGATGGTCAAGAGAACACTTGGTCAAACATCTACGGTAAGAAGTTCTTCGAAGTTCAAGATGGCATCACGGAAACCAACCACGGTATTTTGGATTACCTCGTTGTGACGTCGAACGATTTTTGGCAGAAGCTACCAGAAGATCAGCGTGAACAGCTCAATACCATCATTCAAGAAGTGACTGTTGAGCGTAACGCGGAATCGACCAAAGTGAACTTGGCGAATAAAAACAACATCATCGAAGCGGGTGGTGTGGTTCGTACGCTAACGCCAGAGCAGCGTCAAGAGTGGGTGACGGCTCTGCAACCAGTGTGGAAAAAGTTTGAGAAAGACATTGGTTCTGACCTGATTGAAGCGGCTTTGGCTTCAAACCAACAATAACAAAAACGATATCCATTCGCCCTCGGACTCTCTCTAAGCTGAGCTGAGGATGAGGGCCTTTTCCCTTTACTGATGACGTGATGTAATTATGGAACCTACTTTTTTTGCCAAGGCTGGACGAATCACCGATGCCATTGAAGAAACCTTAATTGCTTTCTTCTTAGGTGCGATGACATTGCTGACGTTTGCTAATGTCATTTTTCGCTATGTCTTTAACGATAATATTCTCTGGGCGTTAGAGCTCACCGTATTCATGTTCGCGTGGATGGTTTTAGTTGGCGCTTCGTACGGTGTGAAAAAACACTTTCACATTGGCGTGGATGTCATCATCAATATCGTGCCTGAAGGGCGCCGTAAACTCCTAGCGCTAGTCGCAGCGGCTTGCTGCCTAACCTTTTCGATTCTGCTTTTGATTGGTGCTTGGAATTATTGGTATCCCTTTGCGACAGAGCGCGCATGGTATGAAACCGACGATATCCCAATGCCTGAGTTTTTACAGTTCTTAGCGGATTGGCTTAATGAAGGCGAGCGCTACGAAAAACTGCCACGCTTTATTCCTTATTTCGCTTTGCCGCTTGGTATGGCGATGCTCACTTTCCGTTTTTTACAAGTCACTTGGCAGATCGCTACAGGCAAGCTGGATCGCTTGATTGCAGGTCATGAAGCTGAGGAAGAACTGGAAGCCTTAAAAGAAGAAATGAGTGAAGCTGGCGATGCCATGACTCCTCGTTCCTCGAACGATTCTGAGCACAAGGAGCGCTAAGCCATGGATATTTTACTACTGTTTTTAATGGTGATTGGCTTCATGCTCATTGGTGTGCCAATCGCAATTTCTCTGGGTCTTTCCAGTGTTCTTTTCTTAATGCTGCATTCCGATGCTTCTTTGGCGTCAGTTGCTCAAACGCTGTTTAATGCCTTTGCTGGTCACTACACATTGTTGGCGATACCTTTCTTCATTTTGGCCTCAAGTTTTATGTCAACAGGTGGCGTTGCAAAGCGAATCATCCGATTTGCGATTGCCATCGTCGGTTGGTTCCGTGGCGGTCTCGCCATGGCTTCCGTTGTGGCATGTATGATGTTTGCAGCACTGTCTGGCTCTTCACCAGCAACCGTGGTCGCTATCGGTAGTATCGTCATTGCGGGGATGATCAAAAACGGTTACTCGAAAGAGTTTGCTGCGGGTGTCATCTGTAACGCAGGTACTTTGGGGATCTTGATTCCGCCATCGATCGTGATGGTGGTGTATGCGGCTGCGACCGATGTGTCAGTAGGGCGTATGTTCCTTGGGGGTGTGATCCCGGGTTTGCTGGCTGGCGTGATGTTGATGATCGCTATCTACATTGCGGCGAGGATTAAGAATCTACCTAAGCAACCATTCGTGGGATGGAAAGAAACGTTTGATGCCGCCAAAGATGCGAGTTGGGGCTTGTTGCTGGTGGTGATCATCCTTGGCGGTATCTATGGCGGTATTTTCACACCAACAGAGGCTGCGGCAGTTGCGGCGGTGTACTCATTCTTTATCGCGAACTTTATATATAAAGACATGGGACCATTCGCTGATAAGCAAAACACCAAACCAGCGATCGTCAAAGTGATTCAGACCTTTGTGCATGAAGACACTAAGCATACCTTGTATGAAGCAGGCAAGCTTACCATCATGCTGCTGTTTATCATTGCTAATGCACTGATCTTAAAACACGTACTGACTGAAGAACGTATCCCTCAGATGATCACGGAATCGATGCTGTCTGCGGGGCTTGGGCCTATTACGTTCTTGATAGTTGTAAACTTGTTGCTCCTGATCGGTGGTCAGTTTATGGAGCCTTCGGGCTTATTAATCATCGTTGCTCCTTTGGTGTTCCCAATTGCCATTGCGCTGGGCATCGACCCAATTCACCTCGGTATCATGATGGTAGTGAACATGGAAATCGGCATGATAACGCCACCAGTCGGGTTGAACCTGTTTGTAACGGCTGGGGTGGCAAGAATGTCGATGATGAATGTTGTAAAAGCGGCATTGCCATGGGTGGGCGTCATGTTCTTGTTCTTGATAATTGTGACTTATGTACCTTGGGTATCAACCTGGCTACCAACGACCTTGATGGGGCCAGAAATAATCACTAAATAACACATTTTCCGAATTACATTCACGCAACCAAAAAGAGGTGTGAGCTATCACACCTCTTCGTCTATGGATTTAAAATCTTGTTTTCTCGGATCGGGATGGACTCTGCGCTCATAGCCATGCCACTTCTTTTTGTTTTTACGTCGGTCTTCACCGGAGCGCCTTTCTTCTTGATACTGGCCGTCTACCATCACTGTATCGGTAATGATCGGTATCCTCACTTTTTCATTCATATCCATATGAGCCCAATAATTGCCTTAGCAAAATTATGATTCAAGTTGGATATAATACCAATCGTGCGAACCTGTTTTATTTATAGAGCTCTTTATCTATCTGATAGCGTTGCATTTTGTCATACAGCGTTTTTCGAGGCACATTCAACTGCTCCATCGTTTGTTTGATGCTGCCATTGTTTTCCAGTAGCGCATTTTCTATCGCTGCCTTTTCAAACTCCGCCACTTGCTCTGCAAGGCTACTGGTTGAGGCGGGGATGGAACTCGGTTCGCCTAATTGGATGAGTTTACCTAATAAAACGAAACGCTCTGCCGCATTGCGCAGTTCTCGGACATTTCCCGGCCAATCGTGAGCCATTAGCTGAGCCAAATCTTGTGCTGAAAGACTTGGCGAACTTTTACCATAGCGCGACGCCGCGACTAAAAGAAAATGATGGAAAAGGGCAGGGATGTCTTCCTTGCGTTCACGTAAGGGAGGCAAATCTAGCGTAACCACGTTGAGGCGATAGTAGAGGTCTTGACGAAATGTGCCTTGTTCCGCCGCACGTTTAAGATCCACTTTCGTTGCCGCGACAACGCGAATGTCGAGAGGTAAAAGTTCGTTTGAGCCAACGCGTTCAATCACGCGCTCTTGCAGGACGCGCAACAAACGAATTTGTGCCTGAATTGGCATCGATTCGATTTCATCTAAGAAGAGTGTGCCGCCCTGCGCAAATTCAAACTTACCAATACGCCGACTGTCTGCACCAGTAAATGCGCCTTTTTCGTGACCATAGAGTTCGCTTTCAATTAAGTTTTCTGGCACCGCACCACAGTTCACCGCCACAAAGTTATTGTTTCTACGAGAACTTTGTTCGTGCAGTGAGCGGGCGATAAGCTCTTTACCTGTACCTGTTTCGCCAAACAGCAGAATATCGGCATCTGTATCAGCAATGTGGGTGATGGTTTCTCGCAGCGTTTGGATGCTGGTGGTTTCACCGATGATTCGGGGGCCAAGCGTTTGGCTCGCTTTGAGTGATTGACGAAGTTTCTCATTTTCGTTCGTCAGTTGGCGTCTTTCAATGGCGCGTTTTACGGTTTCAACCAAGTGTTCTGGCGCAAAAGGTTTCTCTATAAAATCGTAGGCCCCTTGGTGTAACGCATTTACGGCCATAGAGATGTCACCATGGCCTGTAATCATGATAACTGGCAGGTTTGGGTCGCGTTGAACTAACGTGGTTAACAGGTCCATACCTGAAATACCGGGTAAGCAGATGTCGGTTACAATTACGCCAGCTTCGTCGCTTTGTTTCATGGCTAACAAGGCGGATTCCGCATCGGAAAAAAAAGTCGCTTCGATATCGGCTAGCTCAAACGTTTGTTCTATTGCTAATCGAAGGTCGGCTTCATCATCAATAAAAAACACCTGACACATTATCTTATCCTTCTGATTGTTCGGTGCGTTGGCATATTGGTAAACACAATGAGAATCGAGCGCCACCTTGGGCTCGGTTGTGAGCACTCAAGCTGCCGTTCATGCCAGCCAATATTTGCTGAGATATAGAAAGTCCTAATCCCAATCCATTCTTTTTAGTTGTTAAAAACGGTTCGCAAAGTTCGGACAGTGTGTGCGAACCAAGCCCAGGGCCATTGTCATCGACATGAATCATCACTTTGTTTTCATCCGTATCCGTTTCAACGAGCAACCACACTTGTTTATCTTGTTGTTCTTTTACGGCTTCAATTGCGTTTGTCAGCAAGTTAACCAGAACTTGCTCCAATTGAATGGTATTGATTTGAACCTCGATGTCGTCAGTAGGAAGTTCGGTAGCAAGTAGAACACGAGCAGATTTAAAAGCGGGTTTCATGAGCTCTTTTGATGAGGCTATCACGGGCAACAGGCGTGTTTGGGTAAGCTCATTGCCGCTGGCCTTTTTGGCAAACGAACGCAATTGCTGGCTGATGTTTGCCATTCTGTCTGTGAGGGCTGAAATGCGAGTGAGATTATCTTCCACTCGATCATACTTTTCTTTCTGAAGGAACAATTTTCCATTCTCAGCAAAACTACGAATGGCTGCCAACGGATTATTCAGCTCATGGCTGATGCTCGCTGACATTTGACCGAGAACTGCCAGCTTAGCCGCTTGAATCAATTCATCTTGGGTTAAACGCAGTGTTTGCTCCGTTTCGGTTCGCTGCGCAATTTCAGCCTGCAACTCTGCTGTTCTCGCCATGACTTGAAATTCTAACTTCTGATTCGCTTCTTGTTGGATTCGTTCTAACTGCAAATGACGTTGTTGGCGGTGATAAATCAACTGGCCAATCAAGAACAAAACCGTAAAGGCCAACGTAAGTACAACGATATAGCCCATCGTAACCCAAACGATGGATTGTTTTGGCGAAAGCACACGAATCGTTAGCTTTAACTCAGGTAAAGGCAGTGAAGAGACAACCAGTGTCCCTTTATTGTAGGGGTAGCCTTGTTTCAGTTCAGAATTTGGCGCATTCAAGTTGCCGACAAAGCCCAATGTCGTAATCGGTGTGTCGAGATATTGTCTACTCGTCCAAACTTGCTTTTTATCTGCATCACTTAACGGTTGTAGGCTTTTGAATAGCCAATCCTGCCGGCTGCTCATAAAGACAATATTGTGAGGGTCGCTGGCCACGAACACGCTGTCAGGTTGTTGCCAGTTATCTTCAATTTTACTCAAATCCATTTTTACGACCACGATGCCCAACACGCCGCCAGCATAAATTATTGGGTATGAGTAGTAATAGCCACGTTGGCCGGATGTTGAGCCCAGAGCGTAATATTGGCTGCTTTCACCGCTGATGGCTTGTTTAAAGTAAGGTCTAAAAGCAAAGTTGCGTCCAATAAAAGAGCGCTTTTTACGCCAGTTACTTGCTGCAATGGTCGTGCCCCATTGATCAACCAAATAAGTGTCTGCCGCTTCAATAACGTTGTTCACCGATTCTAGATAGCGATTGGTGATTTCGAGTTGAGCGCTATTTGAAGGATTCAGTAGAGCTTCAAAAAGAGGATCATCTTTGGCTAAAAGATTGGGTATATGGGCGTATTTATCGAGCTTATTTTTGATGTGGCTAGAAAATTGTTCGAGCTGTGATTGGTGTTTATCTAGCAAAGATTGATAGCTGTGTTGCCACACCCAGCGCCCGCCCACAATGGCGCACAGGAAATATAAGGCGAAAAAAATCAGTAAAATACGATTTCGTTGAGACATCCTTGCATTCCTATTACACGTCCTTTTTATGCCTTTAGAAATGTTAATGGGTTGTAGGGATGATGGGGGATTTAGTTTTCAACTCTGTGGAGTAAAACAAGAGCAAGATCTCTTTTTACGCTTTTCAATAAAAAAAGCAGTCGATTCTCTTGAAAAAGTCGCTATTGTCCCCATTCTAGATATGCTGGCACGCTTATTGGGTGTTTTAATCCCATTTTTGGCAAAAAAATGAGTCAGCTTTCGAGAATTTAGCGCAGACAATGTCCACATGGTGGCTATTGGCTCGACAGGGTTGCGACAGATCGCTAGAATGTCGCGTCTAAAAATTCTGTCCTGAGGCTAATAGGAGATACCTTTGATATTTCTGTCGAAGATATCACTGATTAGTCTGGTGCTGAGAATCAGCATCAATACTCGATTTTAAATTAGGTGTTCGGACAGAACACTACACAAGGATGAAGCGTTAACTTAAAGAGTTACGCTCATACGCTCGGATAACCGAGCCACTTTAGAGGTTTATAAATAATGCAAGTTACTGTTGAAACGCTAGAGGGCCTAGAGCGCCGTCTAAACATTACTGTTCCAGCTGCAAACATCGAAGATGCTGTAACAGCTGAACTACGCAACATCGCTAAAAACCGTCGTTTCGATGGTTTCCGTAAGGGTAAAGTGCCTCTAAAAATGGTTGCTAAGATGTACGGCAAAGCAGTACGTCAAGACGTTCTTGGTGAAGTTATGCAACGTCACTTCATCGAAGCGATCGTAAAAGAGAAAATCAACCCAGCTGGCGCTCCAACTTTCGCTCCTGTAGAAAACAAAGAAGGTGCAGACCTAGTTTTCACAGCAACTTTTGAAGTTTACCCAGAAGTTGAACTAAAAGGCCTAGAAAACATCACTGTTGAGAAGCCTCTAACTGAAGTTAAAGAAGCAGACGTAGAAGAGATGATCGAAACTCTACGTAAGCAACAAGCAACTTGGGTTGAAGTTGAAGAAGCAGCAGAAGCTGGCAAACGCGTAAGCATCGATTTCGTTGGTTCTATCGACGGCGAAGAGTTTGAAGGCGGTAAAGCAGAGAACTTCCCACTAGAAATGGGCGCTGGTCGCATGATCCCTGGTTTCGAAGACGGTATTGCAGGTAAAACTGCTGGTATGGAATTCGACATCGACGTAACTTTCCCAGAAGATTACCACGCTGAAAACCTAAAAGGTAAAGCGGCTAAGTTTGCAATCAAAGTGAACAAAGTTGAAGCTCGTGAACTTCCAGAACTAAACGACGAATTCGTTGCTAAGTTCGGTGTTGCTGAAGGCGGTGTAGACGCACTTAAAGCTGAAGTACGTAAGAACATGGAACGCGAACTTAAGCAAGCTGTTAAGACTCGCATCAAAGAGCAAGCAATCGAAGGTCTAGTTAAAGAAAACGAAATCGACGTTCCTGCTGCACTTATCGAGCAAGAGATCCACGTTCTACGTCAACAAGCGGCACAACGCTTCGGTGGTAACCCAGAAGCAGCTGCACAGCTTCCACGTGAACTGTTCGAAGAACAAGCTAAGCGTCGCGTAGTTGTTGGTCTTCTACTAGGTGAAGTAATCAAGTCTGAAGAGCTAAAAGCGGACGACGAGAAAGTGAAAGCTCTAATCGAAGAAATGGCTACTGCATACGAAGATCCATCAGAAGTTATTGCTTACTACGAGCAAAACGAGCAAATGATGAACAACATGCGTAACGTAGCTCTAGAAGAGCAAGCAATCGACGCGATCATCGCTAAAGCACAGGTTACTGAGAAAGAAGTAGGCTTCAACGAGCTACTTAACCAACAACCTGCTGCTTAATAAGCAATATCTTGCGTAGAAGGTTGACTTAACGTTAACTATTCTGCTAACAATGGTCCGTATGATAGTCATCATCCGGGCCATTTATTTTAGGGACATAAGAATATGAGCTACCAAGAAAAAAATGCAATGTCGCCAATTATGGACGCACTAGTACCAATGGTGGTTGAGCAAACTTCCCGAGGCGAGCGTTCTTACGACATCTACTCACGTCTACTTAAAGAGCGCGTGATTTTTTTAACTGGTCAAGTGGAAGACCACATGGCAAACCTTGTCGTGGCTCAGCTACTTTTCCTAGAATCTGAAAATCCAGATAAAGACATTTTCCTATACATCAATTCTCCAGGCGGCAGCGTAACTGCAGGTATGTCAATTTACGACACAATGCAGTTTATTAAACCAAATGTAAGCACTGTATGTATGGGTCAAGCTTGTTCTATGGGCGCATTCCTGCTTGCAGGTGGTGCTGCTGGTAAACGTTATGTTCTTCCTAACTCACGTGTGATGATCCACCAACCACTAGGTGGTTTCCAGGGTCAAGCTTCTGATATCCAAATCCATGCTCAGGAAATCCTGACCATTAAACAGAAGCTAAACAACCTGTTAGCAGAACATACTGGCCAGCCTCTTGAAGTGATTGAACGCGATACCGATCGTGACAACTTCATGTCAGCAGAGCAGGCTGTGGAATACGGTATCGTGGATGCAGTGTTGAGCCATCGCGGCGCGTAATTTAGCCAGCGCATTTTGGCAAAAATTGATATACACTCATTCATGAAGAGTAAAGGCTAAGAGGTTAGCGAATGACAGATAAAAGCAAAGAAAGTGGCAGCGGTAAATTGCTGTACTGTTCTTTCTGCGGCAAAAGTCAGCACGAAGTTCGCAAGCTAATCGCAGGTCCGTCAGTTTACATTTGCGACGAGTGTGTCGACCTATGTAACGATATTATTCGCGAAGAAATCAAGGATGTTCTCCCTAAGAAAGAATCTGAAGCGTTACCAACGCCAAAACAGATCCGTGAACACCTTGACGACTATGTGATCGGACAAGATTACGCGAAAAAAGTGCTCGCAGTTGCGGTATATAACCACTACAAGCGTTTACGCAATGGTGATACAACGAGCGAAGGTGTGGAGCTTGGTAAAAGTAACATCCTTCTAATTGGTCCTACAGGTAGTGGTAAAACGCTGCTTGCTGAGACGCTAGCTCGATTCTTGGATGTGCCATTCACAATGGCAGACGCAACCACACTAACCGAAGCTGGTTATGTGGGTGAAGACGTTGAAAACATCATCCAAAAGCTTCTGCAAAAATGTGATTACGATGTAGCGAAGGCTGAACGCGGCATTGTTTACATTGACGAAATTGACAAAATTTCTCGCAAAGCTGAAAACCCATCAATTACGCGTGACGTATCTGGTGAGGGTGTTCAGCAAGCGCTATTGAAACTTATCGAAGGTACGGTTGCTTCAGTTCCACCTCAAGGTGGTCGTAAGCATCCACAGCAAGAATTTCTGCAAGTGGACACGTCTAAGATCCTGTTCATCTGTGGTGGTGCATTTGCTGGTTTAGATAAAGTTATCGAACAGCGTGTAGCTACGGGTACTGGTATCGGCTTTGGTGCAGAAGTGCGCTCGAAGAACGAAACCAAAACCGTCGGCGAACTGTTTACTCAGGTTGAGCCAGAAGATCTAGTGAAGTATGGTTTGATTCCAGAATTCATTGGTCGTCTTCCTGTGACAACAACACTGACAGAGCTTGATGAAGAAGCGTTGATTCAGATCCTATGTGAACCGAAAAACGCACTGACCAAGCAGTATGCAGCATTGTTTGAGCTAGAAAACGCAGAGCTTGAATTCCGTGAAGATGCCCTTCGTGCTATCGCGAAGAAAGCAATGGAACGTAAGACAGGTGCTCGTGGTTTGCGTTCAATTCTGGAAAGTGTTCTGCTTGAAACCATGTACGAACTGCCATCTGCGACAGATGTAAGTAAAGTCGTGATTGATGAATCCGTCATCAATGGTGAGTCAGAACCACTGCTTATTTACAGCAATGCCGACAATCAGGCAGCTGGGGCAGAATAAATTCAGCCATGAATGAAAAAGGAGGTAAGTAATTACCTCCTTTTTTTATTTCTCTTATTGAATCCAAACAATTAGCCCCCATATACTGCCTTAAGTAATACGTTAAACGTGAAAGCGGAAGAGAGAATTATATGAACTTGGAACGTTCCGAGCGTATCGAGATCCCGGTATTACCTCTACGTGACGTAGTGGTCTACCCGCACATGGTGATTCCATTGTTTGTTGGTCGTGAGAAATCGATTAGCTGTCTAGAAACGGCGATGGAAACAAACAAACAAGTTCTGCTTGTGGCTCAAAAACAAGCTGACACTGATGAACCAACGGTTGATGACCTATTCGAAGTGGGTACGGTAGCTACCATTCTCCAACTTCTAAAGCTCCCTGATGGCACAGTAAAAGTACTGGTTGAAGGTCAGCAGCGCGCAAAAATCAATCATTTCAAAGAAAGTGATTTCTTCTTAGCTGAGGCGGAATTCATCGTAACACCAGAATTGGATGAACGTGAGCAAGAAGTGATTGTTCGCAGCGCAATCAACCAATTCGAAGGCTTCATTAAGTTAAACAAAAAGATTCCACCAGAAGTGCTAACGTCACTGAATGGTATCGATGAAGCGGCACGCCTAGCAGATACGATTGCGGCACATATGCCTCTTAAACTTGTTGATAAACAACAAGTTCTTGAAATTATTGATGTTACTGAGCGTCTGGAGTTCCTAATGGGCCAGATGGAATCAGAGATTGATTTGCTACAAGTTGAGAAACGCATTCGTGGTCGCGTGAAAAAGCAAATGGAGAAGTCTCAGCGTGAGTACTATCTGAATGAGCAAATGAAAGCGATTCAGAAAGAGCTTGGTGAGATGGAAGACGCTCCTGATGAGTTTGAGACTCTGCAAAAGAAGATCGACGAATCAAAAATGCCGCAAGAAGCACGTGAAAAGACAGAGCAAGAGCTGCAAAAGCTTAAGATGATGTCTCCAATGTCCGCAGAAGCGACAGTAGTTCGTAGCTACATCGACTGGATGGTAAGTGTACCTTGGACTAAGCGTTCTAAAGTGAAGAAAAATCTCGCGAAAGCGGAAGAGATTTTGAACGAAGATCATTATGGTCTAGAGCGTGTGAAAGAGCGTATTCTGGAGTACTTGGCAGTTCAAAACCGCATTAACAAGCTAAAAGGTCCAATCCTTTGTCTTGTTGGTCCTCCAGGCGTGGGTAAAACATCGCTTGGCCGCTCAATTGCATCTGCAACTGGCCGTAAATACGTACGTATGGCCCTAGGTGGCGTGCGTGATGAAGCAGAGATTCGAGGCCACCGTCGTACTTACATTGGTTCATTGCCAGGTAAGCTGATTCAGAAAATGTCGAAAGTTGGTGTGAAAAACCCTCTCTTCCTTCTGGATGAAATCGACAAAATGTCTTCAGACATGCGTGGTGACCCGGCTTCGGCGTTGCTTGAAGTATTAGACCCTGAACAAAACAACTCATTCAACGACCACTACCTAGAAGTGGATTACGACTTGTCTGATGTGATGTTTGTTGCAACGTCTAACTCGATGAATATTCCTGGTCCGTTGCTTGATCGTATGGAAGTGATTCGTCTATCCGGTTACACCGAAGATGAAAAACTAAACATTGCGAAGCGTCACCTTGTTGAAAAACAAGTGCAACGTAATGGCTTGAAACCAAACGAGATAGTCATCGAAGATTCAGCAATCATCGGTATTATCCGTTACTACACTCGTGAAGCGGGTGTGCGTGGTCTTGAGCGTGAGATTTCTAAGATCTGCCGCAAAGCAGTGAAGAACATCCTGCTAGATAAAGACATCAAATCAGTGACGGTAACGATGGACAACCTAAAAGAATACTTGGGTGTTCAACGTTTCGATTACGGGAAAGCTGATGAAAGCAACCGAATTGGTCAAGTTACTGGTCTAGCTTGGACTGAAGTGGGTGGCGATCTATTAACGATTGAAACTCAATCTATGCCAGGTAAAGGCAAGCTTACTCAAACAGGTTCACTGGGCGACGTAATGCAAGAGTCTATCCAAGCTGCAATGACCGTGGTGCGCTCTCGTGCAGATAAACTGGGCATTAACTCAGATTTCTACGAGAAAAAAGACATCCACGTTCACGTGCCTGAAGGTGCGACGCCGAAAGATGGCCCAAGTGCGGGTACAGCAATGTGTACTGCTTTGGTATCGGCTCTGACCGGTAACCCGGTAAAAGCTGAAGTTGCGATGACGGGTGAGATCACCCTACGTGGTGAAGTATTACCAATCGGTGGCTTAAAAGAGAAGTTACTTGCGGCACATCGTGGCGGCATAAAGACAGTGCTTATCCCGAAAGATAACGAGCGTGATCTGGAAGAGATTCCTGAGAATGTTATCGCAGATCTGCAAGTTATCCCTGTTCGGTGGATTGATGAAGTACTGAAAGTTGCACTAGAGCGAGACCCGACAGGCGTTGAGTTTGAAGCTAAAAAATAGTGATGTGCAGCAAAAATAAGTAAAAGTTTGCGCTGATAAGCCTAAAAAGGCTTGTCAGCGTTTTTTTTGGGCGCTAAGTTAGTTTCGATAGCTGCCAGCCCTTGAAAAATAAGGGTTGGAGCATATTTTCTTAACTATGGAACGAAAAGTCATCACAAAAATAATCACAGATGGCACAAAGGGGAAATCACAGTGAATAAAACTCAATTAGTAGAACAAATCGCAGAAAATGCAGACATCTCTAAAGCGTCAGCGGGTCGTGCTCTAGATGCATTCATCGAAGCAGTAAGTGGCACACTTCAGTCTGGTGATCAAGTTGCTCTAGTTGGCTTCGGTACATTCAGTGTTCGCACTCGTGCTGCACGTACTGGTCGTAACCCAAAAACTGGTGAAGAAATCCAAATCGCAGAAGCAAAAGTACCAGCTTTCAAAGCAGGTAAAGCACTGAAAGACGCTTGTAACTAATTAAAGCGTGATTCTGTTGCCGGCCATTTGAATAACTTTTGCTCAAACAATAAGTTTCGAACAAAAATTTACAAACTTCGAGCCGAACTTTTTTAAATTATGCGCATCATACTGATGCGCATTTCTTTTTCTGATATTATCGCGTCATTATATTTTCTATTAGAAGCCGTACGCTTCAATTGTGGAGAGCAGTTAAATTATGATGGATCGACTACGCGAAGGCGTGAATAGCATCGCGGTCAAAATTATCCTTGGACTTATCATCCTGTCTTTCGTATTTGCCGGTGTAGGTAGCTACCTAGTGAATGGCAGCAACAATTCAGCAGCGAAAGTAGGTAACACCGAGATTCCTCGTGGTGAGTTCGAGATGGCTTACCAAAATGAGCGCAATCGCATGCAAGCTCAATTGGGTGACTACTTCTCTCAAATGTTGGCTGACCCTGCATACGTTGAATCTTTCCGCAAATCAGTGCTTGATCGTATGATTAATGACGTATTGCTTGACCAACAAGCTGAAGCACTTGGCTTACGAATCAGCGATGCTCAAGTTCGTAGCATGATTCTTGAAATGCCTCAGTTCCAATCTAACGGTCAGTTTGATCAAGAAATTTACCAAGCATCGCTACGTCGTGCAGGTTTCTCTCCTGATTCTTTTGCTGAGTACATGCGTCGTGAATTGGTGCGTGAGCAGCTTCTAACAGCGCTTCAAAGCAGTGAGTTTACTCTTCCAGGCGAAGTTCAATCTCAGGGTAAACTGTTTACCCAAACACGCGACATCCGCACTGTAACCATCGATTTGGCAGAGTTTGCGAAGAAAGTTGAGTTAACTGACGAAGAAATTCAAGCTTACTACAAAGCAAACCCAGATAACTTCACTCGTCCAGAGCAAGTGAAAGTGTCTTACGTTGAGTTGTCTGCTGAAGCACTTAAGAAGCAGATTCAAGTAACAGATGAAGACGTTAAGAAATACTACGACGAGCATCTAGACAAATACTCTTCAGAAGAGCAACGTCGAGTGGCGCACATTCTTGTTGAAGGTGATGATGAAGCAAAAGCACAAGCTATCTTAGATGAATTGAACTCAGGTGCAGATTTTGCCGCGGTAGCGCAAGAGAAATCTGATGATTTCGGTAGTGCTGAAAACGGCGGTGACTTAGGTTGGATCGAACGTGATGTTATGGATCCGGCTTTTGAAGAAGCTGCGTTTGCACTTAAGAACCCAGGTGACATGTCTGGTCTAGTAAAATCTGACTTTGGCTACCACATTATCAAGCTAGAAGAGCTGAAAGATGCCGTTGCAAAACCATTTGATGAAGTGGCGGCGGAGATTAAGCAAGAGCTAGTAGACCAAAAAGCGGTGGATCAATTCTACGAGTTACAAAACGAGCTTGAGCGTGTTGCTTTTGAGTACCCTGATTCACTAGACGATGCTTCTAAAGCTATTAACCAAGAAGTGAAGACAACAGATTTCATCTCTCAAGTTGATGCACCTGAGGTTCTACGTAACCAAGCCGTTATGCAAGCACTACTGAGCCCAGAAGTGAAAGAAGACGGTCTGAACTCAGAAGCGATTGAAGTTTCGCCTGAGCACATTGTTGTTGTTCGTGTTGAAGATTCTCGTGACGAAACAGTGCTTCCATTAGCTGAAGTGAAAGACCAAGTTGTGGCTGAACTATCTCGCGTTAAAGGTGAGCAAGGTGCTCTAGAGCTAGGTACAAAAGTGGTAGCTGCTCTGAATGAAGGCAATACTACTGTTCTTGCGGAAAACAACCTGACATTTGGTGAGGAAGAGACCGTTGACCGTCGCTCGCCACTAGCAACTACCGTCTTTGCAATGGCGAAGCCAGTAGATGGCAAACCTGTCTACGGTCAGTCGAAAGACCTTGAAGGCAACATCGTAGTGATTGAACTGGATGCTGTGAAAGCGGAACTAGATAGTTCGCTAGAAGATCAAGTTGCGATGCAAATGCAACGAGCATCATCTCAGCAGGATCTATCTTCTGTTCTCGCTGTATTGCGTGCTAACACAGACATTGAGTACTTTGTTGTGAGCAACTAAGCACTAATTATGTAATTTGCATGTTAACTAAAACGGGTCGCGTAAGCGGCCCGTTTTATTTTTGTTTAAACAAACTTCAATGACGATGAGTGTTTGCCTACATTAGGGCGGATTATTTCAGAGCGTTAATTTGGAGTGTATATGTTCAAAATGAAATGGATTTTAACCTTGTGTTTAGTGGTGTTCGCACCACTCAGTTTGGCCGCTGATACCAAGGCTGATAAATATGAAGGAATTGAAATTACGGTCAATATCAATACTGCTTCTGCAGAAGAGATAGCAACGATGCTGAAAGGTATTGGCGAAAAGAAAGCGCAAAGCATAGTTGACTACCGTACTGAGCACGGCCCATTTAAAACAGCAGCTGATTTAACCAATGTAAAAGGAATTGGTGAAGCAACCATCAAGAAAAACGAAAACCGCATTCTTCTATAAACGCGGGCTTCGACCATTGTATTCTTACTGAGTTTTCGTTTCCGGTTACTGCTTTCCCGAACCAAACCCTCTTTCGTGGTTCGGGATTTTTTATCCAAATATACGGCGATGGAATCCTTTCTCTACTAATGCCATACCTAAGCCTCCCATTGCACCAAACAGGTGTGCATCAACAGCAACACGAGCGCCTATCATTGCAGCAGTGCTGGTTGAAGGGCCATAAAGTTGCTCCCATGCGATTTTCGCAATAAGTCCGGCGACTAAGAGTAGGCTACTTCTTCTGTTTTCAAACACTTCTCTTAGAGCCCAAAAACCAAACAAACCGTGTAAGACGCCAGACAAGCCGACATAGACTGACATGCTAGTCAGTAAGTTCATTGCGCCGACAAAGGCACAAAGCAAAAGAAAAACAATCGAGAAGTTGCGTGCACTAGGACGGAATATAAACGCGATAACCCATAATCCTGCCAAGTTCATTCCAAGGTGGGCAAAGTTGGTATGCGTGAGATTTCCTGTTACGATTCGCCACCATTCACCATGACGTATGTTGTAAGCGTGCCATTCGGTGAGGCTCGCCATTGGTTCGAATTGTAGTACTAAGCAGATAACGCTGATGATGGTCAGCAATGTATAAAGGTTCACTCTATGTCTCGTTATTGTTCTCAGTGTGGAAAATCGCGCAAAGCCTGTATTTGCCAATGGATCGTACCGCTAGCAAGCGGGGTTGAACTTATCATTCTTCAGCATACGAGTGAAGCGCATCGTCCACTTGGTACGGCACGGATTCTCAATTTGAGTTTAAAGAACTGTACTTGTTTGATTGGCGAGGATTTTTCTGACGACGCACAGTTAAACGCGTTACTCACCGATGAAGCGTATCAGCATTTTATCCTTTATCCGTCGGAGCAATCACAGTGCCTTTCAGACATTGCGTGTACCGAGAGCGAGCGCACAAGAAAAACACGCTTGATTTTGCTCGATGGCACGTGGAAAAAAGCCTATAAAATGTGGCAGCTTTCCACCAACTTGCACACTTTAACCACAGTAAAGCTTCCCGAGGATTTACAAGGTCACTATACAATTCGTAAAGCGCCTTCAGACAACAGTCTTTCGACAGTGGAAGCAGGGTTTTATGCGTTGAGTTTATTGGAGCCGGATAACGACTTCTCGCCGCTACTCAATGCTTTTGACAGGATGATTGAATTTCAAATCGCCCAGATGCCTCCGGGCGTATTTGAAAAAAATTATTTGAACAAGTAGAACTACGCTTTACAAAACAATAGAAGAGAACAATTGGCGGTGTAGCTTTTGCGCATGACCATCGGTCATTGCGGATATGTAATCGGCAATGACTCGCATTTTGCCACTATCGCTAGTTGCACTCTGCCAAAGCTCTTTTGTGTGTATTGGCAACAATCGTTCAGGATCGGCACTTAGTGCTTCGAATATATCCATGATGATTTGTTGCCCTTTGTATTCGACAATCTGCACCTGCGGCACTTGAATAACATACTGACTGACGAAATGTTTAAGCACATCTAGCGCTTTCGCCATATGCGGTTCTAAACAAGCATTCCATGCCAGTAAAGGGTTTTGGAATGGTTCATCAACCACTTTAATAGAGATGCTTGTAAGTAGGGCATTGACCATACCTCCAATCGCATCTTTGCGTTGGTGATGTTTACCGCTAAACAGCATTTGTCCAATAGAGCCGATATGTTCTTCAAACCAAGGATCACCGCAATCAGCTAACTGACTTGCTGCACCTTCTTGCCATTGCTGACGTGTGACCATACCCAGCACAATGGCATCCTCTAAGTCGTGCACGCCATACGCAATATCATCGGCGAGCTCCATAATGGAGCAGTCGAGGGATTTAAAGCGCGTTTTGCTGTGCTCTAAATCGGAATCTGGTCGATAGCGCATTTGGCTCAACAGGCTTTTGTCATTCTCGCTGAGTGGAGCGATAACCCAATCAAACAGATCTTTATCGCAATCGTAGATGCCTTTCGCTGGGCTCCATTCTTTGGCTTTTAATCGACGTTGATGTTCTGCTGGGTTTGGCAGCTTGACTGAACGAGTCTGACTGATGAGTGCTGGGTATTTGATCAAACCTAACAAAGTTCGGCGCGATAGATTCATCCCGAAGTGCTCAGTGTATGGCTCCAATTTGGTCACAATGCGAAAAGTCTGCGCATTGCCTTCAAAGCCACCATGGTCACGCATCATATAGTTCAATGCGACTTCGCCACCGTGTCCGTATGGTGGGTGGCCGATATCGTGCGCGAGACACAGAGAGTCAATCAAACTATCCGAGGGCAATAGTTCTTTAAATTCAGACTGTTTCTTTTTGAGTTGCGCGACAATACCCGTGCCTAATTGGGCCGCTTCTAACGAGTGGGTAAGTCGACTTCTATGAAAGTCTTCCAAGCTGTTGCCATGAACTTGAGTTTTCGCTTGCAGGCGTCGAAATGCCGCAGAGTGCAGGATTCTCGCTCTATCACGTTGATAGGGGCTGCGGTGGTCATCACGGCGGATTTTATGCTCATCATCGTGGCGCTCTTGCCACAAAGAGTGTAATTCAAACGACACGTTTATCTCCATAAACTAAACTGGCTAACTGATTTCATCCAGCGATAGCTCAAAGCTTGGGGCGAATGTATTAAGGAAGTATTCCATTTCTGGCGTTTTACGTTCTTGTAAAGTGACGTCTAGGCGCTTTTTCGCTAAGGCAAACTCATGGTTACCTGCGCTTAGTTCTTCCAAACATTTTAAGTACGCACAGATGGAGTCGGCCTGTTTTACTATCTGAGAGTCTTCTTCGTGAGACGAATGAGAAAGTAGAAATGGGGCAAAATCTTCCTGAAATTCTTCCGGCAACATAGAAAGTAATTTGTGCTCGGCAGCGGCTTCTATCTTCTTATATTCTTTTGCGATTTCGGGATTGTAGTACTTAACGGGAGTAGGCAAATCGCCAGTGAGCACTTCACTTGAATCGTGATACATCGCGAGAAGGGCAATGCGTTCAGGATTAAGCGTGCCGCCGAACTTTTTGTTTTTAATTAACGCGAGTGCGTGAGCGACAAATGCGACTTGTAAGCTGTGTTCCGAAACGTTTTCTGGTGATACAGAGCGCATCAAAGGCCAGCGTTGGATAAGCTTCATTCGTGCCAAGTGGGCGAAAAAATGGCTTTCTTTCATGGCTTTCTCCGTTTCTGGTATAAAAAAGGAACTCACTAGGAGTTCCTCTAAGCATATGAGAGATCAACACTAATTACTACCAGTGATTCTTTACTGGCTGTAGGTTGATAGGAATCGCTCGAAGCGTCCGATTGCGGTTTCCAGATCTTCAACGTGTGGCAAAGTCACAATGCGGAAATGGTCTGGTTTTGGCCAGTTAAAACCTGAGCCTTGTACTAGCAGTACTTTTTCCTGTTTCAAGAAATCGAGCACCATCTGTTGGTCATTCTTGATGTTGTACATCTTGGTATCGATTTTAGGGAATAAGTACATGGCACCTTTGGGTTTCACACAAGATACCCCTGGGATCTGGTTGATCAGCTCGAACGCGCGATTACGCTGCTCTAGCAATCGACCACCAGGTAAGATCAACTCATTGATACTTTGGTAGCCACCTAGCGCGGTTTGAATCGCATGTTGCATCGGCACGTTGGCACAAAGACGCATAGAAGAGAGCAACTCTAGACCGTTAACGTAGCCTTGTGCTAAGTGTTTTGGACCAGTTAAGAACATCCACCCACCACGGAAACCACATACCCGGTAAGCTTTCGACAAACCATTAAAGGTCATCACAAGTACGTCTTCCGTTAGTGTCGCAACAGAAGTGTGTGTTGCGCCATCGTAAAGCACTTTGTCGTAAATCTCGTCAGCGAAAATGATCAGCTTGTGTTGGCGAGCAATCTCAATCACTTCAAGCAAGAAGTCACGACTATATACAGCACCTGTTGGGTTGTTCGGGTTGATCAGAACAATACCGCGAGTCTTCGGCGTGATTTTCTTTTTGATGTCATCAAGGTCTGGATACCAATCCGATTGTTCATCACACAAATAATGAACGGGGTTGCCACCAGACAACGCTACTGATGCCGTCCACAATGGGTAGTCAGGCGCAGGGATGAGCATTTCATCGCCGTTGTTTAGCAGCGCTTGCATTGCCATCACGATCAGCTCCGACACGCCATTACCGACGTACACATCTTCTACGTCTAAAGAACGAATGCCTTTGCGTTGGTAATGTTGAACCACCGCTTTACGCGCAGAGTAAATGCCTTTGGAATCACAGTAGCCTTGAGAGGTCGGTAGATTACGAATTACATCTACAAGAATCTCATCAGGGGCGTCAAAACCAAATGGGGCAGGGTTACCAATGTTCAACTTTAGGATTTTATGCCCTTCTTCCTCCATGCGCTTAGCATGTTTGAGTACAGGACCCCTAATGTCGTAGCAGACATTGTCGAGTTTTGACGACATCCCGATATTTTGCATTGTATAATTCCTAAAAATTCGTTAATTTCTTTATTAAAATACAATAATTTGTTTTTTATTAGAATATAAATCTGTAAATTATCCGTTTGCAGGCTAACTTTTGCTCGCTTGCTATCACAGGATTTTGCAAAAGATCGCATACGACCTTGATTTGCTTTGGGTCTAAACTTAGAGTAGCCGTCAGTTACCTTTATCCTCACATACTTCGAGGTTGATTTGTCAGAGTTCCATCAAGCCGTAAAAAGAATTATCGAGCGAGTTCAGCACACGGAAGGCAATCAAGTACGTCTGGTCGAGCCCCTCAGCGAAAAACCGAATTTCGCATTTATTGATTGGCTTGATGCACAACCACTTTTCCCCAAGTTTTATTGGCAATCCCGTGATACTCGTGAAGAGGTCGTCGCGCTAGGACAGCTGCATTCTTTTGTTGAGCCGGGTCCTGCCTATACCATTCTTGGTGAAGGGCAGCGAGTATGGGGCGGGCGATCGTTTGATGGCCAGCACGAAAAAAATCGCCGTTGCATGCCTTCTTTCTTCTTTTTGCCTCAAATTGAACTGATTCGATTTGATCAGCAGTGGTCACTTGCGGTTAACCTAACTGAAGACAAAGCGCGCACGCTTGCCAGCTTGAGAAAGCTTATTTGCGATGTCGCCGCTTTACCTCCGATCTCGTCACACATTCGCTCGATTGTTCATACTCCTATCAAATCTGAGTGGGATGCGCTGGTACATAAAGTTCTGACTGGGATTGAGAATGATGAGTTTAAAAAAGTTGTGTTGGCTCGCCGTTCTACTGTCCAACTGGATAACACGTTGAGCGCTGCACAACTGCTTAAAGCGAGCTATTTGAACAACCATCACAGCTTTCATTTCTTGCTGAGTTTAGACAGCAAACACAGTTTTATGGGTTCTACGCCAGAGCGTTTGTATTCTCGTGTTGGACATGAACTTCATACCGAGGCTTTAGCGGGCACTATTGGCCGCGGCGACAATGCCACTCATGATATGGAATTGGCGAATTGGTTATCTCAGGATTCAAAAAACTTAAACGAAAACCAGTACGTCGTGGACGATATCGTAGAACGCCTTTCTCCTCATTCTGAAATAGTAGAAGTAGAAACCGAACCGAGATTGGTGCGTTTACGTAAGGTGCAGCACCTCAAACGTAATATTCATGCAAGCTTAAAAACAGGCACAAATGGCGTACAACTGCTTTCTGCATTGCAGCCGACGGCCGCAGTGGCAGGTTTGCCTCGTAAAGAGTCGATGCAGTTCATCCTTGATAACGAGCCGTTTGCTCGTGGCTGGTATGCTGGCTCTATGGGTTATATCAGCCATGAACGCGCAGAGTTTTGTGTGGCAATAAGAAGTGCATTGGTGCTTGGCGATCAAGTTCAGCTGTTTGCTGGAGCGGGTATTGTTCCTGGATCTGTTGCTGAACACGAGTGGGCTGAGTTAGATAAAAAGATGTCGACGCTGTTAACGTTGATTTCCGATCATCCGCCACTTGGAGTGGCATCATGAGTTACGATCAAGCGGTTCTCAATCGAATTTGGTCAGAGACCATTTTGACTGAGCTTCACCGATTTGGTGTGAAGCATGTTTGTATCGCGCCGGGATCGCGTTCGACTCCTTTGACTTTAGAAGCGGCGGAACAGCCAAATTTTTCCATTCATACTCATTTTGATGAGCGTGGATTAGGTTTTATGGCGCTTGGTTTGGCGAAAGCGAGCCAAGAGCCGGTAGCCGTTATCGTGACTTCTGGCACTGCGGTCGCAAACTTGTTGCCTGCGGTAGCAGAAGCTAAATTAACCGGCGAAAAACTGGTTTTGCTTACCGCTGATCGCCCTGTTGAACTCGTCGGTTGTGGCGCAAACCAAGCAATTAATCAGCTTGGGATTTTTTCGCATCATGTATCGGCAAATTTGAACTTGCCAAGTCCGAGTTTAAATACGCCGCTCAACTGGTTACTCACTTCGGTTGATGAGGTGATGTTTAACCAGCAGTTACATGGCAGCGCGGTTCACATTAACTGCGCCTTTCCTGAGCCGCTGTATTCTGACGGGGAAAAAAGCGCTTACCAAAGCTACCTGAACAGTGTCGAAGCGTGGCGCAAAGGCGGTCAAACATATACTCAACGATTCGTCAGTCCATCATTCCGTGACATTCCATTTTGTGCTGATAGAAAAGGAGTGGTTGTCATTGGCAGCTTACCTGCTGATCACGCGCAAGCGGCAAAAGCGTTTGCACAGCAAATGGGGTGGCCTGTATTGGCGGATCCGCAAAGTGGAGTTAGCTCCGATTGGTCACATTATGATTTGTGGTTACAACAGCCTAAGTTGGCTAGCCAACTCGACGAATGTGATTTGGTGCTCCAGTTTGGTAGCCGCATCATATCTAAGCGATTGAACCAATGGATTAATAAACAGGTGTCGCAAAGCCAACAAGGCCGAGATGTTCAGTACTGGTTTATCTCGCCAAGTTTAAGCCGCGATAACCAAACACACCTTCCGCAATTGCATTGGGCTGCATCACCTAAAAGTTGGGTCGAGCGTGTTGATGTTAAGAGCTCAAGTACTCAAGGGTGGGCTGATGGATTGCTGACCGATATAGCCCATGTTCGCGCTCACATTCGCGATGAGTTTCTGTCTTCATCAGCTTCAACGCTTAATGAAATCGCGTTAGCGGCTGACATTGAAGAGCGAACGCAGAGCGTCGATGTCTTTCTCGGTAACAGCTTGTTTGTTCGATTAGTCGATATGTTTGGCCGATTAAATACTGAGGTGTTTACCAATCGCGGAGCGTCGGGTATTGATGGTCTATTTGCCACAGCTTCGGGTGTGCAGCGCTCACGAGGCAAGCCGCTATTGATGTACATCGGAGATACATCGGCGCTTTATGACCTCAACTCGCTCGCGCTGTTTTCTCGTAATGATCTGCCGTCAGTACTTGTGGTCACAAACAATGATGGTGGTGCGATTTTCGATATGTTGCCAGTGCCTCAGGAGCATCGCACTGCGTACTACCAAATGCCCCACGGTTATCAGTTTGAACATGCAGCTAAGCAGTTTGGCTTAAAGTATGAAAAGCCAACAACATTAGAAATGTATCAAGCAATGGTTGCCGAGCACCTGTCGAGCGGCCAAGGCACAATGCTGGTGGAAGTTCAAACCCCACCAAGCCAAGCCGCAGAGTTGATAAAGGCATTTAATAAGAGCCTGCATGCTTCACTCTGAGCGTCTCTCTCCAACTGAAAAACACCAAAGTGGTGATCTTCCCACTCTGGTGTTTTTGCATGGTCTTTTAGGAAGTGGTGCTGATTGGCAAGCTTGTTTGGATGAGCTGACTCAGTTTGAACGAGTCGTTATCGACCTTCCTGGTCATGGTCGCAGCCAGTTTACAAAGTGCAACGATCTCGATGATTGCTGCAAACTTCTTAATTCCACACTATCTTTATTATTTCCTCCGCAACAACCACTTATTTTGATTGGCTACTCAATGGGTGGAAGAATCGCAATGCACGGTCTTGCTGGTGAGTGCTTCTCAGATCTCAATATTGTCGGCGCGATTGTGGAAGGGGGAAACTTCGGGCTTCAAACAGAGTCAGAGATACAGTCAAGATTGCACAACGACCAAAAATGGGCACTGCGCTTCGAGAGTGAACCACTTGAACGTGTTTTGAGCGATTGGTATCAACAAGCGGTGTTTTCTTCACTAAACCATGAGCAAAGACAAACATTAATTACCAAGCGAAGTGCTAATCTTGGCTCGGCAATTGCGAACATGTTGATGGCAACATCGTTAGCCAAGCAGGCGTATTTACTGCCCGCACTGCAACAACAGCGCATACCCATTTATTATGTGTGTGGCGCGAAAGACAAAAAATTTAGCCAACTGGCACAAACAAGCGGGTTGGCGTATCGACAAATTGAAGGCGCAGGACATAACGTTCATCAAGAGCAGCCAAAGCAGTTTGCGATGCACATTAAGCAAATAATTCATTCTCACTTTCAGTGAGAGCAACGAGAACAATGGGAATCACCATGGCTAAAACAGTAGGCATTTCTGAAGAAGAACTTTACGCTCCGGTTCAATGGAAAGATTGCGGCGAGAAATACGAGGATATTCATTACCACAAGTCTGAAGATGGTATCGCGAAAATTACCATTGCACGCCCTCAAGTGCGTAATGCGTTCCGCCCTCAAACGGTAAAAGAGATGATTGATGCGTTGGCAGATGCACGCTACGACTCGGGTGTTGGCGTTATCATCCTAACTGGCTTGGGTGAAGATGCATTCTGTTCTGGTGGTGACCAGAAGATTCGTGGCGACTACGGCGGTTACAAAGATGACCAAGGTACACACCACCTAAACGTACTGGACTTCCAACGTGATATTCGTACGTGTCCAAAACCTGTTATTGCTTCCGTAGCGGGTTGGGCTGTTGGCGGCGGCCATGTACTGCACATGATGTGTGACCTAACAATTGCAGCGGACAACGCACAGTTTGGTCAAACGGGCCCTAAAGTGGGTTCATTTGATGGTGGTTGGGGCGCGTCTTACATGGCCCGTATCGTAGGCCAGAAGAAAGCGCGCGAAATCTGGTTCCTATGTCGTTTCTACAACGCGCAAGAAGCGTTAGACATGGGCTTGGTCAACACGGTTGTGCCTCTAGAAGATCTAGAGAAAGAAACCGTTCGATGGTGTCGTGAAGTTCTTCAGCATAGCCCAATGGCGCTACGCTGCCTGAAAGCTGCATTGAACGCGGACTGTGATGGTCAAGCAGGTCTTCAAGAGCTTGCGGGCAACGCAACGATGATGTTCTACATGACAGATGAAGGACAAGAAGGTCGTAACGCATTCAACGAGAAACGTCGCCCAGACTTCGACAAGTTTCCTCGTAACCCATAATCCGTAAATAAAGAGGAGCCAGAGTGCTCCTCTGCTTCGTTTTTAGTCCCGAGCGCCTCGCCCTCAGGGAGGATGGTTCGTTCTTATAGCCAGCAAGCTTGGGTTGTACGTAATAGGACAGGAATTATGCGTAAAGCAAAGATTTACCGTTACTGCCTTCCAATGGACAGTGGCGTAATACTGCGTGATAACAAGCTGACGGAACGCATCGGCTACATTGTTGAGCTATCTGATGGCGAGAACACGGGATTAGGTGAAGTCGCACCGCTTTTTGGTTTTAGCTTGGAAAGTACCGAAGAGGCTGGCATTCAGTTACAAGAACAGGCTGAACGCTGGGTCGCGGGTATACCGGTTGATTATGCCAATATGTATCCTTCGGTTGCGTTTGGCTTATCTATGGCTCAATTGGAGTTAGAAGGTGGTTTGCCGACGCAAGGCAAATATCAAACTGCTCCACTGTGTACGGGCGATCCCGATGAGTTGATTCCAAAACTCAACGAGATGGAAGGTGAGAAAGTGGCAAAAGTGAAAGTGGGTCTGTATGAGCCCATTCGCGACGGCATGCTTGTGAATCTCTTCCTTGAATCTATCCCTCAATTAACGCTTCGACTGGATGCGAACCGCGCTTGGACTCCCGAAAAAGCGCAGCAGTTTGCTAAGTACATTACACCGTCTCTTCGCCAACGAATTACGTTTTTGGAAGAGCCATGCCGAGCTCCAGGCGACAGCATGTCTTTTGCCATTAATACTGGTATCGCGATTGCTTGGGATGAAACGCTGCAAGATGCCGTTCGTCGAGAAGACTTTAGCCTTGAAGATCTGACAGGCGTGAAAGCGATCATTATCAAACCGACATTAATCGGCTCCGTCGACTTCTGCATTAAATTGATCGAAAAAGCAAAAGCGTTAGGTATGAAAGCGGTGATCAGCTCAAGCATTGAGTCGAGCCTTGGTTTGAACCAATTAGCACGTTTGGCGCAATGGCAGTTGCCTGATGAAGTTCCTGGTTTGGACACTATCGGGTTGTTCAAAGCGCAGCTAGAGCAAGGTTGGCCAAAGTGCGAACTTCCTGTGCTTCCTTTGTCTGAGCAGGAGTTAGTGTGGCATTCAGCATAGACCCATTCTCTACAGAAAATAGTGCGATTCCACCTTGGAAGTATTGGGCTCAAACGAGCCCTTTTTCTATTGCACTCGCAACATCTCAAGAAACATTGAATTGGCAACAGCTCTCGCTTCGTGTTACTCAATACGCGCAATCGCTCTTGCAGCAAGGTGTTACGCGCGATGATGTGGTGACTCTGGTAGGGAAGAACCAAGTTGAAACAGTACTGTTTTATTTAGCGGCGCAACAGTTAGGCGCCATCACCGCGTTGACTATGCCTCAGCCAATCGAGGCGCTACAAGGTAAGCTCTGCACACTGTACGGCGATCATCAAACGCGTTTTGTTTGGTTAACTCCGGAGTGTGAGTTCGCTTACTCTAGCGAAGATAAAGCAGCATTAAATGCGACTTTTCTCACTTTGCCTACGGTAGATACCGTGGTTGAAAACACTGAGGACGACTATCAGCATGACAGGTTGGCTTCGATCGTGTTTACCTCAGGCTCAACGGGGGCACCGAAAGCGGTGGTACATACGCATCGACAGCACCTCGCTTCGGCAGAGGGATTACTATGTGAGTTCACCTTCCACCAACAAGATACTTGGTTGTTGTCGCTCCCACTTTATCATGTTTCCGGCCTTGCGATTGTCTATCGCTGGTTGTTTGTTGGCGCAACGTTGAAAATCGGCACGGGAAGACTGGCAGACGATATCCTCGCGGTTTCACACGCCTCTTTAGTGGCGACTCAACTTAAACGCTTGCTAGATGATGATGTTGAACTGTCACTGACGCACGTTTTGCTGGGGGGCAGCCATGTGGCTCATGAGTTGGCGGTAAGAGCCACAGAAAAAGGCATCGAAACGTGGCTAGGTTATGGTATGACCGAGGCTGCATCTACCGTTACGGCAAAACAGATCAATGACGTAAGCAATGCTGGGCATTTACTAAAAAATCGTAAGATTAAGTTGGTTGATGAGCGCATTTACATTGGTGGACAAACGCTGGCTTCAGGCTATTTTCACCAAGGTCAAGTGACGGTATTCGTGGACGAAGATGGTTGGTTCGACAGTAAGGATCTCGGTACATGGCAAGGAGATGAGTTAAAGATCATCGGTCGGGCCGATAATCAATTTATCTCAGGTGGAGAAAACGTTCATTGTGAGGAAATAGAAGCAGTATTGAACCAAATCCCAAGCGTCACTCAGAGCATTGTCGTGCCAGTCGAAGATGCTGAGTTCGGTCATCGTCCTATAGCCGTTATTCAATCAGAAGCGTTACTGAGCCAACAGGAATACGAGCAATACTTGCGGAAAAAGCTTGAGAAGTTTAAATGGCCAATCGCTTACTATTTGATGCCACAAGCCTTGTTAGAAGGTGGGATTAAAGTCTCGCGTAAAGCGGTAAAAGAGTGGCTGCTTTCTGAGTTAGATAATCAACGTTAAATAGCTGGAGCTCATTTGCCCGGCGGAAATGAGGCGAAGATTAGTCAATTTTGCTATGTGTTAGTCGGAAAGGGAATTTCGTAACCTTATAACTCTGAATCATAATCATGTCTCAACGTAGAGCAGAAAGGCATAAGCTTCAGAATGGTGAAACCGGTTTTATTGATAGCAGTGGTATTACAAATTGGCATCGCAATCAGCAGTGAAGGGCTCACTCGCTCGTTAGCGGAATTGACGGCGTTTTTAATCGCTATCGCGTTGGTGTTTGCGCTCAAGAGTGACAAACCAGAGTCAACCTCCGACCAACGCGATAAGTCGACAACGATTATCTAAGTACTAGCCAGCTTAGTGATGTGGTGGAAATTAATACCCATAAAGTCACACCAAACAACAGCGGTTTAGGACCCGAAGATTTCAGTTTCGAAATCGAAATACTACATCCTATCAAGAATAAGCACACCACCAGAGCTTGCTTCGCAATGGTAAAAATACCGTGATACACCACCTCAAATTGTGGAAAGAAATCACTAAAGGCGATGGCCGCGCAATACCAGAAAATGAAGTAAGGAATCACTAACTTTTTCGAACCGTTCTCTTTGTTCCCACGTGAGAAAATCACGGCGCTAATCAAAGCAACAGGAATGATCCACAAGGCTCGCGCCAGTTTGAGCGTGGTTGCAGTTGTCAGTGCCTCTTCACCGTAGGCAGAGGCAGCGCCAACAACAGACGAAGTATCATGAATCGCAATTGCCGCCCATGTCCCAAAGGTGTGTTGGTCTAGGTTTAACGCATGACCAATGACGGGGAAGATGAACAACGCTAGAGAGTTGAGTACAAAAACGGTAGCGAGTGCCAAACCTATTTGTTCATCTTTGGCTCTGATTGCTGGTGCGACCGCAGCAATTGCGCTGCCACCACATATCGCAGTTCCGGATGAAATGAGATACGCAGTCGTCGTTTCGAGTTTGATTACTTTGGCGATGAGTGAGCCAATGACGAGTGTGCCGACAATCGTAGCGATAATTAGCCCGATACCATCTGACGTGACAGACAATGCCTGTTCAAAATTGATACCAAACCCTAAACCGATAATAGAATAAGAAAGCAGTTTTTTGGTGAAAGAGGCGATGGGTAACTCAGTAGGAACTAAGCCAAAGCTGGCAAGTAAGAAGCCAATAACAAGTGCAATAGGGGATGACACAAAAGGAGTTAAGCAAAAAAGCAGTGCCAGTCCAAAGGGGATGTACTTTCTGTTCAAGATTTATGATTCATTGTCGTTAGTGAAAGCGAGAGTATATCGCACTGTATCTGGTCAGTTTGTCTTAATGATTTGAACACACGTTCAGATAGTCTAAACGTGTGTTCAAATAATTCTCAACGTTTTGTTTATCGCCAATCTCCGCGCAATGCGTGCACTTTTTCGAACATAGTTTGTGCGGTGGCTGAGCTAGGATCTACCGGTTTGCCAGCTTCAATTTCCAATTTGGACCAGAAGCGAGTCGGGAATCCTCTGCATGCTCGTCCTTTAGCGCGGCTGAAATAACTGCCCCACAATCCTTTCAATGCCATCGGAATCACAGGTACTGGGCTTCGACGCAGAATAATGTCGATGCCACGCATGAAGTCGTTCATTTCGCCATCGGAGGTCAATCGCCCTTCAGGGAAGATACAGACAATATGGCCTTCATTGAGAGCTTCTTCGACGTCGTTAAATGCTCGACGAATAGAACTTCGGTTGCTAGCAGAAATTGGTATCACGCCAGCACGGCGTAAAAAGCGTCTTAGCGGCGGCAGGTTGGCGTAATCTTCTTCCATCACAAAGCGAATCAAACGAGGGCATACGGCACTCAGTAACAGGGCATCCATGTAGCTCACATGATTGCACACAATCAATGCACCACCATGCTCAGGTAAGTTATGCAGATTTTTGTGTTTAACACGATAGATGGTGTGCGTGAGCATCCACATTGCAAAGCGAACCACAAAAATCGGGATTTGTAGAAAGATATATGCCGCGACTAAGAAGTTAAGCACTGCAAGAAGCGCAAACAGTTGTGGAATACTCATCTCTACTACGCTTAGGCACATAATGCCAAGGACCGCGCTGCCCACCATAAATAGCGAGTTAAAGATATTCAGACCTGCTATCACTTGCGCTCGTTCAGTCTCCTTCGCTCGATGCTGCATTAAGGCATACAGTGGGACGATAAATAATCCGCCCGATGCTCCTATCATGAGCAGATAGAAAAACAGTGGCCAGAAAGGCTCGAAACGAACAAATTCAATGAAGTTTGCGAACTCAGGTAGCTCAGTTGGTACTGATGTCGCCATTAAGTAACCGAAGATGGTGATGCCTAAGGCACCGATTGGCACGATGCCCACTTCGATTCGATGATTTGAGATCCAGTTGCAAGCCAGTGAGCCTAGAGCAATCCCTACTGAGAAGAGTGCAAGTAAGAAAGATACGGCGCTTTCTGTACCGTTCAGGTAGACCTTGGTGAAGTTTGGGAACTGAGTAAGATATGCAGCACCGAGAAACCAAAACCAACTGATGGCCATGATGCATTGAAATACGATGCGATCGGATTTCGCGATCGCCAGTGTGTGCTTAGTTTGCTGATAAGGTCGCCAACGGAATTTAAGTTCAGGGGCACTTGCCGCAGCAAATGGAATCGAGCGACTGGATAAGTAACCGAGCAGGGCAAATAGAACCACGCAGAAAGCGGCCAGATATTTCGCGTTGTCAGCAGAAGCAATAATGCCTGCACCGAGCGTGCCGATAAGAATGGCGATAAATGTCCCGGCTTCAACCAAGGCATTGCCCGGTACCAGTTCCTTAGCGTTTAATTCCTGAGGAAGAAGCGCGTACTTGACGGGGCCGAAGAACGCGGATTGCGTACCCATTAAGAAAAGCAGCAGAAGTAAGACACCATAGCTTTCTGTTATAAAGCCAACGGCGCCTAGCAGCATGATGGCGATTTCAAACAGTTTTACTTTGCGAATAAACCACGATTTCTCGTATTTATCCGCCAAAACTCCAGCAGAGGCAGAAAAAAGGAAGAATGGAAGAATGAATAAGCCAGCTGCTAAGTTTATGAATAAGTTACTAGAAATGGGTAATGCGCTAGAACCAGCGAAAGCGACAAACAGCAACAAAACGTTTTTAAAAATGTTGTCGTTGAAAGCGCCAAAAAACTGAGTAACAAAATAGGGCAGGAACTTTCTTTGCGTAAGCAAGGACGGCTGTCTGTCGGATGACATGGATAATCCTTTGTTTGTTACCAGTTCATGATGTAGTTAGAAAGCAAGTTACTGATTAACTCTTTACCATCTACAGGCTCACTTGAGAAAAACTTGTCATCAACGCTAAGAAGAGTAATGCCGTGTACGCCAGCCCATAGTACGCGACTCGCTTGAATGACTTCGGATTCCGTACGTTGAGGAGCGATTTGTGCGAGTAATGATTCGAGCATGCCTGTCATGCCATCAATACGTTTCGCATGCCATTCTGGAAGTTCGGCACCGTTCATGTTGTGTTCGAAAACCAATTGCCAGCGGTAAGGATGCTTTTGCGCGAAATCATGGTAGCAGTATGCAAGTTCAAAAAGTGCTTGATGAGCATCTTTACTGCTTTTTGTTGCATTTAGCGCTTCCTGCGATAACTCATCTAAAGTTTGAGCCACGGCATGAAGCAGCAACAAATTATAGTTACCAAAAATATTCACCAATGTGCTTGGCACGTAACCAATCATGTTAGCGATCTTACGAAGGCTAAGTTCGTGGTAAGAGTTCTCATCTAAAAAATTTTTGACCGTCGTTAAGGTCAAGTTAATCAACTCTTCTCTGGTGTGATCGTTTCTGCGCGCCATACTCTCAAACTGCTTTATTGAACAACGTTCAATATGATAGACAGCTACTTAATGAGCGTCAACCGCGCAATCACGTCAGAAGGCGACATGTTTGGCAATATTCTGATACATGTCAGACTCTTTAGATTGTTTTCATAAGGTGACATACGGAGTATGATGAACCAACAATCATCTTTGGCGTGCTACTGCTTGTATGTACAAGGTTTGGAGCACAATCTGAGATGTACCCAAACGGCTTCTTTTACCTGAGGTTGCGTGGGTATAACAATCGTCAACTTTAAGGATAACGATGAAACGTTTATTTTCTATTGTTGCTCTATTAATGTTTACCGTTGCTGTCACTCCTATCGCAGAAGCGAAGAAGTTTGGTGGCGGTAAGTCTTTTGGTAAGAGCTACAAAACAGCACCTGCACCTAAACAGCAGCAACAAAACACCAATACGATCGGTAAAGAGCAAACGACCAAGTCTTCTAGCAAGAAAGGTTTGATGGGCGGTCTATTAGGAGGCCTTCTAGCTGGTGGTCTACTTGCTGCGTTCTTCGGTGGTGCTTTTGAAGGTATCCAGTTTATGGATATCCTAATCATTGGTTTAATTGCCTTTATTATCTTTAAGCTTATGCGCGGAATGTTAGGTGCGAAGCAGGGCAGTATGAACCAGCAACGTCAACAACCGGCATTTGGTGGTAACGCGTCAAAGTTTGAGCAACCGAACATGCAGAACTTTGAACAACAACCAAATACAAACGCAGGCGGTTTCACCGGTTTTGGTGCTCAAACAGATGTACCACACAATTACCCACCGGGTTTCGATCAAGCTGCGTTTATTAACGGTTCTCGTGAGCACTACCGCATTTTGCAAGGTGCGTGGAACCACAACCAACTAGACACTATTGAAGAATATGTTTCTCCAAGTCTATTTGAAGATCTGAAAGCTGAGCGCGCGAAGCTAGAAGGTGAGCAGCACACTGATGTGATGTATGTCGATGCAGAGATCGTTCGTGCTGAATACGATGCGAACAAAGCACAATTAAGTTTGCAATTTAGTGGCCGTTACCGTGATGCTGCAGAAGGTGTAGAGGAAGATATTGAAGATATCTGGCACCTAGAGCGTGACCTAACGGTACCGAATGCACCTTGGTTGATTGTTGGTATTCAAGGTTAATCACCAAGCTCGTTCAATTTAGTCTTAATTAAATCCCGCTATTTAGCGGGATTTTTTGTATCTGTTAATTGTTGGATGAGCGGAGATAGCTCTACAGGTAAAAGCGAAAGGAAATGCTCCGTAGCTAAGCACAATACAACTCAGTCGTTTTATGATTTAGCAGTCTAATGACTTAGCCATTTGGTATCTGGGATAGCTCAGTTAGTATTTTGTTGTGTCTATTCTTGAGAGATTTAGAAAGTTAATACTATTCAGCGTCTTGTCGAAGAACTCTTACCTGTTAAAAGATCGGTTCTAACGTTGAGTTTGGCCTAAAGCAATGTGGTTGTCGGTATTGGTTGAAGATCTTAGCTACAGTAGGAGTTCGTAGAACATGAATGCGACACCGTGGGGTGAGCGAGAGATTGTTAGAATGGGTGTTGATCTTACGATGTATAGAACGAAAAAAGCCAGCTCGATGAGCTGGCTTTTTCAATATGGTGGAGGGGGACGGATTCGAACCATCGAAGGCGGAGCCGGCAGATTTACAGTCTGCTCCCTTTGGCCACTCGGGAACCCCTCCAGGGTGTTTTTATACTTAGAAAGTGTTTTCCCAACACGGCTTTCCAAGTGTTTTCTTATGACATAATCACAAGAAAGAATATGGTGGAGGGGGACGGATTCGAACCATCGAAGGCGGAGCCGGCAGATTTACAGTCTGCTCCCTTTGGCCACTCGGGAACCCCTCCAGGGTATTTTTATACTTAGAAAGTGTTTTCCCAACACGGCTTTCCAAGTGTTTTCTTATGACATAATCACAAGAAAGAATATGGTGGAGGGGGACGGATTCGAACCATCGAAGGCGGAGCCGGCAGATTTACAGTCTGCTCCCTTTGGCCACTCGGGAACCCCTCCAGGGTGTTTTATACTTGAAAAATGTTTTCCCAACGCATCTCTCAAGTGCGGAGCGCATCATAGCAAACTCGCTCCGGCTGTAAAGCGTTTTTCTAGCGTTTTTACGTTGAATGCTGCCTTTTTGGGCAAAGATGGTAGAAAGTCAGCGTTTTGTATGTCCTTTATACAGAACGAAAATATACTTTTTACTGGAATTTACACTACTTGACGTTAAAAGACGTATCTATTGATAAACTGTAAGCAGTTTAATGACATAAGTTTATTCGTTTAGTAGTCAAGATCATGAGCATGAAAGCCACTTTATCCTTATCTGTTTTAACGCTTTCTATATTAATGGCTTCCCCTAGCGCTTTTGCAGCAAAGCGAGGTCCGTCTGCGGTCACGGTTGTGACTGAGCAAGTAGAAACGCACGAAATTAATCAATCTTTATCCCTTATCGGCAAATTGAAGGCGGCAGAGTCTGTGGTTGTCGCTTCAGAAGTTGCAGGTAAGGTCAAACAAATTGCGGTAAAAGCAAACCAGAACGTGCAACAAAACCAACTGTTAATTCAATTGGATGATGATAAAGCGCAAGCAGCGCTGGTTGAAGCAAAAGCTTACTTAAAAGATGAAGAGCGTAAGTTAAAAGAATTTCAGCGTTTAGTTAAACGAAACGCAATTACTCAAACCGAAATTGATGCACAAAAAGCAAGCGTGGAGATTGCTCAGGCTCGACTTGATGCTGCGAAAGCGAATCTCGCCGATCTGCATATCACCGCGCCCTTTTCTGGAACGGTTGGATTTATCGATTTCAGCCGCGGGAAAATGGTTAGCGCAGGAACTGAGCTTCTGACATTAGACGATCTGTCGGTCATGGAGTTGGATTTACAAATTCCAGAACGTTATTTGTCGATGTTGTCAGTTGGAATGGAAGTTGCCGCGAAGACCAGTGCTTGGGGTGAACAACGTTTTTCTGGGAAAGTGACTGGTATTGATACCAGAATCAGTGCAGAGACATTGAATTTGCGCGTGCGCATTGAGTTTGATAACCCAGAAAACCAATTGAAACCGGGTATGTTGATGAACGCTTCACTGGCATTTCCTGCTATTAAAGCGCCGATCATTCCTGTTCAAGCACTTGAATACTCAGGCACCAAACGCTTTGTATATGTAATTGATGAAAACAACAAAGCGACTCGCCAAGAAGTGTTGCTGGGTGCGCGTGTCGACAACGAAGTAGTGATTGAATCTGGCGTTGAGATTGGTGACAAGATCGTTGTTCAAGGCATTGTTAACATGCGTGATGGCGTTGAAGTGAAAGAAATTGTCGCGCCACTCAAAGCTAACACTGCGGATGTGACAGGCAATGACAGTGAATCGGCTGAGGAAGAAAACTAATGTTACTTTCCGACGTTTCAGTTAAACGCCCTGTCGCGGCGTTAGTTCTGAGTATGCTGTTGTGTGTATTTGGCTTTGTGTCATTCACCAAATTAGCTGTTCGTGAAATGCCTGATATTGAGAGCCCAGTCGTTTCTATCAGCACGCGTTATGAAGGCGCGTCGGCGACCATTATTGAAAGCCAAATCACCTCCGTATTGGAAGATCAGCTTTCTGGGATCAGTGGCATTGATGAAATCAGTTCCACCACTCGTAACAGCATGTCACGCATCACGATCACCTTTGAGTTAGGTTACGATCTGAATACTGGGGTGAGTGATGTGCGTGACGCCGTTGCTCGTGCTCAGCGCTCGTTACCTGATGAAGCAGATGACCCAATTGTTTACAAGAACAATGGTTCGGGTGAAGCGTCCCTTTACATCAATCTAAGTTCTTCTGAAATGGACCGCACACAGCTGACGGATTATGCCGAGCGTGTTCTGATGGATCGTTTCAGTTTGATCACGGGTGTGAGTTCTATCGATCTCTCTGGCGGTTTGTACAAAGTCATGTACGTGAAACTCAAACCAGAGCTTATGGCTGGTCGTGCGGTCACGGCATCGGATATTACATCAGCTTTACGAAGTGAGAACCTAGAAAGCCCGGGTGGTGAAGTTCGCAACGACTCGACGGTGATGTCGGTGCGTACAGCTCGTACTTATAACACGCCTGAGGACTTCCAATATCTTGTCATTAAACGTGCAAGCGACAACACGCCTATCTACCTAAAAGATGTGGCGGATGTCTTTATTGGTGCAGAAAACGAGAACTCGACCTTCAAAAGTGACGGTGTTGTAAACATCAGCCTTGGTGTGGTACCGCAGTCAGACGCAAACCCGCTAGAAGTGGCGAAGCTGGTTCGTTCTGAAGTCGATAACATTCAGAAGTTCTTACCAGAAGGAACACGTCTCGCGATTGATTACGACGCGACAGTATTTATCGAGCGTTCAATCGAAGAGGTGTACAGCACGCTGTTTATTACAGGTGGCTTGGTGATCTTGGTGTTGTATATTTTCATCGGCCAAGCTCGTGCGACTCTAATTCCAGCGGTTACGGTGCCCGTTTCGCTGATCTCTTCGTTCATTGCCGCGTATTACTTTGGCTTTTCTATCAATTTGATCACTTTGATGGCGTTGATCCTGTCTATTGGTTTAGTGGTGGATGACGCGATTGTGGTTGTTGAAAACATCTTCCATCATATTGAACGTGGTGAATCGCCTTTGCTTGCCGCGTACAAAGGCACTCGAGAGGTTGGTTTTGCGGTTATCGCGACAACGTTGGTTCTGGTGATGGTGTTTCTGCCAATTTCCTTTATGGATGGCATGGTAGGGCTGCTATTTACAGAGTTTTCTGTATTGCTGGCTATGTCGGTAATTTTCTCCTCTTTGATTGCACTGACACTTACACCTGTGTTGGGCAGCCAGATCCTAAAGGCAAATGTAAAACCCAATCGATTCAACGAAGTGGTCGATCGCCTGTTTAGTAAGCTGGAGAATGGCTACCGCTCATTATTGAAAGGAGCATTGAAAGCTCGCTTGGCTGCGCCTTTGGTGATTCTGGCTTGTATGGGCGGCAGTTATTTCCTAATGAATCAAGTACCAGCTCAATTGACGCCACAAGAAGATCGCGGTGTGATTTTTGCGTTTGTGCGCGGCGCAGATGCTACGTCGTACAACCGAATGTCAGCCAATATGGATATTGTCGAAGACCGATTGATGCCATTGCTAGGGCAAGGTTATCTGAAGTCATTCAGCATCCAAACGCCAGCGTTTGGTGGTCAGGCAGGTGACCAAACTGGCTTTGTGATCATGATTCTAGAAGATTGGAATGAACGTGATGTAACGGCTCAGGAAGCGCTCAACAAAGTACGTGGTGCATTGGCGGGTATCCCTGATGTTCGAGTGTTCCCATTTATGCCTGGTTTCCAAGGTGGTTCGAGTGAGCCAGTTCAGTTCGTATTAGGTGGTTCTGATTATGATGAGCTTCTCGTCTGGGCTGAACTGTTGAAGAACAAAGCCGAAGAATCACCAATGATGGAAGGCGCTGAGATAGACTACTCCGAGAAAACACCAGAGCTGTTAGTTACGGTCGACAAACAACGCGCGGCTGAACTCGGTGTGAGCGTAAAAGACATTTCTGACACGTTAGAAATCATGCTCGGCGGTAAAAGCGAAACGACTTATGTTGAGCGTGGCGAAGAGTATGATGTTTACCTTCGCGGTGATGAAAATAGCTTCAATAATGCTGCCGATTTGAGCCAGATTTATCTGCGTACCAACAGCGGCGAGCTAGTGACATTAGACACGGTCACGAAAATAGAAGAAGTGGCAGCATCTATCCGTCTGTCTCATTACAACAAACAGAAGTCCATCACCATTACTGCAAATCTTTCCGAAGGTTATACATTAGGTGAAGCGCTGAATTACCTCGATCAGCAAGCCATCGACAACTTGCCGGGTGACATTTCTGTGAGTTATTCGGGTGAGTCGAAAGACTTTAAAGAGAACCAAGCGAGTGTCGCAGTTGTGTTTGCACTGGCATTGCTGGTGGCGTATCTCGTGTTGGCGGCTCAGTTTGAAAGCTTCGTGAACCCGCTAGTAGTAATGTTCACTGTACCAATGGGTGTGTTTGGTGGTTTCCTTGGTTTGGTCGTGATGGGGCAAGGAATGAACATTTACAGCCAGATCGGCATGATCATGTTGATCGGTATGGTAACGAAAAACGGCATTTTGATAGTAGAATTTGCCAACCAGCTACGTGACCGTGGCGTTGAGTTTGAAAAAGCGATCATTGATGCCGCTGCGCGACGTCTACGCCCAATTTTGATGACTGCGTTTACCACACTTGCAGGTGCAATCCCGTTGATCGTATCAACAGGTGCTGGTTATGAGAGCCGTATTGCCGTGGGTACGGTTATCTTTTTCGGGATGGGGTTTGCTACATTGGTGACCTTGTTTGTTATCCCTGCGATGTACCGACTGATTTCTGCGAAAACACAAGCTCCAGGTCATGTAGAAGCAGAACTGAACAAAGCGCTCAGCCACGATTCGAAAGGCCGCACAGTGCATCCTTAACGACAACATGTAACGCTTTGATTAAAAACGCCGAACCATTTTTGTTCGTCGTTTTTTTTATATTTCTAGTGATTATTTATAGATCTAACCATTAATTGTGGTTATTATTTCGCCACTTCTTCGAGGGGCACAGGACTCGCTCATCGTTTATGACTGAATGTCGAGTCTTGCTAGGTATAAAGCCAGGAAGGTGGCTATACCTATGATTATTGAGGTGTTCCCTTGAAAAAAGTTCGTGGTAGTTACATGGTAGAAATGGTTCTGGTTGCGGGTATTATGGCGTTGTTAGTCACCACTGCACTTCCAACGTTTACGAATGCGCTAAAAGGTCATCAAGATGGTATTTTAGCGTCACTTGATACTGTTCAACCTAGTAGTCATGTAAACAAAGAGACCGCAGAAAAATTTTCCGCTCAATAAGCAAAGCTACTTTTTAGATTGATAAAAGAAGCCGAGGCATTTGCCTCGGCTTCTTTACATTTAACTTCAAATTCTGGGTTCAACGTCGCGCTAGAAGCGTTTTCCTAAGCTGATTTGTAGACCTTCATAGCTGTCGTAGAAGTCTTCAAAACCCATATCTGCGACATTGTAGATGTACTCTGCGCGTAACCAGATATCTTTACTCATATCCCAATGAACTCCAGCTCCCACGTTAAACAGTGCGCCAGAGTCGTCAGTCACTTTCTGGGCATTTGGAACATACATTTCTGCTTGAGTCCCCAAAGCGGTCACGCGGCCAAACAAAGAGAGTGGTGTGTCGCCTAGGTTGTCACTGGTTAATACCGCTGACATGCCCGCTTGGTAATAGTGCAAATCCAAATCTGTTTTTAGCGTGTCGTTCTTAAGCTCGTTTTGGGAGTAACGAAGTACACCTTCAAACGCAAGGTATTGATTAACATGATAGCCCCAGCCAACAGTGATATGCGGTGTGGACCACTCATTGTCTCTGTCTGATCCAAAATACGGCGTATCGAAACCAACGTTACCAGTACCTAGATAAAAATAAGATTGATGAGTTTGTTCTTGAGCAGCAAAAGTCGGCACACTGATGGTCAAGGCAGACAATAATAGGATGGCGTTTTTCATAACTTGACGATAACCTTTGTAAAAGACCGTTGTAATGATTTGTGTTAATATTAATTTAATCAATAAGATAGATGGCGCTTATCATATCAGTTTTTGTTCAAAGGTAGTGATTTTCGAATGGGAATTGTTGCGCTAAAGCATACTTCCTACTTATGAAAGTGGACTAACTGGATATGGTGACGAAAGCCAATCAAATAAGAGAGAAGGAAAGTAAAGTGGCTGAATTCAAATATAAAAATCTGACTCAAGAAGAACAAGACAAGTTAGACGCAGCGACATTTCGTCGTTTATTGGCGCATTTAGATGCAAACAAAGATGTGCAAAACATCGACCTGATGATCCTTGCGGGCTTCTGTCGTAACTGCTTTAGCAAATGGTACAAAGCAGAAGCTGAAAATCTCGGTTTGGATTTAGATATTGATGACGCTCGCGAACGTGTTTACGGCATGACTTATGATGAGTGGAAACAAAACCATCAACCAGCAGCAACGCCAGAACAATTGGCCGCGTTTGAAGCGCGTCAGAAAAAGTAATCCCAATCAATAAAAAACAGCCCGCACATAAGCGGGCTGTTTTTTACATTCGAATTTGCATCTTAAGCGGTAATTGGACCGCAACATGCCGGCTCAACACAGCCTTTCGCTTGAATGACTTCAAGTTGTGCGAGGTAAGGTTGAATATCTCCGATGTTCTTTTTTACCCATGTTGAGTCGTAATACGTATCTAAGTAACGCTCACCAGAGTCACATAGAAGTGTCACGATAGAGCCTGTTTCACCGCGTTGTTTCATTTCGCAGGCCAGTTGAAGTACACCGTAGAGGTTCGTCCCCGTAGATGCACCGACTTTACGTCCAATCAGCTGAGAAACCCAATGCGCGGTTGCGACACTTGCCGCATCAGGAATTTTTCGCATCTCATCAACCACACCGGCGATAAAGCTTGGCTCAACACGTGGTCGGCCGATGCCTTCAATTTTGCTGCCAGTATTGCCTTTTAATTCATTGTTGCCGGATTGGAAGGCATCGTAAAACACTGAGTTTTCAGGGTCTACCACACACAGTTTGGTGTCGTATTTTTGGTAACGAATAAAGCGGCCAATGGTTGCTGATGTGCCACCAGTTCCTGGACTCATCACTACCCAACTCGGAATTGGGTGATCTTCTAACTGCATTTGGCTGAAGATCGAGTTCGCGATGTTGTTGTTGCCGCGCCAATCAGTTGCACGTTCAGCATAAGTAAACTGATCCATGTAGTGACCATTTAACTCATGGGCCAAACGTCGAGACTCGTCATAAATCTGATCTGAGCGTTCAACAAGGTGTGCTTTGCCACCGTAAAACTCAATTTGTTCAATCTTTTTACGCGCGGTGGTTTTTGGCATAACGGCAATGAAAGGTAAGCCAAGTAAGCGAGCGAAATACGCTTCTGAAACGGCAGTGCTGCCTGAGGATGCTTCAATTACTGTGGTTTCAGGACCAATCCACCCATTACAAATCGCATAAAGAAATAACGAACGCGCCAATCGGTGTTTGAGAGAGCCTGTTGGATGCGTGCTCTCATCTTTTAGGTAGATATCGATACCATCAAGAGAAGGCAGTTCGAGTTTAAATAAATGAGTATCAGCAGAGCGTTGAAAATCCGCTTCAATTTTACGCACTGCATTGTTGATCCAGTCGTGGTCAGTACACATGGCGTCTCTCCTTGGAAATCGATAGATAAGCATTAGATAGGGATAATTTACCTATAAGGTGAGAGAAAAACTTTGCTATAGTTGCTCTTGATGGGTATTGGTATAGAAAAATTTTCTACTTTTTATGGTTTTTATAGAAATGAAATTAGATCGAGTCGATAAACAGCTACTTGCTTTGCTACAAACCGACAGCACCTTGTCATTAAATGACTTAGCAGAGCGAGTCAATCTGACAACAACGCCATGTTGGAAGCGTTTAAAAAGGTTGGAAGAGGAAGGCTACATTGAAAAGCGCGTCGCGTTACTGAGCGCAGAAAAACTCGACCTGTCTTTTATCGCTTTTGTTCAGTTAAAAACCATCGATCACTCCGAAGATTGGTATCACCATTTTGTCACAACAGTGAGTGATTTCCCTGAGGTGATGGAGTTTTATCGTATGGCCGGCGAGTATGACTACATGATGAAAGTGCTGGTGAAAGATATGAAGTGTTTTGACGAGTTTTATAAGCGCTTAGTGAATAGTGTAAAGGGGCTCTCTAACGTGACTTCAACATTTGCAATGGAGTCGATTAAATATACCACTGAGTTGCCAATTCGAAGCTAATCTAAGTTTACAGTTACTGGAATAATAGTTGTTACTGACGAGACATTAAAATGGAATGTAAGAGTGACATTATTCCAGTTTTAAAATACAAATCTCTTTTATTAAATATAAACGAGATTCGTTCTTGCTTTTATTTGTGTATTAGATAATTATGTTTTTCTAATCTGTTAATGTCCATACAGCATAGCCCGCCAAAAATTAACGCAATTTTTCTTCATTATTTTTCCTGTTTTATTTTGTTGAATATTCACTCTTTCTAAATTAATTAATTACATTAATTTAAACGTTTGCTTCGCGTTTTTTCGGGTAATTTTCTCGCCATTTATCAGAATTTATTTTTACCCTTAATATAGTAGTAAATACTTAAGTAATAAAGTCATCAACAATAGGGATAGCGATTAATAAAACATCGTATTATTATCTCGCCCCTTGAGGTGTAACAAATTATTACTAAAAATGAACAGAAATTATTATTTGATTTTTCTTGCTGCTTTACTTGCTGGTTGCGGTGGAGGAGGTGACTCCAAGCCGAGCAATACAAGCTCTCCAACTTCTATCACGAAGCAGAGTCGTCCACAGCTGATTGTTGAAGATGCCTCGTTGCAGTTTGAGGGGGTGGGAACCATCACTCAGACACTATTGAGCAACGTTCGCGGCTCAGTATCTTACCAAGTCATTGATTCAAATCCGCCGAATGTGGTGAGGGTGAATGATTCGGGAGTATTTCAAATCCTGCGTCCAGGCACCGCGATAATTCGTGCAACAGATACCAGTTCTGTGTATGAATCTTCTGAAACGACGTTTTCGGTCACGGTTGAACGAGGTTTTAACAATGATCTTTCTGCCAGTGATTTAAGCCTAGTAGCACTCGATCCTGACGGGAAAGCTCTGACCGTGCGTGGGCAGAAAGGTAAACTGAGTTACCAAGTCGAAAGCGGGCAGAACCTCATTCGTGTTGATGATAACGGCGTTGTTTATTCACTTGGTTCTGCGGGTCAGGCTTCTGTACTGATTTCCGATTCAGGTAACGACTTATATCTACCTAAGCAAGTTCGTGCAACCGTGACATTGTATGCAATAGGTGCTGAGCAACTTAAATTTGCCTTAATCGAAGATGAGTATCGAGACGGTTTAACCTTAGCGCCTTCACGTTTGGATAAAGTTGAAACGCAAAATATCACTTACAAAATTTTGCGCAGCGAACCAGATAACGAGGTTGCCGAGTTACTAAACCCAGAAACGGGTTTGCTTTTGATCCACAACGTTGGTCAGGTAACCGTTGAGGCGACAGCAACATACAGCGATGCTTTCTTAAACAAGCAGCAAGTTGCTCAGTTTGTGGTCGATGTTAAACCGGGTCAACGTCAAGCCATAAGTGTTGCGAATATCGCTAAGACGTATGAATACGGTGGACGCATTTTCCCTCAAGTTGCGCACGCTCGCGGCGATTATGGATATCGCATCATCAATGGTGAAGACGTTGTCGCTAAAACTACGGATGGTAAAGCGTTGCTGATCAAAGGCGTTGGTAGCGCAGAAGTTGAAGCCTACGAATACGACTTGCGTAATTATCCAGCAAGTAAAACCCGCTTCAACATTGAAATCGAACGCGCACCTCATCCGGTAATGAAAGACGTGGAAATGTCTCTCACTTATCAGCCTAAACTGGCTATTCCAATGACGTTTGCTGGTCAGAAAGGCAAAGTCAGTCTGATTGGTGGGTTGCCTGAAGGTCTTCGAATGAAGGATGGCAACTTAGAAGTGGATACCGCGGGCGAATATCGTCTTAAGTTTGAAGATGATGGCGGTGACTTGTACCAACCAATTCAATTCAATGTTGTGATCAAAGTTGCGAAAGCGCAAGGCCAAGCGATGACGACGCAAGATTATGAAATGGTATACAGCAAAGACTACGATTTTAACTTGCAGCGTGATTTTGGTTTAACGGCCAGCAATGATCATTTGGAAGTCGTTGACAATACTTCTCCAGGCGTTGCAGATGTTATTGGTGACGGTCTTATTCGTGTCTACAAAGCGGGTCAAACGACGTTAACGGTTCGCAGGAAAGAGAGTGCAAATTACACGGCCGGTCCAGATCAAAAAGTTCGCTTCAACATTCTGAGTGCGCCAAGCCGAATTGCTATCCAGTCAGGCGTAGTAGAAGGTACGTGGAACATCAACCAACCTTATGTCCAAAAACCATCGATTCTCGGTACGGTTGGCGAAGTGAGCTACCGATTTGCGACGGATTCTGCAACCGATGTGGTTTCCTTAGATCGCAAAACGGGTGATATGCGCATTCTGAATGCGGGCAGCACCAGAGTTATTGTGTCGGACGCAGGCAACGATAAGTTTACTCCAGGTGAAAGTAGTTTTGCTGTAACGATTAAACAAGGTAGCAACCCGGTTTCTATTACTTATCCAACTCTGGACTTTTCTGCTGGTGCGGTTATCACACCTGTGATGAGTGGGGGAGAAGCCAAAGCAAGCTACCGTCTGATTAACCAAGCTGAGCCGGTGGTTGAGTTGTTATCTTCAGATTCTGGTCGTTTGAAAGTGCTGCATGCTGGCGACTACCAAGTGGAAGTGACGTTAACTGCACGTAACTATACAACTAAAACCGTATTGGTTAACGGCACCATTAATAAAGCGGATCATCCAGGTCTTACGACGAAGCTTCAAACTGTGGAATTTACGCCATTTAAGACGATTAGTTTGGATTTTGGTAAAACGGTAGGCACTCGCACTTACGCATTTGCTGATACCGTGAGCGAAGAGCTTGCCACGTTAGACAATGCGAAAGCTGAGTTGACGCTAACTAATTACTCTCAATATCATTCTATTGCGTTGGATATTTCTGAGAGTGAATCGCGAGATTACAAAGCGTTACCAAGAACAAGAGTTACGGTTCATGTCGATTTGGCAGAATCGGGTGTTGCAGATAAATACACACAACTTGATAGCGAACAAACCGTCATCGTAAGTACCCTCAGTGCCCCACAGTTTTCCAATTTAGAAGAAAGTGAGTTTGGCATCATGGGGTCGCGTTCGGTGCGTGAACCGACGGATGATGAGCTGCAAAAACTTGGCAAAGGTAAAGTCGCGCTGTTCTTGTTAAAGCCAGTGGGTAGCGATGACCGAACCCAACAAAAGGCAGTCTGGGTACATGTTGCTCGATTTGATGGCTGTACTGCGGATCTGTTTTCTGATGATCTAAAACCATTCGATGCAATTGATTATGATGCAGCAGGCTATTGTGCGAACGGTAGTACGATTCGTATGACTCGCTTTTTAGTGATTGACGACTCTAAACTAGAAAATATTGAGTATGAGTTGGCAGCGCCAGTCATGTACTACCGTCGCGGTCAACGTGAGTTCTTAGCGAGTGATGACGGCGGTTTTTATGCCAAGCCAAATGTGGTGTACGGCAAAAGCAAGTATGGCTATCCGAAATCACTTTATGAGTGGTCAGTGGTCACCATGAAGTATCAACCGAATTAATCATCGTTTGATACCCACTAAAAAGGAGTGCTCAGCACTCCTTTTTGCGTCTAATGCGCGCGGGTTACTTCGTGTAGCGCATGACTCCTTCTTGTACGGCAGTCGCCACCAAATGACCTTGCTGGTTATAAATTTCGCCACGCACTAAGCCTCGAGTATTACTCGCCGTTGGGCTTTCTATTGCGTACAAAAGCCATTCATCCATCTTGAAGGGACGATGGAACCAGATTGAATGGTCAATCGTTGCAACTTGGAAATTCGGCGTCATTAACGACACTTCATGTGGATGCATCGCCGTGACCAAAAATCCCCAATCTGACGCGTAAGCCAGCAAGTATTGATGAATCAGTTGGTTATCTGGCATCTCACCGTTAGCACGAATCCAAAGGTATTGTTGCGGCTCCGCTTTTTTGGGTTTTAGAGGATTGATCACCGTGACAGGGCGAGTCTCAATCGGTTTTTCTCCGCAGAATGTTTTACGCAAGCGCTCTGGCAGAAACTCCGCGATATGACTTGCGAGTTCACTCTCTGAGGCGAAGTTTTCAGGCCCCGGAATATCTGGCATGGCTTTCTGGTGATCGAACCCCGGTTGATCGCCGTGATAAGAAGCCGTTAGGTAAAAAATAGGTCGTCCATTTTGCACTGCTTTAACGCGTCTGGTGCTAAAGCTACGTCCATCTCTTAAATTTTCCACATCGTAAATGATCGGCTTTTCAGGGTCTCCAGGGTAGAGAAAATAGCTATGGAAGGAGTGTACAGTGCGTGTTTCTTCTACTGTATAACGCGCCGCTGAGAGGGCTTGTCCAATCACTTGGCCGCCGTAGACTTGAGGTAAACCTAGGTTTTCACTTTGTCCACGAAACAAGCCTTCTTCTAATTTTTCGAGTTGTAGTAGGCTGAGCAATTCTCGTAATGGTTTACTCATTGTGTCTCCTCACCGATGTGTTTTTTCTTCACGTTACCTCAAGATCTGATGATCTGTGAAGTGACTTTGTTTTAGAACTGTTGAGTGACTTAATAGTAGTCTCATCCTTAAACCTACGAATAAGGCAAAAGGAATAGTAACAACGTTTCTGCTTTGCAGGAAAAGTCCGGCTAGTCCTAATTATGAAACGAAATCAATTGTTTGAAAAATTCTAACTTAGTCAAACTATTGTCAAATAAACGAAAGGAAACAAGACAGTTTTATATTCCAACCCTATACTTATCCCGATTTAATACTCTTCTTGAGGAATATATGAAAAAAACACTACTACTTGTTACTTCTTTACTTTTTGGCGCTGCGTTAGTGGGTTGCCAAACTTCTCAAACAACAGAAATGGAATCTGCTGAGGCGTCAATGAAGACAATTACAGGTACAGTGGCTTACCGTGAACGTATTGCTCTACCACCAAATGCTGTGGTTACGGTAACACTAGAAGATGTGTCTTTGGCTGATGCGCCATCTAAGCTTCTAGCAAAACAAACGTTCGAAACAGAAGGTAAGCAAGTTCCTCTTTCGTTTGAGCTGAGTTACGACAGCAACGAAATTAAACCGAATCACACTTACAGCGTGCGCGCGCGTATTGAAGTGGATGGTAAATTGCGTTTCATCAGTGATACGCATAACGGTGTGATCACAGACGAAGCACAAACTCACCAGTTGGATATTCGTCTAGTTGGTACGCGTTAATACCAAACTTAGCGAACAAAAATGGCAGCCTAAGGCTGCCATTTGTATTTTCTGAGGGCGATTTTTCCTATCTCAGAAACTTCGACCCCTTCAGCTTCTAATTTCTGCTTTTGTCTGTCTAAGTCTCTGCCTTTCAGCGATATCTTCCCTTGACTATTGATGACTCGAAACCAAGGCAATTTGCTACCTTCTGGCAAATTCCCAAGAGCTTTCCCTACGTGTCTGGCGTATCCCGGATAGCCTGCCATTTTGGCAATTTCGCCGTAGGTCGATACTTTTCCTTTTGGAATTTGGTGAATTACAGCAAAGATTTGCACTAAAAATTGGTCCATACTGAAACTGTCCGTTGTGGCTTGCTAAGGAATGGTAATACACACGACTTGTATTTCGCTAACAGTTCTTGTGCATGGTTAACATTTGTTGCTAGTGAGTTAGATGCCTTTTTAAAGCCCTTTTAACTAAAGACAAATTGGTGCATCAAGCGCACGAAATACAAATTAACGATAAGCTAAGCTTGAATCTAGACCCACTCAACGACTTTAGATACCCAGTTTTATTTGCCGTTGAGTTACCAAGTTGGTGGGGAAGCCAGGAGGCGCTATGATTTTTTCAACACTTCAATTTTTCATCACAACTTTTCTTGCTGTTGTGTGTGCCCGAGCGATGAGTTTGAGTGAGGGCGAAATCCCAGTACTCGCACTCATGATCCCGGCATTATGGCTGTTGCCTCAAGGTGGCCTTGCTGGCTTAGTGTTGCTCGGCGCTATGATGGTGTTTGGTGCGACGCTTTCGATGCAGCCCATTGCGTTGTCTGTTGGTGTGCTGATTCTATTCCCGTTACTTATGGTGGTGTTCTCACATCGCAGCTCTCTTGGCGTTCTCCTTACCACCGGTTTGATTGTGATTACCTTACAAGTAGGGCTGATGGTCACGCAACAAGGCGGTAAGCTTGATGGTTCAGCTTGGGTGACCGTGGTTCAAACGTTGTCTGTTGTGGTCATGTGGTGGGCAGCAACGCATTGGAAACGCTCAGAAAAACACAGCTGGTGGCCTTTGCTTTTACTATTGCCTCTCTGGATTGCCGATCTTCATTACGCGGTGCTGGTGGCGTTGAGCATTACTGGGATGTTGGCTTCGATGGAAACACTCGCCAAATTAAAAGACTCGATTCGCTGGAGTAAGTTGCTTTGTTGGACACTACCAACCGTCGGTTTTGCGGCGTTGGTGGTGAGCCCTAATACGGACGTACCAAATCCTGTATTTGTGGTCTGGATCTGTTTGTTGGGTACTGCTTGGATGACGGACTACATCTTACGTAGTAGTGACGAGCAGGCGGAGTTATAAAATAGTTGTAGGCGTTCAGAGGAAAAAGTGACCCGTGCGGCAGACTGTTGAATTGATTGTGAAACAATAAGTGAATTAGTATATGTTCATCATTTCATAATTATTCTACTTTCCATAATAATAACCACACTATAAGTGGTTAATTTTAGATAAGTTTGTCATGATCACACTTGCTCGAACGCTGCTGCTTTTCGCTTGTCTGTTGCCAAGCCTTCATGTAAAGGCCGAACCTTCATTACAGCCTCACTATAAAATCGCGACGGAAGCGGATGATGTTGTCACTCGCGTTTTATTTGATGCGGTATCCACTGAATTTGGTGTGAGTGTTGAGTACATCAACTACGCGAGTTTTGATGCCATTTTAGATGCAGTCGCGAATGAAGACGCAGACTTTGCTGCCAACATTACCTATACCGATACTCGCGCCGAGCGTTTCAGCTATTCCCGACCAACAAACATTGAATACACATACCTATATGGGCTGAGCGACTCGACATTAGATGATATTTCGCGTGTTGGTGTGCCTCAAAACACCATCTACTCAGAACTGATCAAACAGTATCATCCAGAGTTAAAACAAGTTCCTTATAAAGGCCATAACGAAGCCGTACGTTTGTTACAAACTGGTTTAGTGGATGGCGTGGTTGATGCGATTAACCAACTCAAACCAATGTTGTTGGAAGGGTTTGATGCCAAAATGCTCAACGATCAGATCTCCATCAAACCCGTTTCTATCATCAGTAAAAAAGGTCACCACTTAGAAGAGTTGGATACCTTTGCCTCGTTTATTCATGGTGAAGCGGTACAAAAGCAACTTCGTGAGCAAATCGCGTTGTATCAATTTGAATTGAGACGTTCAGCCCTGCGAGATGCGATCAAGTTACTGCCTGTCAATTTAAAAGAGCCAATTCGAATCAAAATGGAATCCATCTTTCCTTATGTGGTGTACAACCCTGATGGTACCGTACAAGGGATGACAGCCGATATCGTTCTACAAAGCTGTGAAATTCTGGATTTAAACTGTGTGATCATCAGTGAGCCTAACGAAAGTTGGGAGTCGATGTATCGCCAGTTTATGAAAGGTGAATTTGATATTTTGGCACCATTAACGGTGAGCAGAGAACGGCATGAATTCAGCTATTTTCCAAGACCACACTATTCACCAGCTTCAGTGATGGTCAAGCGATTGGGCTACAAGCCAAACACCTATTCCCATGTGTCACAATTGATCTCTGAAAGAATCGGTGTAGTCAAAGACGATTTCTTCGATCAAATGATGACTCAGCTTTTACCGTTGAAAGAGCTTGAGCGTTTTAACACGCAGCACGATCTTATTGAAGCATTGCTTAAAGGGGAGGTGGATTACATCCCGATGGATACGGCAATGCTCAACCATTTCCTTCGTTTGAGCGAGCTTGTGCCCATCGAACAAGATACCGCGATAGGGGAGTTTTACAGTTCGCAGTTGTCTATCGGCCTCGTCGCGAATGAACGCGGTGCAATGTTAGCGCCATATTTTAGCCGCGCGATCGCGATGTTGGGCGTTGACAAAATTGTGGCTCAATACGATTTGCGTCCAGATTGGCGCACGGCGTTAGAGTATGAGGTGCGATTGGCAACACAAACCCAAGCGGTATTTCTATTCGTACTTGTATTGGCAATTTGTGTTTCTCTCTATCTGTATCGTCAATCCAACACCGATAATTTAACTGGGTTGAGGAATCGTCGCTCTTTGCAAGTTAAGTATCGCCAAGGGGTGAATAAGGATTTGGCGATACTTTATTTAGATATTAATCACTTCAAACAAATCAACGATACCTACGGTCATTTAGCGGGTGATGAAGTGCTGCAATTGCTTTCGCTGAAGATACATCGAGTGTGGTCTGGGCGAAGCTATCGTATTGGTGGAGACGAATTTATTTTGCTCGGATACCCAACACAAATAGAGCTTTCGCGAGCCGTTCAGGAACTGAGTCGATTGGATGTTACCGATAAATTGTGCGCAGAGCTGAAAACTGTCACGATTTCAGTTGGTGTTTCTGAGAAACGAAAGCAGCACATGAGCTTGGAACAAGCGCTGCATTTGGCGGATGAAGATATGTACGTCAGCAAACATTCTTCTCGTCATTATTCTGGTTCTAGCGACTATCTTGTTCAGTCTTAAATGGATGAATTGATCGAGTTTTGTCCAAACGAATGAAGAATAGTGGATTTAGCGGTTTTTGCCCTTGCATTATGAAGGCCGATACTGAATAATCCCCAACATCATTTGAGGCAAGCCCTCAAAAAAGAATTATGGGGCTCTGGTCCTCTCGCAACAATAGCTCGTGAACTCGGTCAGGTCCGGAAGGAAGCAGCCGCAGCGTGTGACTTGTGTGCCGGGATGTGGCTGGGGTCCCACCCTTTAAAAGCCCCGCTTATATAGCGGGGCTTTTTCGTTTTTAACATCTCTTTTTGCCTTGAGCACTTTACTTTATAATCACGCTTGTTTTAATTCGCCAAGTATTCACTTTCCACCTGAGATATTGTCATGATTTCAAAAAACCAACTAAAACTGCTTCGTGCTTTGGGCCAAAAGAAACAGCGTAAAGCGCATGGTTTGTTTCTTGTTCAAGGTGAAAAGAACGTATTAGAGTTGGCGAGCAGCTCATTGGTTGTGAAGCAAATTTTTGCTACGGCAGACTTTTTGGAAAGTCACCGCCAAGAGCTGAGTGGTTTTGAGTGCGTTGAAGCGTCGCTTGATGATCTAACCAAAGCAAGTACGCTTGTGAGCAACAACGCCGCCATTGCTGTGGTAGAGATTCCAAACGTAAAAGAACCACAGGCAAAGGGCTTGATGATTGCTCTGGATGGTGTTTCAGACCCAGGTAACCTAGGTACGATTATCCGTGTAGCTGACTGGTATGGCATTAAGCACATTATTGCGAGCACTGACTGTGCAGACCCGTATAACCCAAAAACCATCAGCGCGACAATGGGCAGTTTTGGGCGTGTGCAAGTGAGTTTGGTTGATTTGCCAAGCTACTTAGCTGAAGCAAACTTGCCAGTGTATGGTGCTTTCCTTGAAGGTGAGAGCGTGCATAAAACTGATTTTTCAGCAGAAGGTATTTTGTTGATGGGCAGCGAGTCACATGGTGTGCGAGAAGAAGCGTCCAAGTTCGTGACAGATAAGATCACGATTCCTGCTTTCGGTGGCGCAGAATCTTTAAACGTGGCAATGGCGACGGGCATCATTTTGGACAACATGCGTCGTCAGCACAGCTAATCGTATCAACGAAATTTAGATACAAAAAAAGCGTAACGGTCCAGGCGATGTCAAGCTGAGGTTCATTACGCTTTTTTCGTTTTGAATGCGGTTATTTTTCTAACATATCCAACTTGTTTGGCACGCCGTTCCATTTTTCCGCTTCATCCATCGCTGGTTTCACTTCAGTTTGTACCGGCCAGATTTCTGCGAGTTCGGCGTTGAGCTCTTTGTAGATGGTTTGATCTTCAGGCAGCTCGTCTTCTTGGAAGATTGCCGCTGCGGCACACTCGTCAACACACAAGCCACAGTCGATACATTCTATTGGATTGATTACCATGAAGTTTGGACCTTCGTGGAAGGCGTCAGCCGGGCACACCGCGACACAGTCGGTGTATTTACATTGGATACAGTTATCGGTTACGACAAACGCCATGATAATCAGCTCTTAAGTTAGTCAAAATCAAAGAAGGGGGATAATACTCATCCCAAGGCAAAATTCAACATTCACCAAGTTAAATCCGTCGTCCAACCTTGATTTAGTATGACAGACAATTCAATTTCTCGTAAAATGCGCGCCATTGTGAGCTGGGAGCCGTTAGGTTTTTTGGCTAAGACACCTACTATAACGAGACATCGACATGATTCGTATTAATGAAATTAAGCTTCCTCTTGATCATGAGGAAGGCGCGCTATTAGACGCGATCACTAAAAAACTTGGCATTCCTGCTGAGAAAGTTATCTCTTTTAACGTCTTTAGACGCGGCTACGATGCTCGTAAGAAAACCAATATTCATCTTATTTACACGCTAGACATCATCGTTGAAGGCGATGAAACCGCGTTGCTAGCGAAGTTCGCAAACGATCCTCACGTTCGCCAAACGCCAGACATGGAATACAAGTTTGTTGCGAAAGCACCTGAGAACCTAACAGAGCGCCCAATCGTCATCGGTTTTGGTCCATGTGGTCTATTTGCTGGTTTGGTGTTGGCTCAAATGGGTTTCAACCCAATCATTGTTGAACGTGGGAAAGAAGTTCGTGAACGTACTAAAGATACTTTCGGTTTCTGGCGTAAACGCACGCTAAACCCAGAATCAAACGTACAGTTTGGTGAGGGCGGTGCGGGTACGTTCTCTGACGGTAAGCTGTACAGCCAAGTGAAAGATCCAAACTTCTACGGTCGCAAAGTGATCACTGAATTTGTTGAGGCTGGCGCACCAGAAGAAATTCTATACGTAAGTAAACCGCACATCGGTACTTTCAAGCTGGTAACGATGATCGAGAAAATGCGTGCGACTATCATCGAGCTAGGTGGTGAAATTCGCTTTAGTACTCGTGTTGATGATCTTCATATGGAAGACGGTCAAATCACTGGCGTGACATTGTCAAACGGTGAAGAGATCAAATCTCGTCACGTGGTATTGGCTGTTGGTCACAGTGCGCGTGATACATTTGAAATGTTGCACGAGCGCGGTGTGTACATGGAGGCGAAACCATTCTCGGTTGGCTTCCGTATCGAGCACAAGCAATCGATGATCGACGAAGCACGTTTTGGTCCAAATGCGGGTCACCCAATTCTTGGTGCTGCGGATTATAAACTGGTTCACCATTGTAAAAATGGTCGTACCGTGTACAGCTTCTGTATGTGTCCAGGCGGCACTGTTGTTGCGGCGACATCTGAAGAAGGTCGTGTAGTGACGAACGGCATGAGCCAATACTCTCGTGCAGAGCGTAACGCAAACAGTGCGATTGTTGTGGGTATCTCTCCTGAGGTGGATTACCCGGGTGATCCTCTAGCAGGTATCCGTTTCCAACGTGAACTTGAATCTAACGCTTACAAACTAGGCGGCGAAAACTACGATGCGCCAGCACAGAAAATCGGTGACTTCCTGAAAGGTCGCGATCCAAGTCAACTTGGTGATGTTGAGCCATCATTCACGCCGGGCATTAAGCTCACAGACTTATCGAAAGCGCTGCCTCCATTTGCGGTAGAAGCGATTCGTGAAGCCATTCCAGCTTTCGATCGTAAGATCAAAGGTTTTGCATCTGAAGATGGCCTACTGACTGGCGTTGAGACTCGTACCTCTTCACCAGTTTGCATTAAGCGCGGTAAAGATTTCCAAAGTGTAAACTTAAAAGGCTTCTACCCTGCGGGTGAAGGTGCAGGTTACGCTGGTGGTATTCTTTCTGCTGGTATCGATGGTATTAAAGTCGCAGAGGCGGTTGCGCGTGACATCGTTGCAGCAATGGAAAATGCATAATTAAATCACTTTTTGATTTGATGAAAGCCAGTCAGTTTTGCTGACTGGCTTTTTTGTATGTGCTGCATAGCTAATTAGGATTAGTGAGCATTTTCTGCGCGACATTTGAGACCTTTCCTCGTCATGTCTCAGGCTTTTGTTGGTGTTTACTTCTGCAGATAAATTTTTCTTACTGGGATAAATATGCAAGAAGATTTAGCTTGAGAGCAGTAGATAAATGAATTTTGATAGAGATCAATAGACTACGCCTATGAACAAAATTGCTAATTTCCATTTAGTAAAATCAAGAAAGTAGACGACACTTATCTTAAGGCCGCAATAAAATGCCGCTAAGGAGATAAGAATGCATTCATTAAAAGTAAAAGATTACATGACGTTGCAAGCGGTGACTTTCACTAAAGACATGTCACTCACAGCCGCTTTGAACAAAGTGATGCAGAGCGTGACGCTTGGTGGTCCAGTCATTGATGAAAACGAAAAAGTAGTGGGGTTCTTATCTGAACAAGATTTGTTAGATAAGTTGGTGAAAGCCAGCTACCACTGCCAAGATACACATACTGTGCAAGAGTGTATGCATGAAGATGTGTTGTCCGTCTCGCCAGAAATGTCGGTCATTGAATTGGCGGATATGATGAAAGTCGGTAAGCCAAAAATGTACCCAGTAGTTGACGACCGAGGAAAACTTGTTGGCATCATCACTCGCCGTGATGTTCTGCGCGCTATTGGGATGACGTTAAACGAATGCTTTAAACATCCAGTTTGATGACGACATCGACATGACTACTTCGAAAGGCGCTGCGGCGTCTTTCTTTTTTCGGAAAAAGGCTGAGGTTGAGCGAAGTGGTTATTTTTCTCTTTTAACAAAATTCGTCTTGACCTTGGAGCTAGCTCCAAGGTTTATCCTTAGTGGTAGATGAACAGTCTCAGCCAATAAGGAAAACAAACTATGTGTACAAAACATCAAGGTTGCCAGTCAGGCAAAATCAAAACTGCGGTGCCACTCAGTGCCCATGACTCTTGCTGCGCGCCAACTAAACCGACGCTAAATATTGCTCAAGCGGGGGTTGATACTGTTGAAAGCTCTTGCTGTAGTGGAGGCAGTTGCAGTTCGGACACCGCCGATGAAGAAGGCCCCGCGGAGCTGCGAGAATCCTCAACTCGTAGATGTTGGCTCGTGTCCGACATGGATTGCCCGTCTTGTGCGCAAAAGCTTGAAAAAGCCATCATGTCATTGCAAGGCGTTACTAATGCAAAAGTCCTTTTTGCTACAGAAAAGTTAGTTGTCGATTTTGATGACCATTCTCTAAGTTCGATCATCGAACAAACAGCGCGCCAAACTGGTTTCCCGCTTTCTGCGCTGGATAAACCAAAGCAAAAGAAAGAGAACAAAGGCTGGTTCGGTTTTGTTCAAGACAATCTACAGATTTTATCGATCGCAGGTGCTATGGCATTTGCGGGCCTAGTCGCAAGCATCAACCCTCAGCTTAGTAGCTGGATTTTTACTTTAACCTGTTTGCTGGGTTTGTATCCTATTGCCCGTAAGGCCGTCAAACTGGCTCGTGGTGGCACACCATTTGCCATTGAAACACTGATGAGTGTTGCTGCATTAGGTGCGTTGTACTTAGGTGAAACCGCAGAAGCCGCGATGGTGTTATTGCTCTTCCTTATTGGTGAAAAGCTAGAAGCATACGCATCATCACGAGCTCGAAGTGGCGTTCAGGCCTTAATGGATTTGGTACCAGAAAACACCACGCTGATCATTGATGGTGTACGCAAAGAAGTGCCAGCGTCTCAGCTTCAACCTGGGGACGTCATTGAAGTGGCACCTGGCGGTCGTTTGCCTGCTGATGGTGTATTGATGACGACGTTAGCCAGCTTTGATGAAAGTGCATTGACCGGTGAATCAGTTCCTGTTGAGCATGAAGAAGGCGGGAAAATCATGGCGGGGGCTGTGGTTGTCGATAAAGTAGTGCAGGTGCAAGTGACCTCCCGCCAAGGTGAAAACGCCATTGACCGCATCCTTCATTTGATTGAAGAAGCTGAATCGCGCAAAGCGCCGTTAGAACGATTCCTCGATAAATTTAGTCGCTGGTACACGCCACTTATGATGCTGGTGTCTCTTGCCGTTATCGTTACGCCACCATTACTGTTCGCTCAACCTTGGGAAACATGGGTGTACCGTGGTTTAGCATTGCTCTTAATCGCTTGTCCTTGTGCCTTGGTTATTTCAACGCCTGCTGCGATTACGTCGGGTCTGGCTGCTGCGGCACGCCGTGGTGCATTGATCAAAGGTGGGGCAGCGCTTGAGTTGCTTGGCAAAGTGGAGTCGGTCGCGTTTGATAAAACAGGCACGTTGACACAAGGTAAACCGCAAGTAACAGACGTGGTGACTTATGATGTAACAGAAGAAACACTACTGAGTTTAACGGCTTCTATCGAGATGGGGTCAAGCCACCCTTTAGCGGTTTCATTAGTGAAGCGGGCTGAAGAACAAGGCGTTTCGATTCCTGAGGCAAGTGATAAAACTGCTCAAGTCGGCTCTGGTGTAACAGGTTTGGTGAACGGTAAATTAGTGCAAGTTATTGCGCCATCAAAAGCGGACTTCCCTGTTTCTTCAAAAGTTGAACAACGTGTTATTGAACTGGAAGAACAAGGCAAAACCGTGGTGATCGTTCGTCACGATTACGAAGTTATTGGCGTGATCGCGTGGCAAGATACTCTTCGTCAAGATGCTCAACAGGCAATCGCGACGTTGAAAATGTTGGGCGTGAGTTCTGTGATGTTGACGGGGGACAACCCACGCAGTGCAGAAGCGATAGCCCATCAAATTGGTTTGGATTACAAAGCGAGCTTGTTGCCTGCCGATAAAGTGCGTTATGTGGAACAACTTTCTACTGAGCACACGGTTGCGATGGTTGGTGATGGTATTAACGACGCACCTGCGATGAAAGCGTCTAGCATTGGTATCGCGATGGGCGGAGGTACTGACGTCGCATTAGAAACTGCTGATGCGGCACTAACGCACAACCGCTTGGTTGAATTGCCAGCAATGATTGAATTATCACGTGCGACGCTCAATAACATTCGTCAAAACGTGGCATTGGCGCTTGGCTTAAAAGGCGTGTTCTTAGTCACCAGTTTATTGGGTATCACTGGGCTTTGGGTTGCGGTCTTGGCAGACAGTGGGGCGACTGCGTTAGTGACACTCAATGCGCTACGACTTCTGCGGTTTGAATCTAAACAAGTGCAATAACGCTATTCTCAAAGTTGCTCTATATTTAACCCGAGGCGTTTCTCGTCTCGGGTTTTTATGTTTCTGTGAGCACTATAAGTTTTGTGAATGCAATCTGAGCCGTCGGACTTGTTGTTATGCAACGAAATGATAAGTTTGCCCGAATAATGTGATCAAAACCGTTTTAATTTGAAATTGTAGATTTATTACATTTTATCAATGTGATTGTGATCACTCTATGTTGGTGCAAGGTTCGCTACAGTGCTCCTGTACCCAACAACTTACTAATGAGCTTATCGTTTACAAAATAAGCCACAATAAGGAGCGACATATGTCTCAAGCTGTATTCCATTTAGGTGTTACTGAAGCTGATCTTAATGGTGCAACTCTAGCCATCATTCCAGGTGATCCAGCGCGTGTTCAAAAAATCGCAGAACAAATGGAAAACCCTGTATTCCTAGCAAGTCACCGCGAATACACGCTTTACCGCGCAGAACTAGACGGTAAGCCAGTTGTGGTTTGTTCAACAGGTATCGGTGGTCCATCTACCTCTATCGCAGTAGAAGAGCTAGCACAGCTTGGTGTTCGCACATTCCTACGCGTAGGTACGACTGGTGCAATTCAACCACACGTAAACGTAGGCGATATGATCGTGACAACGGGCTCTGTTCGTCTAGATGGTGCAAGCCTACACTTCGCTCCAATGGAATTCCCAGCAGTTGCAGACTTTGATGTTGCGACAGCGATGAAAGCAGCAGTTGAAGAATCTGGTGCAACAGTTCATATGGGTGTGACTGCTTCAAGTGACACTTTCTACCCAGGTCAAGAGCGTTACGACACATTCACTGGTCGTGTTGTGAAGCGTTTCCAAGGCTCTATGAAAGAGTGGCAAGACATGGGCGTGCTGAACTTCGAAATGGAATCAGCAACGCTACTTACCATGTGTGCAAGTTCTGGCCTGAAAGCAGGTTGTGTGGCGGGTGTAATCATCAACCGTACACAAAAAGAGATTCCAGATCATTCAACACTGAAAGAAACGGAAGCTCGCTCAATTAAAGTTGTAGTAGAAGCAGCACGTAAAATGCTTTAAGCGCTCACTTTAGTTGGCATTTAAACAAACAGAAAAACCCAGAGGCTTGCCTCTGGGTTTTTCTATGCGCCTTGTTCAAGGTGCGATTTTCTAGATTCTGAAACGCAAAGTGATTGAAGCTAGGATAGGCACTAAAAACAGGCATTAAAAAAGCAGCTCCAGTGAGCTGCTTTCGTGTTTTTAGAGGGCGACTAAATTTCGTCAGAACCGCCAGCGGCTTCAAACCATTTCGCAAGATGCGTTTTGAGATCTTTCAGCTCTTCAGGGCCGATAAGCGCAAGGCCAAGATCCTCTGCACGAGTAATGTCATTGTGACGAAGAGGGCGGAAGCTCACCAGCATAGCGCGTGCTTGTAGACCGCCTAGCAGGTCACGCAAAGATTCCAGTTTGTACAGCGTATCGTCACCATCATCGCGCATGCCTTTCGTTTTACACTCAATGATGTGCAGCTTGTTATTTACAACCGTTGCTACGTCTAGCTCGTTACGTACTTCACTTTCACCCAGCTTACGATAAACCTGAACATTCAAAGAGCGATCTTGAATCGTTGGCATGGTGTCTTGGATTTGTTTGACAGTGCTGTGAACCAGAGTCTCCAACCATTCGCCGTTAGAGAATCGACGTGCGTCTTCGTTCGCGAAGGTCAAAATGCCATTTTCGTAAGTCGCGATCTGTGCTTCGACAAGATCCGACAGCAGCATGTTGAGTTCACGGTAGCCTTGTTGCTTCTCAGACAGCTCCACATCCAGCTTCTGCTCCTTACGGCAGGTTGTCGCAAGGTAGTTGAGTGTCGCCAAGCCTGGGCCCAATTCAAGCGCATTTGACGCCCAGCGTTCGCCAAGCTCATACAGTTTTTGATCAAGAAGAGGAGGAAGGTCTACGTGGTGGAACTCGCCGCGCGCACCGAAAATGGTTAGGTAGTCGGAGATAGTAATGTGGTCTTCAACTTGCGTATCTTCTTTGCCATCTGGGTAAAGCCAGCAAAGTTTGTCACTGTTTGGTTCAACTACGAAGATAGGCCAGCGATAAGTACGGAAAACCTCGTAAACCGACAACAATCGATGACGAAGGCCACAGCTTGCGTTCAGTTTGACGTCTTCTCCACGGTCGTGAAGATCTTTCGCGAGCTTTTGAATCGATTGTTTAATCAGGGTTGTATTGACAGCAGACGGAATTTCAAAAAACTCAGAAGTAATCTCTCGCTGCTCTAACACGCTACTCAGTCGGTCAAACATATCTACCTGTGTTTTGTCACCAATGAATACGATATGTGTGCTTAAAGTGCGATTATCCAATAGAGGAGTGACCAATCTCACTGGGTCTTGGTCGATAATACCAACATGAACAGCCATAGATTTTCCTTTTTGTGTGGCCGCTCGAAAAGAGAAGTGCAAGGGATGAGCAGGCCATATTACCCATATGTAGACAAGGCCGAGAAAAAACAAGGGCGACTTCATAAAAAGTCGCCCTTATACAGCTGGTTGCATCAACTATTGCATAAAAATTTACAATTTAAAGCGATGGACTAATTCATTTTGCTGATGAGCAAGCTGAGTGAGAGATTCACTCGTATGAGTGATGCTCGACATAGCGTGGTAACTTTCATCCGCAATATTGTTGATGTCTTCAATGTTGCGCGCTATATCTGCTGAGGTTTCGCTTTGCTCTGCTGCCGCTTGAGAAATGTGCGTACTCATTTGGCTGATTTCGATAATGAGTGCTTGGATCTCTTCCATTGAACTGTTCGCTTTCGAGGCTTGCTCAACCGACATTTCCATATCACTCATGCAGCTTTGAATCACTTGGTTGGCTGACTGAGAGCTCGATTGCAGATTGCTGATCATCGATTCGATTTCTGTGGTGGATTGTGTGGTTTTCGATGCCAGCACACGTACCTCATCGGCTACCACGGCAAATCCGCGTCCTTGCTCACCTGCACGTGCTGCTTCAATCGCGGCATTGAGAGCCAACAAGTTGGTTTGCTCAGCAATGTTGCGGATGACATCCAAAATTGAGCCAATTTGACCACTCATCTTTTGCAGTTCAGAAACGGCAGACACGGACTCGTGAAGGCGCGTTTCTAGCTGATTGATGGTCGAAATGTTGCTACTCATGACATTTCGGCCTTCTTCGGATGCAGACTCAACACGTTGAACCATTTCCAAAGAGCCTTGAGCGCTTTGCGCTACTTCTTGAACCGAGTGAGACATCTCGGTCATAGCCGTTGCCACGTTGGCGGTCTGCTCACGTTGTGCATTCAGCTTAGATTGCGCTTGAGAAGACGTTCGTTCGTTGGTTGTCGCGGTTGAGGCTAAGTTTTCTGATGCTTCATTTAGCTTCACTAGAATGTCGTGCAAGCTGTCCGCTAACGTGTTGATATGACCACTAACGCGGCTGAACTCGTTGTTAAAGCGAATATCAATACGTTGCGTCATATCGCCTTTAGTCAGGCTCTCTAGCGCGTTGAGAATACGTGTTAATGGCTCACGCACACTTTGCGCGATGTGATAGCCGATAGCTGCCGCAAACAAAACCACAACTACACCAATCACAATCGCTTTCGTCACGCCAGCAGAGTAAATGTCACCGGCATCATCAAGAGATTCGTTTAGTTTGTCTGTTGCTGTCGTTGTGAACTGCTCAAGGATAGCCATCGTAGAATCGACTTTGTTAGCTAAGTTCGCAATGTTGTCGTACAGAGCTGCTCGAGCGTTGAGGTAGTTGTTGTGTTGGTCTAGCACACCGCCACGCATACCTACGTCACGGGTAAATTGTTCTACGGATTCGCCAAAAGCTTTTTCTAACTCAGGAAGCTGAGTGACCAACCCACGGAATGCGTAGTTCAAGTGCGTTACTGCTTTACGGTTTTTCGTTACCGCTTGCGTAACAAACTCAGGATTGGAGCTAGCCAGCGCATCAGAGGTGATCACTTCGGCATCTTTGAGTTTGATGAAGTAGCTTTTCGCCATAACTTTCACTGAAATACTCGATTGGTCTGCAACGTATTCTTTCAGGCCAACAGAAAGTTCAGTGTTGAGTTTTTGAAAGCGGCGCGATGACTTCTGCACTTCTTCTTGTGCTGAAAACATTGCTTCATAGTTGTCCATTGCTTCGAGCGCTTCGGTAAAGTAGCTTTGCTCTAGTGTCTTCAGTTGAGAAAAAGGTTCGGCAAGAGAAGGGTAGATCTGGCTTGCTGATTCGAGCTGCGCCAAAGTGGATTCAAAACGTTGTTGAGATCTCGCAAACTCCTGACGCATTTCTTCCATGCGCTGTTTATTCTCAGTGGTCAGAAAATCTTTAAAAGACTTGTCGGCAGAAAGCAGTTCCACACTGGTTTGGTTAGATAACGATACAAGGGGCAACGATGATTTAGAGACGGTTTCAAATTTCCCGTGAATATCGTGCATTCCCCCCATCATAATGGCAATTGTGACAGCAAACAGGATGATGATCAGCGCAAAGCCCGCATACATCCTTTTAATAACTGAACCTCGCATAAGTGAGCTTCCTCTCCCAAAAATAGACAACATAAATAAGAATTGTCTTAAAAAAGTAACAAAATTCATTGGATTGTATTGAGTTCGTGACGCACGTTTTATGACGCATACGACAAAAAAAGCTTCGTTTATTAGCATTAGATTGATAATGTTAAGTGAACACTGTTTTTTATTGAGCTCAGCTTTGGGTTGGAGCATACTAAATGGGTTACACACCTTTATAAAATGGAGTCCCCATGGCGGAAGAAACTATCTTTAGTAAAATTATTCGTAAGGAAATCCCAGCAGACATTCTTTACCAAGATGATTTAGTGACCGCGTTTCGCGATATTAACCCTCGCGCGCCAAGCCACATTCTTATCATCCCGAACAAGTTGATTCCGACAACGAACGATGTGGAAGCAGAAGACGAAGCAATGATGGGACGCCTATTCACTGTGGCGAAGAAGCTTGCGAAAGAAGAAGGTATTGCTGAAGACGGTTACCGTTTGATCCTTAATTGCAACCCTCACGGTGGCCAAGAGGTTTACCATATCCACATGCACCTACTAGGCGGTCGTCCTTTAGGTCCAATGGTATTGAGCTAAGCTAATTTGAAAAGGGTGGTGTCTATGCCACCCTATTTATATTCTTTTCTGAGCACACATTTGCGGAGATAAATGTGAAATTAGGTGTGAAGCTGTTTGGACTGATTAGCTGGGTCTTGATGGCGTCTGGCTGCGCTAATTTGTCTGCGGGCAATTTGTTTAGCCACTACAGCGACCAGAATCAAGAAGTTTATCAGGCAGTTGTTGCTGGCAATTATGCCAACGCTGAGCAACTACAATCGAGCGACGTCGGTGGCGAGATCCTTGGCAATTTCGAAAAGGGTCGTATTTCATTCCTTGCGAAAGATTACCCAACCAGCCTCAAAGCTCTCGAAGAGAGCGACCGCGCGGTACGTGTTCAACAAGACCGAGCAACCATTTCTGTTTCTGAAACAGCGACGAGCGTAGGTTCACTCGCTGTAAACGACAATCTTAACGAATACCAACCTGCAGACTACGAACTCGGCTTTTTGCATTTATACCTTGGTCTGAACTATCTACAAAAAAATGATTTAGAAGGCGCACTCGTCGAAGTTCGTCGTGCCAACCAAGTTCAGGAAGCGGCGAGAAAAGCGCGTGAAAAAGAGCTGAAGTCGGCAGAAAAAGATCTAAAAAACCAAGGTATGTCAGCCAACTTAGGCAGCGTGCTCGCGAGTTATCCAGATGCAGGGAAAAAACTCAGCGCGGTGCAAAACGGCTATCTCTTCTATCTTTCTGGTTTGTTGTACGAAGCGTCACGTGATCTTAACAGCGCTTATGTGGATTACCGTCGCGCTTTGGCTGTGATGCCAGATAACAAACAGGTTATTGAAAGCACGATGTACGCCGCGAAAAAACTCGGTATGCGTGAAGACTTACGTCTGCTTGAAAAACGCTATGGCAAGGCACCGACAGGGTTAAATAAGTCACAAGGACGCGTCATTGTGATTGACGAGCAAGGTGTGGTTGAGGCATTGCAAGGTTGGCGTATTGATTTACCTATTTTTGACAGTCGCGGCAATGGCGCAATCTACTCATTGGCACTACCTTATTATCCGAAACGTGGGGCACCACGCTTTAGTGATGTGGCTTTGAATGGAAAAACGCTGCCTTCTAGTACATTGGCTGACGTTAATGCCATGGCTCAGAATGATTTGAATGAACGCTTAACGACAATAGTGATTCGCCAAGCCATTCGCGTTTGGGCGAAAGACCGAATCAGAAAAGAAGCAGCGAAAAAAGGCGATGACGTCGGCAATATTCTTTTCAACGTTTGGAATACGTTAACAGAACAACCAGATACTCGAAGCTGGCAAACGCTGCCAGCGCAAGTGAAGACAGCCTCACAAATTGTGAAGCCGGGTACACAGCAGCTAAATTTAGGCGATCAAGTCTATCAATTTGACGTACCAGCGCAGCAAACCACACTGGTGTGGGTTTCTCGTCAGGGAGCGCATTCGACGGTATGGCATAAACAATTAGGGAGATTGTAATGAGAGCATGGCTTATTGGCTTAGCAGTCATTATCGGTTTGGCAGGTTGTGCGGACAACACTGCTGGGATCCGAGTTGATGGCCAAACACAAAACGTATTTTTTAACGATAACGTATTGGGCAGCCGACTGTTGGTTGACAACATCACCACGACTTACGTCGATGATCGACCACGTGGTGTGGTGCAGTTAAGCAGTAACTACAAAGGTGACCAGCATATTCTTTATCGCTTCTACTGGTACGACAACAATGGTTTGGAAGTGAACACCAAACCGGGGCCTTGGCGCAAAATGATCGTGCGTGGATTTGAATCTGTGACGCTTTCGGAAGTCACGGTCAATCCAAATGGCACACATTTCCGTGTTCAAATTAGAGAAGCACAAGACGATTAATCTTAACGGCTTTGCCGTAGCTGCCGCGCCAACATGCGCTGGTATTGATATAACTAAGGAACTCTCATGAAAAAAAGTATTATTGCTCTTTTAGGTCTAGCCGTTATTTTGGGTGGTTGTTCTAACAAAGTCTCTTACGGTGATTCACAAGCGACTGAAACGACAACCATCGATTTCGGTTCGACGGACCTACAAAAAATTGCTGGCGAGATGGTAGACAGCATGATGATGTCAGGTTCAGTAGCAGCAATTACTCGTGACCAACGTCCAATCGTGTTTGTTGAGCGAATCAAGAACAAAACCAGTGAGCACATCGACACTGAATCGATCACTGATACCATCTCAACTAAAATGCTGAACTCAGGCAAATTCCGCTTTGTTGATATGGACCGCGTAGAATCGGTTCGTGAACAACTTAACTTCCAAAATACGGACGAGCTTGTTAACCAAAGTACAGCAATTCAGTTTGGTAAAATGGTCGGTGCGCAATACATGCTTTACGGTAACCTTTCTAGCATCGTGAAAAATGCAGGTAGCGATAAAGATGTATACTACAAAATGACAATGCGTTTGATGGATTTGGAAACAGGCCTAATCGAATGGGCTGATGAAACAGAAATCCGCAAAGAGCAATCTAAGAGCCTATTTGGCCTTTAATTGATCATAATGGAGAAGTCATCAATGGCGTGGTTTTCTTGGCAACAAGCAAAACAGTTAGATCCGAGCTTAAATGCGTTAGATGGCTTCTTTTCAGAACCACCGGTGAAGGTGCAAACCGTCACCGGCGGGCTCACAAACCGCTGTTGGCGGTTGGAATCTTCTCAAGGCCTTGCTTATGTCTGGCGACCGACCAGCAACGTATGCAAGGCTTTTTCTATCTCTCGTCATAACGAGTATCAAGTTCTTCATGCCATTGAGCCGCTAAATCTCGGGCCAAAGCCGATCTTCGTTCATGAGCAAGGGTTATTAGTGGAGTGGATCGATGGGATCACGCTGACAAAAGATGGCATCGAGTTGGAAGAGCTCTTACCCATCGCGGCGACCATTCATCAATACCATTCGAGCTCCATACCTGTTGTGCCATTTTCTTACATCTCGCGAATTGATCATTATTGGTTGGAGTTAGAAGGAAAGTACGTCGGTTCAGAATTTGAAACCCTATACAAACAGTGGCGTTCTGAACCTAGTGTTGAGCAAATTCCGTTAGCGCTGTGTCACTTTGATTTGGGGTGTTACAACCTAGTTCGGGGAGAGCAGGGCGTGAAAGTCATTGATTGGGAGTACGCAAGCCTTGCAGACCCAAGATTGGATTTAACGCTCATTTTGCAAATTACCGATTCGCCAATAGAAGAGTCGGTTGAACGCTATTGCCAGATTCGAAATATTGAAAATACCTCAGTTTGGCTTGAAGGAGTAAAAGCGTGGCACCCCCGCACTTTAGTGATGGCAATGCTTTGGTACTTGCTTGCTTATAAATTGTGGGGAGATGAACAATACTTAAACAGTGCGCAAGAGTTTAAAGACTTATTGTGTTTAGAAGATCACTGTTTTGAGAACTCGTGACGTTTTCCCCTTTATCAGTAAGGAAATAGTGGTAGTTTTAAAAAAAGTACCAGATTTTACAGGGAGAGGTACACATGATTATTTACTTGCACGGCTTTGATAGTACAAGCCCAGGTAACCACGAAAAAGTTCTTCAACTACAGTTCATCGATGACGATGTTCGTTTCATTAATTACAGCACGCTTCATCCTAAACATGACATGCAGCACCTGTTAAAAGAAGTGTCAAAGGTCATCGATCAGTCTGATGATCCTAATCCACTTATCTGTGGGGTTGGCCTTGGTGGGTATTGGTCTGAGCGTATTGGTTTCTTGTGTGGTATTAAGCAAGTGATGTTCAATCCGAACTTACATCCAGAAAACACCATGGCTGGTCGCATCGATCGCCCAGAAGAATACGAAGATATTGCAACGAAGTGTGTAGATCAGTTCAGAGCTAAAAACCAAGGACGCTGTTTAGTGATTTTGTCGAAAGAAGATGAAATTCATGACAATACAAAAACGGCTTCTGAGTTAGAAAAGCACTACGACATTATCTGGGATGAATCGCAGTCACATAAGTTCAAGAAAATCTCTCAGCATCTTCAAGCGATGAAAGAGTTCAAAAATACCTAGTATGCAAAACTCATTGTTTACGATTTAAACAGCACTGCTTGCAGTGCTGTTTTTCTATCTGTTCCATATCGCTTTTTGCTGGATTATTACAGCTCACATTTTCAACCGTTTAAAGGCAAGAATATTGTGTTCTTTCTATGGTTTTCTTACTGATGAACTATGTGGCACGAATACCTTGTTGTAGAGTAGTCGAAAAGTAGTCAATCCGCATCCAGAGTAAGGATTTTGGTTGCCTTCAAAGGATGGCTCTATATAATGAACCAGACTAAAATAATTTGATAAATATCAAAAAAAAATTGAGAGCGAGTGAGAAACTTGCCCACTTTTGTCTGGAATCGTATGTTTCAGGCGATGTAAATGATGCCCAACGAACAAACATTAATAACAACGAAAAACATAGGCATCCGTTTTAATCCAAACAAGCTGAGACACCTCTAAGAACCAAGAATTCATCGGTTGGATGTTTTACTGCAGATTTGCTGTGAGTGAGACATCGGGCTGAACCCCATATATTCATTTTTGTAGAGGAAAATCATTGTGACACGCATTATCGTTGTAGGCGGCGGTGCTGGTGGTCTTGAGTTGGCGACTAAGCTTGGCCGTACTCTTGGTCGTAAGAACCGTGCGCAAATTATGCTAGTAGACCGTAAAGCGAGCCACTTGTGGAAACCACTGTTGCATGAAGTTGCAACGGGTTCTTTGGACGAAGGTGTTGACGCTTTGAGCTACCGTGCTCATGCGAAAAACCATAGCTTCGATTTCCAAATGGGTAGCCTTCAAGACATCGACCGTGAACGTAAAGTGATCATTTTAAGTGAGCTGAAAGACGAGCACGGTGAACTTCTTATGCCAAGCCGCGAGCTAGAATACGATCTTCTAGTGATGGCGATTGGTTCAACATCGAACGATTTCAACACTCCAGGCGTTCGCGAAAACTGTATTTTCCTAGATAGCCCAGAACAAGCGCACCGTTTCCGTACAGAAATGAACAATGAGTTCCTAAAGCTGCATGCGAAAAACGGTAACGGTACAGTGGATATCGCGATCGTTGGTGCTGGCGCAACGGGCGTTGAGCTATCGGCAGAGCTGCACAATGCCGTGAAAGAACTTCGCACTTACGGATTTGGTGATCTAGATTCAAGCAAGCTGAATGTTAACCTGATTGAAGCGGGCGAGCGCATTCTTCCTGCATTGCCACCACGTATTTCGTCTGCGGCGCATCAAGAGCTTGTTAAGCTGGGTGTAAACGTTCGTACAGCAACGATGGTGACTAAGGCGGAGAAAGACGGCCTAACCACCAAAGATGGCGAAAAGATTCCTGCGCAAATCATGGTTTGGGCTGCGGGTATCAAAGCACCTGATTTCATCAAAGACATTGCAGGTCTAGAAACAAACCGTATTAACCAATTGGTTGTGAAAGGAACACTGCAAACAACGCGTGATGACGATATTTTTGTTATCGGCGACTTGGCGCAATGCACACAACCAGACGGCTCATTTGTGCCACCTCGTGCGCAAGCTGCGCACCAAATGGCTAGCCAAGCGTTCAGCAACATTGTGGCGAAGCTAAATGGTCGTGAGTTGAAAAACTATGTGTACAAAGACCATGGTTCTTTAGTGTCTCTAAGCCGCTTCTCTACAGTAGGTAGCTTGATGGGCAACTTAACCAAAGGTTCGATGATGGTTGAAGGCCGTATTGCACGTGTTGTTTATATCTCACTATACCGCATGCACTTGATGGCACTTCACGGCGTGTTCAAAACAGGCTTGATGATGCTGGTTGGCCGCATTAACCGTGTATTGCGTCCAAACCTTAAGCTTCACTAATATCGGCGATTCAGCCAGTTTCAGTGTTGAAACCATAGAATAGAAAAAGCCACCGCAAGTCGGTGGTTTTTTATTTCTGTTTTGTCCCGTCCCCAATAAGGGCATACACCTTCCAACGCTTACCGTTGTCTTACAGCAAATCTGTTGGCAGAAGTGAATACACGACGCCATCTTTTGGTTTGCCATGGAAAATAAATCGATTTCTGGCGATGGCTTCTTTTTTTGCTCCAACGGATTCGATCAAAGCTTGGCTGGCGTTGTTATCAGGATCACAAACGATTTCAATACGAGTTAAGCTCAGTTTCGCAAAACAAAATTCTGCCAACGCTTTAATCGCCTCTTGAGCGTAGCCTTGTCTTTGGTAACGGTCTGCTACCCAATAACCAATACTCGCCATATTAAACGTATGATAAAGCTCATTCACGGCTGCCATTCCCAGCAAGGTATTGCTATCTCTATCATAAATACCGAAACCAAATGCTTCCGTTTTGACCCAATTTAAACGTGTTGCTAGTAGAAAGTCTTGGGCATCTTTTAGCGAGACTTCTTCGTCACACCAATCAAGCCAAGTATGCAAAGATGGGGATTGGGAGAGCAATCGTTGTAGCGAGTGAGCGTCATCTGCTGGGATAAGACGAAGGGCTAGGCGAGGGGTGATGATTTCAAAATCTGGGCTCATGAATAAATACGACTTCCATTGCTGATTTTAGAGATACCGACCTTTCGTTCCTTAGGTCATTGTAGTTGTTGGCTTGGGTTTACTTCGCTCAAAGGCTAAGGCTTCAAACCGAGTGACTACTGGCATGGTTGTGATTAAATGAGTTTAGGTGATATGAAGTGGCAGATAAAACAAAGCGCAGCGATTGCTGCGCTTTGTAGAACTGTCGAAGTTTAGTTAACTCGTCGCACTTGGATGATCATTCCCATTAGAGGGTTGTCTAAGTAGTGCGTTTCGCTGCTTTTCATGCGGCGTTTTTGATCCAATCGGTAGCTCTTTAAGAAGGTTTCTTCAGTCACCGTTGGTGAGATTTCTGCGAGGTTACCTACTTGAACGTTGCCGTCAACATCACCGAGTTCATCATTCAACTGGTCAGTTGATTTAGACTCAAAGCGAACTTCACGAACGCTTGGTTCGCGCAAATCCAGCGTGGTTTCTGCAAACAAGTAATGCTGCACGTAAATTTGGAATTTGCCATCTAACTCATACAGTGGGCCGTTGATGGTTTCTTCGTTATAGCCGTCGCTAGAGTAGCTGTTATTGCCATTAATCGGACTACCGTCTGCATTGTAAGAGCCAGAGAAATCACGACCACCTACAATTCGAAAGATTGGCGCGCTTGCTTTCCCTCGATCACCTTGACGCCATGCTACGTGTTTTAGCACTTTAAATCCGGCGTGATTGTTCAGCGCCGCTTCTTGTGCGTTTAAGCGGAAAGAAGAGCGAGGTAACAGAGTTACGCCTTTAGAGCGGCGGTAGGCTTCGCTGTCCAAACTGCCGACATTTTCCATGTCGATTTTAGGCAGTTGGTTTGGCCAAGATTCAGTAGTGCTTTCAGCGTCGACTGCTCGCTTGAAAATAATTACTTCAATATCAAATTGACGCGCAGCCCAAGAAGGCATTGAGACACATAGAAGCAATAACGGGATCAATATTCTCATTCGACTATTAGCTCGTTGGTAATAAATTCTGTTTAAAATCATTCAGTAAGTCTTGTACAAACTGAATGCGTTTACGTCGGTCCGCCAATGGTACGCTAAACTTGAACTTAGTTGGACCTTCCATTGCAAATTTTTGCGGCTGTGATTGCAGGAGTTTAACTAAATACGCTGGATTTATGTCAGCATCAGGGTAAAACTCGATAAATCCACCTTTATCATGGGCTTCTATCTTCTTCGCTTTAATACTACCTGCGGCAAATTTCAATTCTGAGACAGCCAGCAAGTTCTTCGCGGCATCAGGAAGTAAGCCAAAGCGGTCGATCAGCTCAACTTTTAATTCGGATAGCTCATCGCTGTCGCTCACACTCGCAATTCGTTTGTACATCGACAGACGCGTATTGACGTCTGGAATGTAATCATCAGGCAGTAGCGCTGGGATTCTCAGTTCTACTTCTGTTTGTTCACGAAGCAGATCATCCAATGATGGCTCTTTACCTTCTTTCAACGCTTCAACCGCTTGTTCAAGCATTTCCATATACAGTGTAAAACCAACAGATTGAATTTGACCACTTTGTTCGTCACCAAGCAGTTCACCAGCGCCACGAATTTCCAAATCGTGCGTTGCCAGAGTAAAGCCCGCGCCTAAGTCTTCCAGTGAAGCAATGGCATCGAGACGTTTAATGGCATCTTTGGTCATTGCTTTTGGATGTGGCGTTAACAAATAAGCGTAAGCTTGATGGTGAGAGCGACCAACACGGCCACGCAATTGATGCAGTTGCGCCAAGCCAAGGTTGTCAGCACGATCCATAATGATTGTGTTGGCCGTCGGAACGTCGATACCCGTTTCAATGATGGTGGTACACACCAACACGTTAAAGCGCTGGTGGTAGAAATCATTCATGATGCGTTCTAGTTCGCGTTCACGCATTTGGCCATGTGCCACGGTAATACGGGCTTCTGGAATGAGTTTTTGTAAGTCTTCTGCCGTTTTTTCAATGGTTTCTACCTGATTGTGTAGGAAGTAAACCTGACCACCACGCATAATTTCACGCAGTACGGCTTCTCGCACCACGGACTCTTCACGTTCACGAACAAATGTCTTGATAGCTAAACGGCGTGCTGGTGGTGTGGCGATGATCGACAAATCACGCATACCACTCATTGCCATGTTCAGCGTACGAGGAATCGGCGTTGCCGTTAGGGTAAGAATGTCCACATCGGCGCGCATCGCTTTGACTTTCTCTTTTTGACGAACACCGAAGCGATGCTCTTCGTCGACGATCAACAAACCCAAATCTTTGAATTTGATGTCGCTGGAGAGTAATTTGTGCGTACCGACGACGATATCAACTTTGCCATCGGCAACATCTTGCAAAATCACTTTTTGCTCTTTGGCTGATTTGAAGCGAGAAAGCACCTCGACTCGGATTGGCAAGTTCGCGAAGCGGTCACGGAAGTTTTCAAAATGCTGCTGAGCAAGCAGGGTTGTTGGCACGAGTACGGCAACTTGCTTGCTGTTGTCCGTAGCAACAAAGGCCGCACGCATGGCAACTTCTGTTTTACCAAAACCAACGTCACCACACACCAAGCGATCCATGGCTTTTGCTTGGCACATATCGGAAAGTACCGCGTTGATTGCCATGGCTTGATCATCGGTTTCTTCAAACGGGAATGTTGCCTTGAAGGTCGCGTATTGGCCACGATCCAAGGCAAATTTAAAGCCCGGTTTTAGCTCACGCTTCGCGTATACATCAAGTAGCTCTGCTGCAACATCGCGTACTTTCTCAGCTGCTTTTCGACGTGCTTTCGACCACGCTTCACCGCCAAGTTTGTGCAGAGGAGCCGTTTCTTCAGCTCCACCAGAGTAACGGCTGATCAAGTTTAGCGAGGAAACGGGAACATAAAGTTTGGCGTCGTTTTGATATTCAAGCGTCACATACTCGGTTTTCATTCCCCCCGCTTCAAGGGTTTGCAGACCGATGTAGCGGCCGATGCCGTGGTCAATATGAACAACAGGTTGGCCTGGTTTCAGCTCGGCAAGGTGGCGAATAACAGTGTCACTGTTGACGGCTTTTTTGTCTTTGCGACGGCGTTGAATTACGCGATCGCCAAGCAAGTCACTTTCGCATATCAGCGCGAAATTCAGCTCGTCATGAATAAAGCCGTGTTCTGCTGAACCAAGAATCAACGTGAAACGGTGGTCTGACTCCAAAGCGTGATACAGCGATTCTTGCACCACTGGGCGAACTTTGATGCCTTGCAGAAGCTCAGTCAGGGCTTCGCGTCGACCTTCCGATTCCACCGAAAAGATGATTTTGCCCGTAAATTGTTCGCTGAATTGGCGCAAACGAGATAATGGCTCTTTGTTTTGCTGTTGAACGCCAAGTTCAGCCAGTGTTTGTACCGCTAAGTTTTGGCGGCCAGCACGTTTCACTACTTTCTCTAGGCTGAGCTGTGCCTGAGGAAGTTGTTTGAAGTGTGCAAACAATTCGTCTTTCTTGAGCCACAAATCATGTGGGGCAAGAAGTGGACGCAGAGGATCAATTTTCTTTTGATCGTAGCGATACTCGACGTCATTTAAGAATGTGTCGACAGCTGCTTCAATGTCGCCGTATGTGATCAGCTGCGAATCTTCAGGTAAGTAGTCGAACAGGGTTTCGGTATGGTCGAAGAACAGTGGTTGCCAGTATTCAATGCCTGCCGGCCACGTTCCTTTGGTGACTTGCATGTAGATGGATTCTGGCTCGCGTCTCGCCTCAAACTGGGTGCGCCAACGAGTACGGAAATCTTCAATCGCTTCTTTCGTCGTTGGGAATTCATGCGCAGGCAGCAATTGGATTTGCTGAATGTCTTCAATAGAACGCTGGTTTTCCGGATCGAAAGTGCGAATGGTGTCGATCTCATCATCGAAAAAGTCAATACGGTAAGGATCAGCACTGCCCATCGGGAATAAGTCGAGAATCGAACCTCGGCTCGCGTATTCACCCGGCCCAAATACTTGGTCTACGTGACGGTAACCCGAGTTCTCTAGTTGCACTCTCAGGTTTTCTAGCGAGAAATTATCGCCTGTTTTGACCATTAGTGTGTGCTGTAACAAAAATTCTCGCGGAGATTGGCGCTGAAGAACGGTGCTGACTGGCACGATAGTGATGCCGCCACGCTGATTCGGTAACTGGTACAGGCGTGCAATGCGGTCTGAGATGATCTCTTGGTGCGGAGAAAAATTGTCGTATGGCAATGTTTCCCAGTCAGGGAAAAGGCTCACCGGTTGGTCGGTAAACTGTTCGATTTCTGCTTGCAGTTTCAACGCGATCTGCGGATCTGGCACAACCAGTAGTGAGTGACTTGAATGCTGCTTGGCCAGTTCGGCAATGGCGAGTGGCAGCGCTGCACCGGGTAAGTTGCCAAGTTGTTTTTTGTCGCCACGCTCAGTTGGATTGGTGACGGAAAGTATCGTTGCTTTGGTCATAGGAGTTATTTTTTATCTCGCTCCAGTGAGCGCTGACGTAAAAGTTTTTGTTGTTGATATAAAGCGGCTTTAATGAGCAAATCTTGGTCTGCTTCTCTGAGCATTTTATATCTAAGAGTGACGACGAACCCTTGCTCAGAGACGACACACTCTACGACTTGAGCGTAGCAGTAAATTGCCGCAGCAGGATGGTCAAGAAAGAGTTTCACTCGGACAAATTGGTTCGTTTCTACTGGGCTTGATGAGCGGTAACTCAACTGACTTGCACCAAATTGAGTGGTCTGGAAGCGAACCGAAATATCATCTTGCTGAGACAACATAAAGCTCAGCAGTAAGTTGAGCTTTGAGTTTTGCGTGTCGAGCAAACTAATAACGTGTTTAAGCTCTTTATTTTGCAGCTCTAGGCGTGCGTTATCTGCCAATGTATCTAAGTGGCTGAACTCGCTCGCGACAATAAAAGGCGCAGGAATTTCTGACACAAACGTTTGTTCGTCTGGCAAAGCAAAATCGGTCCCCAAGGCTTCCACGTTAATGGTGAGGTTATGGTGAACGGTGAAGTATTCTTGCTCTGTCATAAATCGGTCCTTTGTTGCCAGCGAGCACTCTCATTTCACGAATAATAAGAGGGATAGGGCACTGATTATCGCTAACTGAATGAAGTTATCAAGTTTACCACTACTGCGTTTGAACTTTTTGCCCTAAATGCAGACTTATTGCATGTCGTTGACAAATTTAGCGATTATCTTGTCTTCTTCATGAGAAGAGTAAGGTAAGATAACTCTTATTATTTAGAACTAGGGTCAATCGCCCTTATTAGAAAACCAGTTGGTTTGTCCTGTATGTATCATCCTATCTCTTTGTTTATTGGCTTGAGATATCTTCGGGGACGCTCCGGAGATAGGTTTAGCCGATTTGTTTCTTATATGTCGACGGCGGGCATCACGATCGGTGTGATGGCGTTGGTCACTGTGCTTTCGGTTATGAACGGATTCGAAGCACAACTGAAAGAGCGCATTCTTGGTGTTCTTCCTCACGCGGTGATTTCTCAACATGATGGTCGCACTCCACTGACGGAGTCTGCGCCGCAATTCATTCAAGCGATGTCGGATGTTGCTGAGCCAGAACCTGTTGTTCGCGGAGAGGCGGTAATTCAAAGTTCGGCACAACTGACGGCAGGTTATTTGATTGGGATTGAGCCTAAGAAAGGCGACCCGATTGCCAACCATTTGATTGCGGGTCGTTTGTCTTCTCTTCAAGCGGGAGAGTACAAAGTGTTTCTTGGCCACAGTTTAGCGCGCTCTCTTAAGGTTTCTATTGGCGACAAAGTTCGTTTAATGGTGACAAACGCCACGCAGTTTACCCCTCTTGGTCGAATCCCTAGTCAGCGCAACTTCACAGTGGCTGGTATTTTTAATACCGGTTCGGATGTCGATGGCCAGCTTATGATCGTCAATATGGCGGATGCAGCTAAGTTAATGCGCCTGCCCAAAGATACCGTATCTGGCTGGCGAGTGTTTTTCTCTGACCCATTTATGGTGACGGATTTCGCTGATAAACCGATGCCAGAAGGGTGGCAGTGGAGTGATTGGCGTGCACAACGTGGCGAGCTTTTCCAAGCTGTGAAAATGGAAAAGAACATGATGGGCTTAATGCTGGGTCTCATTGTCGGCGTTGCAGCGTTTAACATCATTTCTGCTTTGATCATGGTGGTGATGGAAAAACAATCTGAAGTCGCGATTTTGAAAACGCAGGGTATGACCCAATCGCAAGTCATGACGATTTTCATGGTGCAAGGCGCAAGTAGTGGTGTGATTGGGGCTATTGTCGGCGGAGCGGTTGGCGTGGCGTTGTCACTCAACCTCAACGCCATTTTGGAATCGGCTGGCGTGGCTCTGTTCAGCTTTGGCGGGCATTTGCCAATTGTGATTGATTCTTTCCAAATTCTATTAGTGGTAGTGCTAGCGATTGCTCTGAGTCTGGCTGCTACTGTTTATCCTTCTTACCGAGCATCTTCTGTTAAACCTGCTGAGGCACTTCGCTATGAATAAGCTATTAGAATGTCGTGATATTCGTAAAGTATACCGAGAAGGTTCGTTGGATACGGAAGTGTTGAAAGGCGTGAGCTTTGATATCGATAAAGGTGAACTCGTTTCGATTGTTGGCTCGTCGGGCTCTGGTAAGAGTACGCTGCTTCATATCCTTGGCGCATTGGACGACGCAACGCAAGGTGAAGTGGATTTTTTAGGGCAGAACCTATCGGCGTTAAGCTCCAATAAGCAGGCTGCTTTGCGTAACAAACATCTTGGTTTTGTGTATCAATTTCACCACTTACTTGCTGATTTTACGGCGCTCGAAAATGTCGCAATGCCACTGCTGATTGGCGGTATTAAAGTGACAGAAGCTAAACAGGCGGCAAAAGCGCTGCTTGAGAAAGTGGGCTTGAGCCATCGTATGGATCACCGCCCATCAGAGCTGTCTGGTGGTGAGCGCCAGCGTGTGGCCATTGCTCGTGCTCTTGTGAACAAGCCTGACTTAGTTTTGGCTGACGAACCAACTGGTAATCTGGATCACAATACGGCTTTGGCGATTTACGATTTGATGCGTGAACTAAACAAAGAGTCGAACATCGCCTTTTTAGTGGTGACGCATGACAACGAACTCGCAGCAAAAATGGACCGTCAGATGCACATGCAAGATGGCCTTCTGGTGGATCGTTTGATGACCGAATCGGCATCAGTGGAGGGCTAGTTTTGTTCTCTTCTTTAGCATTAATGATTGGTGGACGCTTTAGCCGTGCGAAAAAGCGCAACAAAATGGTGTCGTTCATTTCTCTTTCTTCAACCATTGGTATTGCAGTAGGCGTGGCGGTGATCATCATTGGCCTTTCGGCGATGAATGGTTTTGAGCGTGAGCTTCAGTCGCGTGTGTTGTCCGTGATTCCTCATGGTGAGTTAGAAGGGGTTAACGGGCCACTGCAGAACTACACTAAGACGATGAACCAAGCGCTGCAACATGAGCATGTCGTTGCTGCCGCTCCGTACGTCCGCTTTACAGGTTTAGCCGAAAAAGGCAGCAAACTTAAGGCGATTGAAGTGCGTGGTGTGGATCCTGCGTATGAGCAAGCGGTGTCGAGCATGTCTGACTTTATTGATCCAGAGGCGTGGCAAAACTTTTACTCAGGTCAACAGCAAGTGATTTTAGGTCGAGGGGTTGCAAATGAGTTGAAGGTGCAAGTCGGTGACTACGTCACGTTGATGATTCCTCAAACGGGTGGCACAAATAAAGTTCAAGCGCCGAAACGTGTGCGCGTCAAAGTGGCGGGCTTTTTGACGTTGAACGGCCAAATTGATCATTCATTGGCTTTAGTTCCGCTGGCGGATGCGCAGCAATACGCTCGTTTAGGAGACGGCGTAACTGGAGTTTCTCTAAAAACCGATGATGTTCTTGATGCGCCTTCGATCGTTCGAGAAGTCGGCAACCTAGTGAATGTGTACGTATATTTGAAGAGTTGGCAGCAGCAGTTTGGCTTTCTCTACCGTGACATTCAGTTGGTACGCACGATCATGTATTTAGTCATGGTATTAGTGATTGGTGTGGCGTGTTTCAATATCGTCTCGACATTGATGATGGCGGTGAAGGACCGCGCAGCAGAGATCGCGATTTTGCGTACGATGGGGGCAAAAGATGGTCTGATTAAACGTATTTTCGTTTGGCAGGGCGTCTTCTCTGGAGTGTTTGGTAGCCTTGTCGGTAGCCTTGTTGGTGTGTTGGTTGCGTTGAATTTAACTCCAATCATTAAGGGGCTTGAAGGCTTAATAGGACACCAGTTTTTATCGGGTGACATCTACTTTGTGGACTTTCTTCCATCGCAGTTGCATTGGCCTGACGTCGCATTGGTGTCGACCACCGCTATCGTATTAAGCCTATTGGCCACTTGGTACCCAGCTTCTCGCGCAGCGAAACTGAACCCTGCCGCAGTTTTGAGTGCTAAGTAGCGAAGGAAGGAAAGCTAGCCTCGTAGACATCGTTGTTAGCGATGACTTATTTTGCTAAGTACTCTAGATACAAAAAAGGACCTTTCATGGTCCTTTTTTGTATTCATTAGCATCTTTTCATTCTTTGCTTACATTTCGTTTCAGCTTTATTGTCGTTTGAACCTCAAGCCATGTCGCAACGAATGATTTTAGCGTCTTATCCGCTTATCTTACTTTTCGTTTTTGCCAACTGCGAACGACAGAGTAGCGCCACAATCCGCGAATACCGAAATAACCAATGATCGCAGAACCCACACCGCAAATTGCGCATCCCAATAGGAATGGAGGCCCAATCGTGCTCATCTGTTGCATGATAAAGTCCCAAGATAGCTCAAAATGGAATGGCTGAGGTGGAACATGCATGACCCATGCACCGAGCTTGTAAGCAAAGTAAAACAAGACTGGCATGGTAATAGGGTTGCTGACCCAAACGAGAGCGACTGACAGAGGTAAATTTACGCCCATTAAAATGGCTAAACCGGCAGACATGATCATCTGGCTCGGAAGCGGGACAAACGCCATAAATAGGCCAACGGCAAAAGCACCTGACGCAGAGCGACGGTTTAAGCACCAAAGGTTCGGGTTGTATAACACATTGCCGAAGACCTTCAATGCTTTTTGGCGTTTGATCACTTCGTGATCAGGCATGAAGCGTTTTATCAGCTTTCTAGGCATAGGACGACATGACTCTCTTAGAAAAAAGTTGGACCTTGGCGTTATTTGTCGCGAGCGTAATTTCGTCTGCATGGTGGCCGACGATGCCGGATTGGCGTTGGTTGCTGCTGGGAATAATTACCACTGGCTCAATAATTAAATTACGTCGAGGCTTAATTAGCATAGGCGTAATTGTGGGCTTTATGGTTGTCATCGTTCACGGCAATATTATGGAGTATCAGAGACAAGCCCTTTTTCAAGCAGGTGAGAATAGTACCATAATTGGTAGAGTTGACAGCTCTTTTACGCAAATAAGTCACGGATATGAAGGTGTCATAGCGATAAAACAAGTGAATTCTCACACTCTGTTACCTTTTCTTAAACCTAAAGTCCGCCTTATAACGCCATTCCCACTAGCTGTTAACAGTGAGTTTACGACTAACGTTTTGATTAAGCCCATTATCGGCCTCAGAAATGAAGCGGGTTTCGACGCAGAAAAGCAGTCAATGGGAAGTGGTGTTGTTGCTAGAGCGGTCGTAACTAAAGATTCACACTGGGTCATTCGTACTTCTTCGTCTTGGCGCGAGGCGATTATTCAAACCGTTGAGCGTGATATTTCTCGCCTTGAGCACTTTGCTCTAATCAAAGCACTGGCTTTTGCTGATCGCACTGGGCTTACCAAAGAGGATTGGCAGTCTCTGCGTGACAGCGGACTACTGCATCTTGTATCAATTTCTGGTCTACACATTGGGATGGCATTGACGTTTGGGCTCGCCCTTGGTGGGCTTATTCGGCTTGCTATGCCGCGATATTGGTTTCTGCCATCAGTGAGTGGGTTGGCGTTTGCCATTGTTTACGCTTGGCTTGCTGATTTTTCTTTGCCGACGACCCGAGCCGTTTCTGTTTGTATCATCTATATTGCTTTGAAGTATTGGCTTGTTCATTGGAGCCCATGGCGCGTACTGTTACTGGCCGTGGCGTTGCAACTTTTCTTCCAACCTTTTGCTTCTTTTAGTTTGAGTTTTTGGCTGTCTTATTTATCCGTTGGTGCCGTTTTGTTTGCGGTTAATACAGTGCAAGACTCGAAGGAAGGTCGTTTGGGAAAGTTGCGGATACTTCTGTTGACTCAACTGATATTGAGCTTATTGATTGTCCCGATCAGTGGCTATTTTTTCTCTGGATTTAGCTGGTCTTCTTTAGTCTACAATTTGGTTTTCATTCCTTGGTTTGGCGTTGTTGTCGTTCCAATCATGTTTGCTGCTTTAATTGCGTCATTGCTCTTTCCTATGTTGGCGACCGTTCTATGGTATTTGCTTGACATATTCCTGGTTCCACTAAGTTGGTCGGTTCGATATGCCATAGGAACTTGGCAACCCATTAGTGCCGAGTGGACATTTGTTATTGCTGTAGTGAGTGCCGTGCTCGTTTTAAGACATGTTATGCCTCGTTACGTTTGGATGTTTGTCTGTGTAATTGTTGTGGTGACAGGGCTGTTTCCTAAGCAAGATAGCCAAACTTGGCGTATTGATGTGCTTGATGTCGGGCATGGGTTGGCGGTACTGGTCGAAAAAGAGGGGAGAGTTTTACTCTATGATACGGGCAAGGCTTGGCAAAACGGCAGTATAGCTGAGCAAGTGATTACGCCAGTACTGCACCGCAGAGGCTATTCAAGTGTCGATACGATGATTTTAAGTCATGCCGATAATGACCATGCTGGCGGCCGAAAAGTGATAGAGCAGTACTTTTCACCTAAACACAAACTAAGCAGCCAGAGCTTTTTACATTATCAGCCTTGTATTGCTGCTGAGAAATGGAAGTGGCAAGGGTTGAACATGGAGGTACTTTGGCCTCCTAAACCTGTTGTACGTGCATACAACCCCCACTCTTGTGTCATCAGTCTGGAAGACCCTAGTACAGGTTTTAAAATGTTGTTTACTGGTGATATCGAAGCCATCAGTGAATGGATACTGCTTCGAGAGCCAGAAAAGCTGCGCAGTGATGTAATGCTAGTGCCGCATCATGGAAGCAAAAGCTCTTCTAACCTTAAGTTTATCAATGCTGTTGAGCCTAGCTTAGCTATTGCTTCAACGGCAAAACTAAACCAGTGGGGAATGCCCGCACCTGAAGTCGTTCAGGCCTATACCGATAGTGGTGTTAGTTGGTTAGATACTGGAAGTGATGGCCAAATAACAATCTTACTTGATGGCAATAACTGGCGTTTTGAAAGTAAACGTCGTGAGACAATTGAGCCTTGGTATAGGCAGATGCTGCGTAACCGAGTAGAATAAGAGTCTTACTGTAAGAAAATAAAGCACTTCTATGTCGATAAATACTGATGAAACGACTTGGCAGACGTTTAAACGTCTTTGGCAATTTATCCGCCTTTACAAGGCTGGCCTTATCGTTGCCGTCATTGCATTAGTGATTAATGCTATCTCTGATACTTATATGATTTCCCTACTAAAACCGCTTCTCGATGAAGGTTTTGGTAATGCGGATTCTGATTTTCTACGTACACTTCCTTTAATTATATTTGTCATGATGTTCATTCGTGGCACGAGTGGTTTTGTCTCCACTTATTGTTTGAGTTGGGTCTCTGGCAATGTGGTGATGCTAGTTCGACGCATGGTGTTTAATCACTTTATGCACATGCCTGTATCGTACTTTGACAAAGAAAAAACGGGTAACTTGCTTTCTCGAATCACTTACGATTCAGAGCAAGTCTCTGCGGCGACGAGCCAAGCGTTAGTGAGCATCGTACGTGAGGGCGCAAGCATTATTGGTTTGCTTGTTCTGATGTTTTACAACAGCTGGCAGTTGTCATTAGTGCTGTTTGCTGTAGCGCCTGTGGTTGCTTGGGGTATTGGTGTCGTTTCTAAGCGATTCAGAAAAATCTCTAAGAACATGCAAACGATGATGGGTAATGTGACCGCATCGGCTGAGCAAATGTTAAAAGGGCACAAAGTCGTATTGAGCTACGGTGGTCAAGACATTGAACGTCAACGTTTTGATAAAGTCAGCAACCAAATGCGTCAACAAAGCATGAAGTTGGTAACGGCTCAGGCTGCGGCAAACCCAATCATTCAAATGATTGCATCATTTGCGATTGTTGCTGTTCTTTATCTCGCAAGCATTGATTCAATCAAAGAGCAGTTGACTCCGGGTACTTTTACCGTGGTCTTTTCTGCGATGTTTGGTTTGATGCGCCCACTTAAAGCACTGACAAACGTAACTTCTCAGTTCCAACGTGGTATGGCAGCAAGCCAAACTTTGTTTGCTCTGATCGATTTAGAACCAGAGAAAAACGAAGGTAAATACACGGTTGAGCGCGCGAAGGGTGATGTATCTGTGAAAGATGTCAGCTTCACGTATGTAGGTTCAGAAAAGCCGGCTCTAGAGCATGTCAGTTTTGATATTCCTCGAGGTAAAACGGTCGCTCTAGTGGGGCGCTCAGGTTCAGGTAAAAGTACCATTGCGAACTTGTTTAACCGTTTTTATGACGTGGACAGTGGCTCGATTACATTAGATGGTCGTGATATTCGTGACTACGAATTGAAGAACTTGCGCGAGCAGTTTGCGTTGGTTTCGCAAAACGTACATCTTTTCAATGACACCATAGCAAACAACATTGCTTACGCGACGGAAGATAAGTACCAGCGCAGCGATATTGAGCATGCAGCGAAGCTGGCTCACGCAATGGAATTCATCAATAAGATGGAAAATGGTTTAGATACCATGATCGGCGAAAACGGTGCGAGCTTATCTGGTGGTCAGCGCCAACGTGTAGCTATTGCTCGTGCGTTGCTGCGTGATGCGCCTGTACTAATTCTTGACGAAGCAACCTCTGCACTGGATACGGAATCTGAGCGCGCCATCCAAGCTGCATTAGATGAGCTGCAGAAAGATAAAACCGTGTTGGTGATTGCTCACCGCTTGTCAACGATCGAAAAAGCCGATGAGATTCTAGTCGTAGACGACGGTGCCATTATTGAACGAGGTAATCACGCAGACTTGATTGCTAAGAATGGCGCTTACGCTCAACTTCATCGCATCCAGTTTGGCGAATAGTTACTGTGGTTGAAAAAATCTGGTTTGAAAATCATCCACTAAAATATCTGTTGTGGCCATTATTATGGCCACTCAGTGTGTTGTTTGGTGCAATCAGTAGAGCGAAGCGTCAACAGTTCCAAACTGGTCGCAAGCAAGCGTATCAAGCACCCGTGCCCGTAGTAGTGGTCGGTAATATCACCGCTGGTGGCAATGGTAAGACGCCTGTTGTGGTTTGGTTGGTCGAGCAATTACAACATCTGGGGTATAAACCGGGAGTGGTGTCTCGAGGATACGGTGCGAAGGCTCCGCAGTATCCGCTGGTGTTAAATGATGATACTCCTACTCAACATTGTGGTGATGAACCTAAACTCATCCACCGGCGCACCGGAGCTCCTGTCGCAGTAGACCCTGTACGTGCAAACGCCGTGAAAGCGCTATTAGAGTTAGACGTGGATATCATCATTACCGATGATGGTTTGCAGCATTATGCTCTAGAGCGTGATGTTGAACTTGTGATTGTTGATGGAAATCGTCGTTTTGGTAATGAGTGTTTGATTCCGCTTGGTCCATTGCGCGAAGGTGTTGAGCGACTTCAGGAAGTCGACTTTATCATCACCAATGGCGGTTTGGCCCATCAGGGGGAGATCTCGATGTCTCTAGCGCCATCAAAAGCGATCAACCTAAAGACCAAGCAGCAAGTTGATGTGAGTGAGTTAAAGGCGCTGGTGGCATTTGCCGGTATCGGGCATCCACCTCGGTTTTTTAATACACTAGAATCAATGCATGCGGATGTTAAAGTCACGAAAGGTTTTGCTGACCATCAAGACTTTGACCAAAAAGAACTTGAAGCATTGGCTCTACAAGGGGCGAATGTGATTATGACAGAGAAAGATGCTGTCAAATGTAGCGACTACGCACAAGACAATTGGTGGTATCTGCCTGTATCTGCTCAACTTGAGCCTAAAGATGCAGAGCGAATTTTAAATCGAATAAAAGAGGTTAAAGCGACTTATGGATCACCGTCTGCTTGAGATTGTGGCTTGCCCAGTGTGTAAAGGTAAGCTGACTTACGATAAAGATAATCAAGAGTTGATCTGCAAATTGGATCGCCTTGCTTACCCTATCAAAGAGGGTATTCCTGTTCTGCTTGAGCCAGAAGCTCGCACCATGAGTATGGATGAGGGACGTTAATGTCTTTTACGGTTGTGATACCGGCTCGTTACTCTTCGAGCCGTTTACCAGGTAAACCACTGGCTGATATCGGTGGTAAACCAATGGTGCAATGGGTTTACGAACAAGCAATGCAAGCTGGCGCTGATGACGTGATCATTGCTACTGACGATGAGCGAGTTTCTGCAGCGGTTGAGCAATTCGGTGGCAAAGTTTGTATGACTTCGCCAAACCACGAATCTGGTACAGAGCGTTTAGCGGAAGTGGTAGAGAAAATGGCCATTCCTGCTGACCACATTATTGTGAACGTTCAAGGTGATGAGCCTTTGGTACCACCAGTTATCATCCGCCAAGTCGCAAATAACTTAGCCGCTAGTGATGCACCTATGGCTACGTTGGCGGTTGAAATTGAATCTGAAGATGAAGTATTCAACCCAAATGCCGTAAAAGTCGTTGCTGATACGCGTGGTTATGCCATGTACTTTAGCCGAGCAACAATTCCTTGGGATCGTGATAACTTCGCTAAGCAAGACAAAGCTATCGTGAATCCATTGATGCGTCACATCGGTATCTATGCATACCGCGCAGGTTTCATTAATACTTACGTAAACTGGGCGCCAAGTGCCCTAGAGCAAATTGAATGCCTAGAGCAGTTACGAGTGCTTTGGTACGGCGAGAAAATCCACGTTGCAGTCGCTAAAGAAGCGCCAGCAGCAGGCGTTGATACGCCAGAAGATCTTGAAGCCGTTAGAGCTATTGTGGCGAAAAAAGCGTAACGATTCTACTTCTTGCAGTTAATAAAAAGGCTCCTTTCATGGAGCCTTTGGCTTTAAGGGGATGAGTATATTTTGTGCTAAATGTTTGAATCGTACTGATTGCGTTTTGGACAAGTGGCTAATGTTTCTCTGTGTCCCGTGTCTTTAACTTCTTCTAAGATTACGTCAAAGCCCCATAGGCGATAGACGTGTTTCAATACCTCATCATAACTTTCATCGAGTGGAATGCGGTTATGAGGAACGTATTGCAATGTGAGTGAACGGTCACCACGAACATCCACGTTAAACACCTGAATGTTAGGCTCTAAGTTTGATAGGTTGTACTGCGCTGCCAGAGTTTCTCGAATGCGTTTGTAGCCCATTTCATCATGTATGGCGGAGACTTCAATAAAGTTCTTCCTGTCATCATCGTTGATGGCGAACAGTTTGAAATCACGCATCAATTTCGGAGACAAATATTGGCTGATAAAGCTTTCATCTTTGAAATTATGCATAGCAAAATGCAAGGCATCTAACCAATCTGTTCCTGCTAGGTCCGGGAACCACTCTTTATCCTCGTCAGTTGGCTCTTCACAAATACGCTTTATATCGCGGAACATCGCAAAGCCGAGAGCATAAGGGTTGATACCGCTAAAGTAAGGACTGTTGTAGGGTGGTTGAGCAACCACACTGGTATGGCTATGTAAGAACTCTAGTATGAACTTTTCGGATACCAAACCCTCATCGTAAAGATGGTTGAGAATGGTGTAATGCCAGAATGTTGCCCAGCCTTCGTTCATGACCTGCGTTTGTTTTTGCGGATAAAAATACTGACTGATTTTGCGTACAATCCGCACGACTTCACGTTGCCACGGCTCTAGTAGCGGGGCATGCTTTTCGAAAAAGTAGAGCAAGTTTTCCTGAGGCTCGCTTGGGAATCGCTCTTTAAGATCTTCCTCTTTGGTTTTGGCTCTTGGTACCGTGCGCCACAATTCATTCACTTGAGACTGTAAGTATGCCTCGCGTTCTTCTTGTCGCGCTTTCTCTTCGGTAATGGAGATTTTCTCTGGTCGCTTGTAACGATCTACACCAAAGTTCATTAAGGCGTGACAGGAGTCGAGCAGTTTTTCCACTTCCTGTACTCCATATCGCTCCTCACATTCAGCTAAATACTTTTTGGCAAACAGCAAATAATCGATGATGGAGCTAGCGTCCGTCCAGGTTTGGAACAGATAATTACCTTTGAAGAAAGAGTTGTGCCCGTAACAAGCGTGAGCAATCACCAGCGCTTGCATTGTCACGGTGTTTTCTTCCATCAAATAGGCGATACACGGATTGGAGTTAATGACAATCTCGTAGGCTAACCCCATCTGACCATGTTTGTAGTTCTGTTCTGTTTGAATGAACTTTTTACCAAATGACCAATGGTTGTAGTTGATAGGCATACCGATACTTGAGTACGCATCCATCATCTGCTCAGACGTGATCACTTCGATCTGATTTGGATAGGTGTCCAAACGATAGTGCTCCGCGACACGTTTTATTTCCTTGTGATAGCGTTCAAGCAGTTCGAATGTCCAATCTGGTCCGTCAGGTAGCAACTTGCTGTTGCGCTTTTTAGGCGCCTCTCCAGAGAGGTTTTTTGTTGCGGTAGTCATCGCTAGCCTCCTTACGCCGTTTCTTTTTGGAATAGTTCTCGGAAGACTGGGAAGATATCCTCCACAGAGCGAATATTCTTCATAGCGAAGTTTGGAAACTCGTCGGTAAGCTTCTCATACTCGTGCCATAAGGTTTGATGTGAGCGACGCGTGATTTCTATATAAGAATAGTACTGACAATTTGGCAGCAACTTATTCACGAGTAAATCTCGGCATCGTGGTGAGTCATCCGCCCAGTTATCCCCATCGGACGCTTGGGCTGCGTAGATGTTCCACTGACCAACCGGGTAACGCTCCTTGACGATTTCATCCATTAATTTCAAAGCGCTAGATACGATGGTGCCACCAGTTTCTTGCGAGTAGAAAAATTCGTGTTCATCGACTTCTTTGGCTTGCGTGTGGTGGCGAATAAACACAACGTCTACGTTTTCATAGGTACGAGTTAAGAACAGATACAACAGCACATAGAAGCGTTTTGCGATGTCTTTGGTCGCTTGATCCATAGAACCAGACACGTCCATCAGACAAAACATCACGGCTTGGCTAGAAGGGACTGGTCGTTTTTCGTAGTTTTTAAAACGTAAATCGAAAGTATCGATGAACGGGACATTTTCAATTTTCTTGCGCAGTTCTTCGATTTCTTTTTTCAGACGATTTTCTTCAAGTTGTTGTGCTGGCTCAATATTTTTGATGCGAGTCAACTCGTCTTCGAGTTCTTTAAGAAGTCGCTTTTTGCCTGCAGTCATGGCGGTTCGACGAGCTAATGACTGCTGCAATGAACGAATAACGGAAATGTTGGAAGGGATCCCCGCGGTTTGGAAACCTGCACGGTGAGTTTTCCATTCCGTAATTTTAGCGATTTGATTTTTTTCTAGATTCGGTAGCTCTAAGTCTTCAAACAGAATATCGAGGTATTCGTCTTTTGAAATTTGGAACACAAATTCATCTTGACCTTCGCCATCTGGACTCGCATTACCTTCACCAGAGCCACTGCCTTGACCTCCACCTTTTGGACGCTCGATTTTGTCACCCGTAATAAACTGATCGTTACCAGGGTGTACGCGTTCACGCACGCCACCTTTCCCTTGATGGAAAATCGGCTCGTTAATGTCTTTGTGCGGTATTGAGACGTCTTCGCCCGTTTCTGTATTCGTGATCGAGCGTCGATTCACTGCGTCAGCTACCGACTCTTTGATCTGCTCTTTATGGCGCTTCAAGAAGCGCTGTCTGTTAACAGCGCTCTTGTTCTTGCCATTGAGCCTGCGGTCTATAAATTGCGCCATGAAATAGCCCTCTTCATGTTTCACAAGCGACCTAACTCAACACTGGGTTAGGATGACTTACGTACTCGTAGGTACCACTCAGAAAGTAGGCGAACCTGTTTCTCGGTATAGCCTTTTTCCATCATGCGAGCGACAAAGTCGTCGTGTTTCTTCTGATCTTCAGAAGAGGTTTTCGCATTGAACGAGATAACCGGAAGAAGCTCTTCGGTATTGGAGAACATTTTCTTCTCGATTACCGTGCGCAGTTTTTCGTAGCTGGTCCAAACTGGGTTTTGACCATTGTTATTGGCTTTCGCACGAAGCACAAAGTTGACGATTTCATTTCGGAAATCTTTCGGGTTGGAGATACCAGCGGTTTTCTCAATTTTCTCTAGTTCCGCATTGAGAGATGCGCGGTCAAATAGCTGTCCCGTTTCTGGATCGCGGTATTCTTGGTCCTGAATCCAGAAGTCTGCGTAGGTAACATAACGGTCGAAGATGTTTTGGCCGTATTCAGAGTAAGATTCTAGGTACGCGGTTTGAATCTCTTTACCGATAAACTCAACGTAACGAGGAACGAGGTACCCTTTCAAAAACTCAAGATATCTTTCTGCGGTTTCTGAAGGGAATTGTTCGCGTTCTACTTGTTGTTCAATCACATAGAACAAGTGAACTGGGTTTGCTGCCACTTCGGTTTGGTCAAAGTTGAACACGCGAGACAAAATCTTAAACGCAAAACGTGTAGATAGGCCGTTCATACCTTCATCGACGCCTGCGTAATCTCGATATTCTTGGTAGCTTTTCGCTTTAGGATCGGTGTCTTTTAGCGTCTCGCCGTCGTACACGCGCATTTTCGAGAAGATAGACGAGTTTTCAGGCTCTTTCAGACGAGAAAGAATGCTGAACTGCGCCAATGTTTCTAATGTGCTTGGTGAGCAAGGGGCTTGAGACAATTCACTGTTTTCAAGCAGTTTTTGATAGATTTTAACTTCTTCCGATACGCGTAAACAGTAGGGTACTTTAACGATGTATACACGGTCTAGGAAGGCTTCGTTGTTTTTGTTGTTGCGGAAGGTTTGCCACTCAGATTCGTTGGAGTGAGCCAAAATCATGCCGTCGAATGGAATTGCAGAAAGGCCTTCCGTCCCGTTAAAGTTGCCTTCCTGTGTTGCGGTTAGTAATGGGTGCAATACTTTAATTGGCGCTTTGAACATCTCGACGAATTCCATCAAGCCTTGGTTTGCTTTACACAGCGCGCCAGAGTAGCTGTACGCATCTGGGTCGTCTTGAGAATAGTGTTCGAGTTTACGGATATCCACTTTACCGACGAGTGATGAAATATCTTGGTTGTTCTCATCACCAGGTTCGGTTTTCGCAATACCGATTTGGTCAAGGATAGATGGACGAACTTTCATCACTTTAAACTTGGTGATGTCGCCGCCAAATTCGTGAAGGCGTTTTGCTGCCCAAGGCGACATGATTGAGCGAAGATAGCGCTGCTCAATACCGTAGTCCGTTTTCAGAATCTCGCCATCTTCGGTCGCTTTGAATAAACAGAATGGGTGGTCGTTCACTGGGCTGCGTTCGCCATTAGCGCTCAATACGTAAATAGGCATCGCTTCCATAAGCGATTTTAATTTTTCAGCAAGTGAGGACTTACCGCCACCAACAGGGCCTAATAGATAGAGGATCTGTTTGCGTTCTTCTAATCCTTGTGCCGCATGTTTGAGGTAAGAAACAATTTGTTCAATCGCATCTTCCATACCATAAAAGTCTTTGAATGTTTCATAGCGAGAGATAACGCGGTTGGAGAAGATGCGGCTCAAACGTGGGTCTTTAGCTGTATCTATTATCTCTGGCTCGCCGATTGCCATCAGTAGGCGTTCTGCTGCATTCGCATAAGCACTTTTGTCATCCTTACACAGGGCTAGAAACTCCTGTAACGACATCTCTTCATCTTTTGCAGCTTCATATCTGGATTGATAGTGGTCGAAAATACTCATGTCGCTTTCCCCTTTAATAGTCAGTCTACCGACGAACGTTGGTGCAGGCTGTTCCACGTTTTGCTGTGCTCTTAGTTGCCTGAATGTCGACGTCCTGTTATCTCATTTGGTTTGTACGAAATGTATGACCAGTAACACCAAAGACTTTGCTTTATGGACAGTTTTTTCATCACAACGGTGAGCAGTGGATGTGTACTTTTCAGTCACAGCCTTTCTCTACTTAAGCCTAGTCGGGGATTTGCAATTTTGCTTAACAATTATGAATTTATTGTAAAAGTGACATTTGAATCACTCTTTAGATGAGGATGAATTTATGTCGCAAATAGGGCGGAGATAAATCAAATATTTGGTGAAAAATACAGAATTTCAGTGATTCGTTATTCCACATTGCACAAGATAAGCAGAAGGATACGGTAGTGAAGAATGGAAGTTGTGATAGGAAAATAAAAAAAGGAGAGCGAATGCTCTCCTAATCAAAGACTTGCTATCTTACGCACTAAAAATTTGTGCAAGCTCGTTTTCACACAAGTGATATTGACGAGGGCAGTTACGCCAAGTTTGCAGCATGCGGCGGTATTTATCTAGCATTGGCATTTGGCTGTTAAAGTGGTGATCTGCCTTGTCGAATTGTGGGTAAAGACCTTCAGAATCAACAAGGAAGCGGACGTAATGCACTTGCTGCGCTTCTGTTGCGATATCGAAACCTAAGAACTGTAAGCGACGTTGGTCTACTTTGCTACGCTCTTCCGCATCTAACATATTGTTAGATTCTTGCATGGCGTGATACATCTCCATAATGTCGATGATTTCACGGCATTCTGCTTCTGAAAGGCAACCGAAATCTTTGTTCAGTTCGCGCATTTGTAGCTCATAGCCGCGTTCAACGATCGTCTGTAGGCGTTTGTATTTAGCCGCATTATTCGGATCAAGCTGAGACATTAGGTTGTATTGGTTTGATAGGATCAAACGTTGAGCGTTTGACATTTCCATGATGACCTCACTAAATAATCTAATACATTTTTAATGTGCTTAGGTTAACGCTTCAGACAAGGGTGAAACATGATCTCAACACATATTTAATATGAAAAAATGGCAAGAATTGTCGAATTCAGCCACGGCGTGATACACGATATAAGAAGAATATCTACTTTTTGTGATAGTGGTTGTATATGTAATCTCGGTCCGAAAACACTCTTAACCACTCTGGCTTGAAGACGGTTAATACTGCCAGTGACATCCCGTTAAGTAACCCTTCGGGGAACGCAAGCAATGGGACAAAAATAAAGTAGTTGTGTTGAATGGTTTCCCAATCGTAGTGGCCAACCAACAAGTGATAAAACGAGTTAAATACTAAGTGTAAGCTGCCTGTGAGTGCGCCATTAAAAAAGCCAGCGACAAAAATAAACACAAAGATGTTGCGGGGTAAATAATGGTAACTAAGCAAAAAGACTAAGTAGCTGATTAATATTGGAACGAGCGCCGATAGCACAAGAGAGCTCGGGAGCAAGATAAACGAAATATCGTGTATCCAGTGGTAGGCGATCATCGCAGGAATGCTGAGCAAAAAAGCCATTCGCCAACCGTACATCATGGTTAGTGTCGTTAACGCGAGAAAGTGTATTTGTAACCCTTCTTTTACTCCTGCTTGAGCAGACCAAAGAACCGTAATGAGAAAGAAAGAGGCAAACACGATATGTTGAAATGCTTTCTCTTGTTCAAGTTTAGGCCAAACTACTTTTCTCCAATCGGGTATGCAAAAAGCAACGACAACCCAAGTGACGATGATGAGTGAGCCTACGTTAAACCAGTCCATGAACTCTTTTCCTAAAATGCGTTTGTCACTTTTACGTTAATCCTTTTGTAGGGGCGCTATTTTACACGCCTTGGTGATTTATATAAGGAATTTGCCAGTGTTACATACAAAAATGCCAGCTAAATGCTGGCATTTCTAGAACGTTAAGTTTCTTATTTGCTTAGTATTTCACGTTAGAGTGGTACTGAGACAAGATGGATTGAATTTCATCCATTGTCTCTTTTGAAGGAGGATTCACGCCTTCAAGAGGGTACTCTAAACCAAGAGCTTCCCATTTATGTGCACCGAGTTTGTGGTATGGGAGCAGTTCAACTTTCTCGATGTTGTCCATATCTTTAATGAATTCACCCAGCATGTGCGCCGCTTCTGGATCATCGGTGTAACCCGGCACAACTACGTAGCGAATCCATGTTTTTTGACCAATTTTGTGCAAGTAACGAGCAAAGTCTAACGTACGTCGATTCGACACACCGATAAAGTCTTGGTGAATTTCATCTTTCATATGTTTGATATCTAGCATCACCAAATCAGTCGCGTCCAATACTTCGTCGATCACTTCTGTGTGTTTACGAATGTAGCCATTGGTATCTAGACATGTGTGGATGCCTTCTGCGTGAGCCGCACGGAAAAAGTCGCGAACAAATTCTGGTTGAAGCATGGCTTCGCCACCAGAACAAGTGATACCCCCACCTGATGCATTCATGAAATGACGGTAGCTTTTCGCTTCGGCAATGATTTCTTCAACAGTAACCTCTTTACCATCATGCGTGTCCCAAGTATCGCGGTTATGGCAATACTTACAGCGCATTAAACAACCTTGCAAGAAGACGATAAAACGAATACCAGGTCCGTCTACGGTACCGCATGATTCAAATGAGTGAATACGACCAGTTGTTGACATCTTTTGCTCTCATTACTAATAAATTCTTGCTGTTATTTTATTACAAAAAGCAGGGTTAAAACAGCCTTGTGGGTGGCTAAGGCAGCGTAATGTGACCAAAGAAAACGGCCAATGACGCGTTCATTGGCCGGAGAGATAAATACTATTTAAAAGAAAGCAAAGACTGAGAAAGAACCAGTACCATAAACGTCAGTTTGTGATTCTTCGTAATCAGGTGTTTTCACCGTAAAGGTTAGGCTCGCGCCGTAATTCTGGTTATACCAAGTTGCACCTGCAACGGCACTTGCTTGCCAGTTTTCTAGAGTCACATCATAAGGTTCTGATGAGCCAGGAATACCTGAGCGATCGCCTTCAATGGTGATATCGTTGAAACGGTATCGACCTTCAAATCCTGTAAAGACAAACCAACTAGAGGTATTTTTCGCAAGCATACTGGCAGAGAAAGGGCTTTCTACACTGATGTTTGCCGCGCCAATACTATTGGCTAGATTTGTGCCCCAGCGGAACATGACACCTTGTGATACATCGCTGCGGAAGTTACCTGCGTTAATGTCATTCACATTAGTGATTTCCCATTGCGTCTTCTGGCCCTCACTGCGCATGAGTTTATTGAAAGCTCGGTAACCAACGCTAAAGGCAATTTCATCGTCAATTTGGTAATCCCAGCCTTGAGGATCGGTTGAGCCAGTGATGCCGTGAACAATTTCCTGCGCTTTTTCTGATAGAGAACTTTCACCTGTGGCACCAATGGTGAAGTTATAGCGAACGGCTTGATCGGCGGTTAGAGATAGGTAGTTGATTTCAGTGTGTAGGTAACCAGCGTATGGACGGTCATTGGCAAGAGGGTAGTCTGCTTCAATATCACTTGGAGTCCACATCTTGTGGCCAAGTACTACCTCGATCTTATCGACATTGGATTGATCTGCATTTTCTAAGCTGAACCATTTCCATTCGCTTTCTTTTTTTAGTTTCTCGGTTGCGTAAGAGAAGAATATACCGTTGGTGTAATCTTGGTCGACACCAAAAATGCCATCGTTATCAAGGGTAAAGGATACTGTGGATTTGGTGGATGCCAGAGCAACTGGCGATAAAAGGGTAAGGAAAATTAATTTACTGAGTTTCATATACTGCATTTACTAACTTTTTTTGCATCATACGTAAGAATTCAATCAAAATCTTCCGCAATGTCACAACTTTAGTTCAAGAAACAAAAAAAGGCTGATGCTTTGCAGCATCAGCCTTTGTTGTATCACTAAAACGTTATTTCGCTATAGTCTTATAGAGACTCAGTGAATGTACGTGCGATTACGTCAGCTTGTTGCTCTGCAGTTAGAGAGTTGAAGCGAACAGCGTAACCAGATACACGAATTGTTAGCTGAGGGTATTTCTCTGGGTGCTTAACTGCGTCTTCTAGAGTTTCGCGGTTAAGAACGTTCACGTTTAGGTGTTGACCACCTTCGATACCAGCTTCGTGGTGGAAGTAACCATCCATCAGACCAGCAAGGTTAGCGCGTTGTGAACCCTCATCTTTACCTAGTGCGTTAGGTACGATAGAGAATGTGTAAGAGATACCATCTTGTGCGTCAGCAAACGGCAGTTTAGCTACTGAAGTTAGTGATGCTACAGCACCTTTCTCATCGCGACCGTGCATTGGGTTTGCACCTGGAGCAAATGGAGCACCAGCACGACGACCGTCAGGTGTGTTACCAGTTTTCTTACCGTATACCACGTTTGAAGTGATAGTAAGAATTGACTGAGTAGGGATTGCATCACGGTAAGTCTTAAGCTTACGGATTTTGCCCATAAATACAGAAACAAGTTCACATGCGATGTCATCAACGCGTGGGTCGTTGTTACCAAATTTAGGGTAATCGCCTTCGATTTCGAAGTCGATTGCTAGACCGTCTTCATCACGGATAGGTTTAACTGTTGCGTATTTAATTGCAGACAGAGAGTCAGCAGCAACAGATAGACCAGCAATACCACAAGCCATAGTACGTTTAACGTCACGGTCGTGCAGAGCCATTAGTGCAGCTTCGTAGCTGTACTTGTCGTGCATGAAGTGGATTGCGTTTAGTGCAGTCACGTACTGCTTCGCTAGCCAATCCATGAAGTGGTCCATTTTTTCCCACAACTCGTCATAGCTTAGTACGTCGCCTTCGATCTTAGGCATTTTCGGACCAACTTGGATTTTTAGCTTCTCATCCACACCACCGTTGATGGTGTAAAGCATAGTTTTCGCAAGGTTAGCACGAGCGCCGAAGAACTGCATTTGCTTACCAACAACCATTGGAGATACACAACATGCGATTGCGTAATCGTCAGAGTTCATGTCTGGACGCATTAGGTCGTCGTTTTCGTACTGGATTGAAGAAGTATCGATAGATACTTTCGCACAGAACTTCTTGAAGCCTTCAGGTAATTGCTCAGACCAAAGTACAGTGATGTTTGGCTCTGGAGAAGGACCCATTGTGTATAGTGAGTTTAGGAAACGGAAGTTAGTACGAGTAACTAGCGTACGACCGTCAAGACCCATACCACCCATAGACTCAGTTGCCCAGATTGGGTCGCCAGAGAATAGGTCATCGTACTCAGGAGTACGTAGGAAACGAACCATACGTAGTTTCATTACGAAGTGGTCGATCATTTCCTGAGCTTGTTCTTCAGTAAGCTTACCAGCAGCGATATCACGCTCGATGAACACGTCTAGGAACGTAGAAGTACGACCTAGAGACATTGCAGCACCGTTTTGAGACTTAACAGCCGCTAGGTAGCCGAAGTAAGTCCATTGGATAGCTTCTTGTGCAGTTTCAGCAGGGCGAGAGATGTCACAACCGTATTTCGCAGCCATAACTTTCATTTGGCCAAGTGCACGGTGTTGCTCAGCGATCTCTTCGCGAAGCTGCATAGTCATTTGAAGATCTTCACCGTTCTCAAAACGCTCTTGCAGAGATTTGAATTGAGCCAGTTTGTCCTTCATTAGGAAGTCGATACCGTATAGAGCAACACGGCGGTAGTCGCCGATGATACGGCCACGACCGTAAGCATCTGGAAGACCAGTTAGAACACCAGATTTACGACAAGCTAGGATTTCTGGAGTGTAGATGTCGAAAACACCAGCGTTGTGAGTTTTACGGTATTCTGTAAAGATTTTTTTAACTTGTGGGTCTAGTTCGCGGTCGTATGCTTTGCACGAACCTTCAACCATGCGGATACCACCGTTAGGGATGATAGCGCGTTTTAGAGGAGCGTCAGTTTGAAGACCAACGATAGTCTCAAGATCTTTCTCGATGTAGCCTGCATCGTGAGCAGTGATGGTAGAGATGATAGAAGTATCGAAATCAACAGGAGCGTGAGTTGAGTTCTCTTGCTTGATACCTTCCATTACCTTAGCCCAAAGCTTGTTAGTTGCTTCAGTACCTTCAGAAACTAGGAAAGATTCGTCGCCTTCGTACGGAGTGTAGTTCTTTTGAATGAAATCACGAACGTTTACTTCGTTTTGCCAGTCACCTGCAACAAAACCTTCCCAAGCTTTAGCAAATTGCTCTGCCATGACATACCTACCTTTTTAGTAGAAAAAAATTACGTACTGCTTCGCCGTTGAGCCAGCTATCCCCAAAATCTGAGGGGGAACAGTACACTCTTTTGAATAACAATATTTATAGTCTTAAATTTAAAAAATTGGGTCACAAAACTATAAATATTGCCACTATCTTTAATGACACTCTTTTTAAGAGACAACTAGAGGTTAAACTAAAATTTTTTTGCAAACCTTAAACTAAATCAATAAATCCTCAAAAATCTCGATAAAAATGGGGTAGCGACAAGCGCTACCCACACGTTTTTTGAACAATCAGCCTTACAGCCAAGCTTTGATGCCATACTGGCCTTCTAGCATACCAACTGCAAGCATAGCGACCAAACAGATAACAAGTACACCTACTGGGATCACAATCTTGTCTACGAATGACAGGCGAGCTGCACGCTCTTTGTCACCAATTAGACCGTTGTTATCAAGTAGCATTGTTAATGCCCATGCTAGTACAGGGTTAACGACGGCAGAACCGAAAATACAGATACCTGCTGCTTGAGAGTCTTTAGAGTCTTTCACCATTTGCATACCTGCTTCAAGTAGAGGTAGAGATACACCTACAAGAAGAGCGACACGCATTACTGGTGGCCATACTGCGATGTCCATTGGGAAGCCAAGGATCGCGATGATCATTACTAGAAGACCAAGAAGGATAGCACCGCCAGGAATTGGACGTTTTGCAATCGCTGCTGGGATCATGTAAGTACCCCAAGATGAAGTGATGTTACCACCACCTACCGCTGTACCTACCATCTGACGGATAGAACACATAGTCATTGTGTCATCAACGTCCATTAGTACTTTTTCAGTCTTTTTAGGGTAGTTAAGTTCTTGGAAAATACGATGACCTAAGAAGTCAGGAGACCACATTGCTACTGCTAGGATTGCAAAAGGCAGTGACGCGATGAAGTGTTCCATATTAGGAAGACCGAGCATCCAACCTTCTTCAGTGCTGCCCCACCAGTAAACAGGGTTTAGATTCGGTAGACCAGTTTCAGTGACGAATTTGATGTCAAAACCAGCACCTAGCACTAGAGCGATAATAAGGCCTGTGAAAGCACACACTGGAATCGCAAGCCAACGTTTGTTCACTTTTGCAAGGAAAGCGTATAGTGCGATCGTCACTGCAAGCACGATCAGACCCACGTAACCCATGCTGCCAGCTTCAACAGTTGAAGATTGAAGGCCAACTGCCCATTCTTGAATCGAGTTGATTTGGCTCATGGTCCCCGTCAAGCCCAAGAAAATGAGCAAGCCACCAGCTGTACCCTCTGAGGTGAGGTTCACCAGTTTAGAACCGCCTTTCAAGAAGCTAAGTAGAAGACCGAATACACCAATAAGAATTGCCAATGCAAGAGGGTGAGCACCAGCGAGAGCGATGGTACCAATAAGAGGGATCATTGGACCGTGGTTACCTGCCAAGTTGGCTTTCGGGTTGATAAAGCCAGAAGCAAGCACACAGAAAAGTAGTGCAGGGATTAGCATTTCTACACGCGCAACTTCAATGGCAAAATCTTTGCCTAAGTTAACGTGGTCCCATGCTGCAGTAAGGCCTTCAGCCCAAGACATCATTACCGCAGAGTACATTGCGATAATGCCGATAGTACCAGCAAGTGCTGGAACAAGGTCTTCAAGCTCAAAGCGGAAGTCACGACCTGGCAAGTTTAAGCCGAAACGACGCGGCTTCATGATTTGTAGTTCGTGGTCTAGGTAGTCTGAACGGCTCGCGAACTCAGATGATGGACGATGAAGCTCACGGTAGCTTTTGGTCTCGATATCTGAATCAGAGTGCGCTTTGTTAACTGCGTCTGACATAGATTCCTCATATATTTAAAAGTTATGAATTATTCATTCAAGTGTGTTATTCCGCATCCTGCGGCACGTCCTATGCTAGCTATTATTAGATTTGTTACACGTCGACGTCGTGCCTAAGCATAGCTAATAACTTGTTGTGTTGAGGCACAAAAAATTCCTCATCTTTTGGCTGGAGTCTAGCAAGATAGCCATTTAGGGTGATTGATTTAGATCACTTTAAGAATAGATGTGAAATAAAACTACAGAAAGTGTCTGGTATGCGAATGAGATGGTTATTTAGTGTGTAATTTCATTACACAAGTTGCATAAAATTAGAGTTTATTGCCCTGCATCGCATGGGGCACCCTTAAATGATCAATATTCACGATGTTTATATAAAGCTGGCTTTATTCTTGCTTTGTACCGAGCAACGACGATTTTTTGGCTAATCATTGCCGCTCAGTTTAGGAAGAAGACATGAAACAGCTTAAAGTACTGCCACTTGTGGCAATTATCTCAGGTTTAATGGTCGGTTGTGGCGGCGGTGGCGGCGGTGGCGGTGGTGGTACTCCGTCAGACTATGTCACTCTTACTTTTATTCAGAAAGTGACAACTACAACTGATAAATCTGCTACTTGCACTATTTTCGATAAAGTACAGAAAGATAACATTACGACATATACGTATGCGCGAAAGGCTAGCGATGTAACAGTTTATATCCATGATTCGAAGGGCAATGTCATCGATACTAAACACCCTGATACTAATGGGGTTCTAACTATTGATAAGTATCCTTTGGAGGCTAATAGCTATGTTACGGTTATAGATTCTCCGAGTGATAGTGACCCTTTCTACAAAGCGTTATCTATCCAAAAAGAGTATCTTGAGTCGCAACTTATACAAGTCAAAAGACCGCAAGTTGACAAATGTTATTCAGCAGATGCTACACCTGTTCCTCAAAAAGGTTATATCTTAGCATCAACACTAAACGTGCAAGCTGATAGTTACCAATTTTTGTCTTCCCAAGAGGGCAATAGCATCGATACATCTAACTCTAAGGAAGTTGAAAAACTCGGCGATGAATCAGTTCTTGTTAAAGGTATCCTTAATGGAAAACTTTCTGGTTATGAATTTACGAGTAAATTAGGCTCTGAGTCTGCGCCTTCCATAGCAGTACTGGAAACTATTGATACAGATTTGGATTGGACAAACCTATTTGCTCCAACATCAAATCTTGAGTCTCTAAACATTAGTCTAAGTAAAGGTTCATACAGTTACTCTTGGTTTACGCCAGATGTTGCTACGGAAGAGTCGTTCCCTATATCAAGCCTTGATAATAATTATCACTACCAAGCTTATGGCACGTTAACGACAGGTTGGAAATTTAAAACTGTAGGCGGAATCTTAGGTTCTCTCGATGTCAAATTGCCGGACTCATTGCAGACTTACGATGTTAAGCCCTCTATTATCAACTCTGGAGTAAATGGAGTTGTGCGAATCACGGGAGTGGACTCTTCGAACGAGTTAGTTGTTCGCGCGAAGTATACTCAAAGTGTTAGTTCACCTACAATCAAAACGCTAGAGCACGTAATTATTGGTAAACCGGCGGGGTCACAACTGGTGATTCCAGATTTGACTCAAACGGGGCTTTCCTCAGCTACCCCTGAAACTTTGTCTGTGGATGCTTATGAGTACGACAGTTTGTCAGAAGCACAGGTGCAAAACTTAATGGCGCAATATGAAGACGAAGACACTGTTGCATTGGTCGTAAAACCAAGCCAAAGAGCGAGACATGATACTGACATCCGAACCCTTAAATATACTAAGTTGTCACGATAATTGTTAAAAATATTTATTATTTAGCCCCTCGCACGAGGGGCTTTTTTGTGGTCTATATTCACGAATAAAAGAATATGTTGCTATATATTGCATATTCATTTGTCTATCGTATCTATCTATTCGATTTATTTAGGTTAATAATTTGTTGCAACTTTCTGGGGGTGGTGCTAATTTGTTCCGAAATAGAGAGGGCGGAGTCCCTTAATTGCAGTGACAAAAACACAGGGAGTAGAGCGCATGAATGATGTACCAGCGCTAGATATAAAAGACCTGCACAAAACATTTGGACAGAATGAAGTCCTGAAAGGCATTTCACTTGCCGCTCACAAAGGGGATGTTATCTCCATCATTGGCTCTTCCGGTTCTGGCAAGAGCACTTTTCTTAGATGTATTAACTTACTAGAAACACCGACCGCTGGTGAAATTTGGGTAAACGGCGAGCTTATTCAAATGAAAAACAACCGCGCGGGTGAATATGTACCTGCCAACGAAAAACAAGTTCAGCGTATTCGTTCGCGTTTAGCTATGGTTTTTCAGGGGTTTAACCTTTGGTCTCATCTTACCGTTCTTGAAAACGTCATCGAAGCACCTGTCCACGTTCTTGGTGTGCCGAAAGCTCAAGCAATTGAAAATGCAGAGTTGTTACTGAAAAAAGTCGGCCTTTACGAACGTAAAGATTATTACCCAGGTCATTTATCTGGTGGGCAGCAACAGCGTGCTGCGATTGCTCGTGCCCTTGCCGTAGATCCAGAAGTTATGTTGTTTGACGAGCCTACCTCTGCGCTTGACCCTGAGCTTGTTGGGGAAGTGCTAGGGGTAATGAGAGATTTGGCAGATGAAGGGCGAACCATGTTGGTGGTGACGCACGAAATGGCGTTTGCTCGTGACGTCTCAAATCATGTGATGTTCTTGCATCAAGGCTTAGTGGAAGAACAGGGAGATCCAGCTAAGCTATTTACTAACCCCGATTCTCAGCGATTACAGCAGTTTATCTCATCTATCTACTAATATTCATTAGGCGGCAGAGTTTTGCCTCCTAAGTAAGCACAACGAACAAAACCAAATAAAATAGCAATCACAGGAGTATGGAAATGAAAAAGTGGTTATTGGCAGCAACTCTTGCTGCAACGGCAGTGTCTGGTGTTGCTCAAGCGAAAGAATGGAAAACAGTTCGCTTTGGCATTGAAGGCGCATACCCTCCATTTAGCTGGACAGAAACCGATGGTTCTCTTAAAGGCTTTGATGTTGATATGGCCAATGCGCTGTGTGAAGAAATGCAAGTGAAGTGTCAGATCGTTGCCCAAGATTGGGATGGCATTATTCCTTCTCTATTAGCTCGTAAATACGATGCGATCATCGCGGCAATGTCGATTACCGAAGAACGTAAAAAGAAAGTGGATTTTACGGGCAAATACGCATTGATCCCAAATAAGTTCATCGCTAAGAAAGGTGCAAACCTAGACTTTGCTAATCTAGATGGCCAAAAAATCGCAGTTCAACGTGCGACCACTCACGATAAATATCTAACTGATAATTACGGTGACAAAGTTGAAATTGTACGTTACGGCTCTTTTGACGAAGCGTATCTAGACCTTGCGAACGGCCGTGTTGCTGCAGTTTTGGGCGATGCCTCTGCTCTAGAGGAAGGTGTATTGAACAAAGCTGGTGGTGATGCGTACGAATTTGTTGGCCCATCTCTGACTGATGCGAAATGGTTCGGTGAAGGTTTCGGTATCGCTGTACGTAAACAAGATAAAGATCTAACGAAGAAACTTGATGCGGCAATCTTGTCACTGCGTGATAAAGGTATTTACCAAGAAATTGCTGGCAAGTACTTTAACTACGATGTTTACGGCGAATAAGCGGTAATTAAGCGGCCGTTGGCTTGTTCCTAGAAGTAGTCAACGGTCGATTTTTTGAGTTTAGGGATTAGGAACTCACCTATGCTGGATTTACAAGGATATGAAGCCTCCATTTTTAAAGGGGCTTTGGTAACCATCGAAGTAGCAGTTCTGTCACTACTGCTTGCGGTGATATTGGGAATGCTTGGCGCGCTTGCTAAGCTCGCACCCTACAAATGGGCAAGAGCAATTGCCACACTTTACACCACCATTATTCGCGGCATTCCAGACTTAGTTCTGATGATGTTGATTTTCTTTGGTGGGCAAATACTTTTAAACAATAGCCTCTATTCCATCAACGAAACGCTCAATGAATGGTTTGCATCTAGCGACCCAAATCATGAGTGGACTTCTTACTTACCTGACTACATTGATGTGAGCCCGTTTATTGCCGGTGTGCTGACAATTGGTTTTATCTTTGGAGCTTACATGGCGGAAACTTTCCGTGGTGCGATCATGGCCGTCGATAAAGGTGAGTTGGAAGCAGCAAAAGCTTATGGCATGAGCCCAGTGTTGTCGTTCAGAAGAATCCTTCTTCCTCAGATGATTCGCCATGCTCTACCGGGATTTGGTAACAACTGGTTGGTATTGTTAAAAACCACCGCGCTTGTCTCCATCATCGGGCTTGAGGATATGGTGAGAATGAGCTCTTTGGCGGCTGGTACAACAAAAATGCCGTTCACGTTCTACATGGCTGTTGCTCTGATTTTCCTTTTCTTCACCAGTATTTCGACGGGGCTGTTAAAACTCGTTGAACGCAAATTCAGTATTCATGCGAGGTAAGTAATGGATTTTTCGTTGATTTTTGAAAGCTTCCCTGTTTACCTTCAAGGGCTTTGGACGACCGTTTGGCTGGTGGGCATTTCATTGGTGATTGGCTTGTGCGTCTCAGTTCCACTCGCCATTGCGAGAAACAGTACCAACTACGCTTTGAGCCTTCCTTCTTGGGGATTCATTTACTTTTTCCGAGGAACGCCACTGCTTGTTCAGTTGTATCTGATTTACTATGGCATGGATCAGTTTTTCCCAGTGAAAGATACCTTATGGGAACACGCGTGGTTTTGTGCTCTGGTTGCGTTTGTACTAAACACATCAGCGTATACGGCAGAGATCATTCGTGGTGCGATTAACGGTTTGCCGAAAGGCGAAGTGGAAGCCGCAAAAGCGTATGGCATGAGTAAATTTATGACTTACAAACGCATCATCTTGCCAAGTGCGTTACGCCGAGCACTACCTGCTTATTCTAATGAAGTGATCTTCATGCTTCACGGCAGTGCGGTTGCAGGGATCGTAACCATCGTGGACTTAACTGGTGCAGCGCGCTTAGTTAACTCTCGTTATTACGCACCATTTGAGTCGTTCTTGACGGCTGGACTTTTCTATATGTCGCTCACGTTTATCATTCTTTGGTGCTTTAAACGCGCGGAAAAACGTTTCTTAGCGTACCTGCGTCCTCTGAGCTAAATCATGTATTTAAGTAATGGTACCTACGGGTACCATTCTATTTTTGATACCTTCATTCATACTTTTCTGATTTATCAACAAGACTATTTCGCTCCCTCGTTCGCTTACATTACACTTCGGCAAAAACCCTTGTTTAATAAGTGAAATATGAAAAAAACAATTATATCGTTGGGTCTTGCCGCTGTTGCCACCGGATGCGGTGGTGGAGAGAGCAAGTCACAATCAAACAGTCAAGTCACACCAACTCCAGTTCCTGTTCAACAAGCGCTAGAAACAGGCAATGCCCTGTTAGTTTCTGACCCAAATGACTTCATTCGCGAAAGCCGTCAAGTTGTTGAGGCGCACAAGAAACAGTCGAATGCGATCAAATCTGCGATAGCAAAAAATCTTTCGGGTCTTTACTGGGATCCGACGCATTATGCCGCGATTTTTGCTCCTACCTATGGATTCAACGACACCATCTTGATGACCAATAAAGCGATGGCGAGTGGCTACAAAGACCAAGCGTTGTCGATTGGTATTGCTGGTGAGCAAACTAATGGCCAGCGTTATGCTGTTTTAGGCAGTAACCCATTTCGAACCGCACAACGTTTTCCTGACTCTTCTAATGCGGCAATGACTCAATGGCTAAATAACCTCGTTACTTGGTTGTCAGGTGGAGCTACTTCAAACGTCGTCATCGCGCAAATGGATCAGTCTTATTACTTTCCTGATGAGCAAGCGACGCGCAGTTGGTTAAACAACAATATTTCACCAGACCTGACATTTAATGAAGCTAACCTGTGCGACGGTTCAAAATTACTTAGCTGCTTGAAAGCCGATAAGCCAAACCTGTTGATTCTGTCACAACATTTGCTGTCAGGAGATACCAACCAACAGGTAATAGATGCGCTGGCTTATGCCGAGCAAGCTAAAATTCCGGTTCTATATCTGCATTGGGACGGTGGGCTGACCGATCTTGGCCGAGACATTTTGGCAAAATTCCATGTTGACTACGTGGGGGACAACTATTGGCGTAAGTTAGGTTTGGTCGATTGGGCACCTTCATCACTGATGAACTTTGTGCCAGATTCTGTCATCACGCAACAAGCGTTGTTATCCCGTTTCGAAACTCAAAACTTCAATGTTGATTTGTCCCAATGTGATGACAAATCATGTCCAGAAGCAGCGAACATGGACAGTCAATTTTACGACGCTGCCAACAGCATTCGCCAATGGCTGAAATTACTTGATGAGCAAAAAATCTCGTTGTTTGAACAAGATGGTTATCAATACGAAAAGCTTATGGTGTTATTGGCGGATCATTATCGTCAAACGGCCTCTTTTCCAATGGATAAGCAGTCTACGGGGACGACTGAGTTTTTGAAATCGTACTTCGCGGACTACGTTCAATACAACAGTCGTCGCATCAACCCAAAACAACCAAATATGGGAAACTTCAGTCGCAGTGAATTTGGGGCCGATGTAAAGAGAACTGATACTACGGTGAATATGGAGTCTAAACGTAACTTCCGTTCGGCAGGAGTGTATGCGCTGCCAGGTGAGACTTTCACGGTAACGCGTAAAGACAACAATGATGTGGCCACAAAAATTGTCATCAATAGCTTAAGAAGTGGAGCGACTCATGAGTTCAGTAAAGACGGTTATACTCGACCTAAACTGCTGACTTCATTTGCTTACGAAGTCAAAGCGGGTGAAACCATCACGCTGACTTCTCCTTATGGCGGCCCAGTACAGGTTCACTTTGACAAAAATGATATTCCGGTTGAACTGAGATTTAACCATGTGGCACAGCATCCTGTATGGAGAAGTGAGAAGGACAACGACACCTTTATCCAGCAGCTAGAAGCCAATTTGTTTGATTGGGCCGAGCTGATCACCCCTGGGTTTGAAGTGCACTCAAAGCGTGACAAGATGTTAGAGTCGGTCAACGATGAAATGTGGTCTACCCCTGCGGAAATGGCGCTTGCAACGGAAGAATATGTTCATAACTACCCGCATGTTCTGGCTGGTTTCCAAGGGCCGGGTATAGACGAAGTACCTGAAATTATTCAATACGCTCAAAACCAAGGCTGGGAAATTGCCAATATTGATATGGTTAAGCACATGAATGCTGACCAAGCCACTTGTGGCTATGGCTGCTCTGGTAACCCGTACGATGCTTATTGGGCCTTCAGTCCTTTAGGTCACGGTGATTTGCATGAGCTAGGCCACGGTTTAGAGAAAGGACGATTCCGATTCGCTGGTTGGGAAGGGCATTCGACGACCAACTACTACTCCTACTACAGCAAGTCTCGTTTCTTCCAAAATACGGGTAAGGAATCAACCTGCCAAAGCTTGGATTTCAAAGGTCAGTTTGAACTGTTGCAAACCAGTCGAGCACAAAGCGATCCAAATGCTTATATGGCGAAGCAAAACCAAACGGGTTGGAGCTGGGGTGCTCGCGTTTACATTCAAATGATGATGGCAACTCAGCACGAAGGTGTGCTTAAAAATGGTTGGCATTTACTGGCGCGACTTCATCTTATTGAGCGTGAGTTTAATCGTTTGAAAGCAGATGAGGCACTTTGGAATGCGAAACAATCAAGCATTGGTTTCTCGATGTATACCAAGGATGAAGCGAGCAGCATCTCAAACAACGACTGGTTGCTCATTGCCCTAAGTTACGTGGCTCAGCGAGATATGACTAACTATCTCGACATGTGGGGATTCTCGTTCTCAGAAAAAGCGAAGCAACAAGTTGTTGCGTTGAATCTGACGCCGATGCCTCTCACTTACTTTGCAAGCAGCAATACCGGTTACTGTCTGAACGAATTCGCTCAAACGCCAGTAAGTATTGATGGTCAAACGGTTTGGCCGCTGAACTAGCTGAGTAGAAAATAACGTGCATGAAAAAGGGAGACTGAGTTTCCCTTTTTACTAGATTTATCTTAGCGTTGAGTCACGGTTATTGCTTTGTAAAGTATTACTTGAATGTCGACCAGATTGGCGCATGGTCTGAAGGCTTCTCAATACCGCGTAATTCATAATCGATACCCGACTCAATACATTTTTGCGCGAGAGAAGGAGTCGCCAAAATCACATCAATTCGTAGACCTCGGTTGTCATCAAAGCCGCGAGAGCGGTAGTCAAACCACGAGAAGCGATCGTTCACTTCTGGGTAAAGCTTACGGAAAGTATCTTCAAATCCCCAATTTAACAACGTTTGTAGCCATTCACGTTCTTCTGGTTGGAAAGAGCATTTACCCGTTTTCAACCAACGCTTACGGTTTGGTTCTCCGATACCGATATCTGAATCGATAGGGCTGATGTTGATATCACCCATAACAATCAACTGTTCATCGTTGCTGTGATGATCGTTTAGATACGTCATTAGATCTTTGTAGAACTGGCGCTTGTATGGGAATTTCGTTTCGTGGCTAATGTTGTCCCCTTGAGGGAAGTAGCCATTAAGCACCGTTACTTTTTCACCATTTTCGTCTTCAAACGTCGCCATGATCATGCGCTTTTGGTGTTCTTCGTTATCCGTTGGAAAACCTTTTTGTACGCGGATTGGCTCTTGCTTACAAAGCATCGCTACGCCGTAATGCGCCTTCTGGCCATGAAAATACACTTTGTAACCCATGGCTTCGACATCTTCAATCGGGAACGCTTCATCATGCACTTTAATCTCTTGAAGACCAATAACGTCAGGCTGGTGTTTATCGATGAGCGCTTGGAGTTGGTGCAGTCGAGCACGTAGTCCATTGATGTTAAAGCTGATTACTTTCATTATTTATCCTTTTGAGGGCGTATTTTTCTAGAATGGTATTATTCTGAAAGCGTAGTGAAAATGAATCTCAACAAAAGAAAAAAGCGCGTTTTACTGCGCTTTCAATTTGTTTTCTAAATCTGTTTGTACGATCTTCAATGCTTTAATCGCAACTTCTGGATCAATCTCGTTGGTTTCAAGCAAGTAGATCAAATCAACGGCCAGCTTGATCTCTTCTGGCGCGTCATCAAGAGGAGAGGTTGGTTGGTCTGCCATTATTGGTGCTTTTCCCTATGTGTAATTTGATTTTCTAGTTTAAGAAGCGCTGCCTCACAACGAGCTAAACGTTGCTCTGTCGCCAGTAATACTTTCTGAGCTTCAGCTCGCATAAAACTAGGTGCAGTTTCCACTGCGCGTTCCTTTTCTAACACCATTTCTCGCAAGCGTCTTGCCCATTCTTGGTGCTGCGCGAGCTCTTGATAAAGCACGTTAATTGGTTTGCGAAAGTGGCTGCTATGCTTGATTTCATTCTTACGAATTTTGGTGGTAGAAATCTCTCGCTGAATTGCGCCAATTTGCGCTACGAGTCGTTCGGTGAGGTACTCCGCGCGCAAAGCGGTGAGCTTATTTTCGTTTTGCTCTCGGATAATTGCGTCCAGTGTCGATTTCGCTTCTTTTACGCAAGGGGTCAGTAAGCGAGAACGGCAGCTAAATAAACGTTCATCAAACAACGGAACGTGATGCTCTCCTCGTTGGCGATCCAATGTCGCGGCTTGATTCGCCATGTGTTCTAAACTTTGCGAAAGTTGTTCGATGTTCATGATAAACCTACAAACCAAGCGTCATAAGCCAGCTTAATCGCCAATACGCTCACGACCGTGACAAAAACGGGACGAATGAACTTAGAGCCGAATCGAATTGCAGAATGCGCACCAACAAATGCCCCAGCCATTAAACACACACCCATTGTTAAGCCTAGCACCCAGTTAATATGACCTAAAATAGCGAAAGTAATAAGTGAGGTAAAATTACTGGTGAAGTTCATTGCTTTGGCTAAACCAGAGGCGAGCAATATATTGAGACGGTACAGCGCCATAGAACTTACAGTCCAAAACGCGCCTGTTCCTGGACCGGCTAATCCATCGTAAAAACCAATCGACAAACCTTGCAGGTACTGTTTTTTATGCAGCTTTGGGCAAGGCTCTGGTATTGGGCTTTGATGAGGGGAATGTGGCGTTTTGTGGAATACAGTATACAGCGCAGCGGCTAATATAATAAGAGGCAAGACTTTTTCTAGCCAATCCGTACTGATGGCATCGACAAAGAGCGTGCCCAATGCTGCGCCGACAAGCGTTGCTGCAAACGCGCGCCCCCAACACTGAGGTTTGAACAAGCGTTTTTTGTAGTAAGTGAATGCGGCAGTTGACGATGCAAAGGTAGCAGCCAACTTGTTCGTCCCCAAAGCAATGTGAGGAGGAAGTCCCAAAGACAGCAAAGCAGGGACGGTTAGCATCCCTCCACCACCTGCGACTGCGTCAATAAATCCAGCAACAAAAGCGACTAGCGCCAACACCAACAGCATTGTCGGCTCTATCATTTCCATAAATTCTTATTCTTCTAATATTCTATTTTTCGTTTAAATGGCGGCAGTGAGTCGATAAGTGCTTGCCCGTAGCGTTTGGTTACGAGGCGTCGATCCAGAATGGTCACTCTACCAGAATCTCGTTCTTTACGCAGTAGGCGGCCCACGCTCTGGATCAGCTTTTTGCTCGCATCAGGTACAGTGATTTGCATAAACGGGTTGCCGCCTTTCTTTTCTATGTATTCTGAATGCGCTTGTTCTACTGGAGAGGTAGGAACACCAAATGGAATTTTGGTGATCACTAAGTTTTCCAGTAACTCTCCTGGCAAATCGAGTCCTTCCGAAAAGCTTCCTGTACCAAAGAGAACGCTGGTTTTGTTTGTTTCTACAAGCTTTTTATGTTTTTTTAGAATTTCTTGACGAGAACTTTCGCCTTGTACTTGCAAAGCCCAGCCTCGTTTTATGAACTCTGAAGACAGCGCTTCTGCGACTTGGTTCATCTGCCAGTAAGAAGAGAATAATACCAAGTTGGCCTTTTTGTCTTCTAAGTACTTAGGCAAGATCTCAATAAGATATTCAGTAAACTGAGGTGCCGATGGTTCGTACTTCATTGCAGGTATGAGTAACTCAGCTTGGTTTTGATAATCAAAAGGCGAAGCGAGTGCCAAAAACTGAGTCCCAGATTCTGGCTTTCCATCAATGCCTACTTGATGGCAAAAATAGTGGAAAGAGTTCAACGCTCGCATTGTTGCTGAAACTAATACGGCACCAATACAACGACTCCAAATCTGTTGGTCTAGCTGCCATCCAATCTCAAGAGGGGAGACACTCACAACAAAATCGCCTTCACGATCTGGGTGAGTTTCTATCCATCTCGCTAAAGGCGCTCCTTTTTCTCGTGTTGGCTCTGCCATTAAATGCCAAACTTGGGCGAGGTTCTCTAGTCGTTGAATATAGAAACCTAGTTCAGCGAGCGCAGGCTCGGCCAATCTTGCCGCGAGTTCGCCATCTTTGACTCTTTCTGCGATAAGATCGGCGATTTTCGCGACGCTTTGGTTTACTTTCTTACTGAACTGCTTTAGCTCTTTAGATTGGTTTTCTAGCCAAGTAGGCAGTTCGCCATGTTCAAAGCGGTAGATGCCTTCTTCAAACTGAGCTGGGTCGAACTGTTTAGTCAATTGAGTGAGCGCAGGTATTAAGTTTTGCACGGAGTCTTGCAAGTCATTGCGGAAACGAGCGACACGTTTCTCATCAGCCAGTGATGAAAATTTACTGATTGACTGATTCAGCTTCTCTAGCCACGCTGCTGCGCCTTTTAAACTCGCGGATGCTGAAGCGTGATCACGGGCGACGTGAGGCAGGTGGTGAGCTTCGTCAAAGACATAAATCGTATTTTCTGGCTCTGGTAAGATTACGCCACCACCTAAGTCAGCATCAGCCATAACGAGAGAGTGATTCGCGATGATCACGTCATTTTTATCTAACTCAGAACGCGCCTTTTGAAACGGGCACCCTCTGTGACCTGGCAAACTGTTATTGCAGCTGTGCTTGTCACTGACAATCAATTGCCAGATGCGGTCGTCTATAGGTTTAGGCCAAGCGTCGCGGTCACCATCCCATTTCCCTTGAGCGAGTGAGCGATACATGGTTTCCAGTAATTCAATGTCTTTTTTCTTTGGCTTGGTCTCAAACATCGCTAGTTGACCGCCATCCACACCACTGGCTGTTGCGAGCTTTTCTGCGCAGCAGTAGCGTTGCCTACCTTTGGCAAGAATGAAAGAGAATTCTCGGTCTGTAATACGACGGAATAGAGGAAGGTCTTTATTCACTAGCTGTTCTTGAAGCGCGACGGTTGCCGTTGAGATAACGACTTTGCGGTTGTTATGCACGGCAACTGGTATAGCGGCCATCAAATAAGAAAGTGATTTACCGATCCCTGTGCCTGCTTCTGCTACCAGTATTCGATTGGACTTATGATATTGACCACAAAGCGTCTTTGCGATTTCAGCGACAAGATAGTTTTGAGCTCGTCTTGGTACAAAGTTATCGAGTTGGGCTTGTAGGTTTTGATAGCTATTGCGAATCGATTTTTGAATGTTACTGGTCAGCATACGGGCCTCAAATGCGTTGGAGCCGAATAGTAGCACACATCACTAGTTGTACAGTAGTTCACAAAACGGAATGCTTTTGTAAGGAATCTAGATCTTCTTCACAAAAAAATATTGAACTCCATATCAATGCAAATAATTTCATTATATGAAAAATATAAAACTTCAAAAATGCAGATTTACCAGGTTTTAATTCTGTATTTTGTGTTCTAAAGTCTGTTTTTTAGGTTGAAATTTTGGTTATTAATAGGGTGATAAATTGAGGAAAATCAAGCCGATAGTTTAGATGTTCATCGAATAAATTAAATAAATAGAATCAAGTGGTTGTTTTTATTGGTTATTTTTATTTTTTGATATTTATATTTAGAAAATTTGACAGGCAGAATAATCTTTTGCAATCTAGTGCCCAGATTTTGTAGGTCATGCATTGTTACGAATCGATAACAAGTGGCCTCAAAAATATAAAAAAGGGAATTCGGAAAGGATATCCCAAACTAAGAAAAGGCAGTGGATTAATTATGAAAAAGACTCTATTAGCACTAGCTGTAGTTGCGTCTGCAACTTCAGTTAACGCAGCGGAAGTATTCAAATCTGAAGAAGGTTCTGTAGATTTCTACGGTCAACTACGTCCAACTCTTCTATTCCTAGACAGCACAGACCACACTGCAGAGCTAAACACTAGCTCTTCACGTATGGGTGTAAACGGTGTTTACGTTGTAAACGATAGCCTTAAAGTTCTAGGTGAAGTTGAAATCGGTGTTGCACTTGGTGACAACTACGGTGCAGGCGCAGATTCAAGCGAGCGTACAGATGACACTGTATTCGTTCGTCGTCACATCTTCGGTTTCGACATGGGCGATATGGGTACACTTCGTTTCGGTAAAGAAGGTACTTTCGCGGATGACGTTTACGGTGCTGATTACTCTTACTTCTTTGGTGGCTCTGCTCTTCTTTACGGACACGAGTGGAACAACGACTCTCAAATCAAATACTCTTTCGAAAACGATGCATTCTGGCTAAAAGCTGGTTACGCGCTAGGTGAGAAAGACAAGAACGAAGAAGTTCGTGAAGTATTCGTAGGTAAGTCTTTCGGTGAACTATCTGTTCACGCTGGTGTACTTTCTTCTGTAAATAAGATTGCAGTTAAGAATGTTGCGCACAACACTGAAAACCTATCTTTTGAAGTAACTGGTGAATACGCACTTGGTGAGCACACTCTAGGCGCGACTTACTACTACAACGAAAACGAAGATAAAAACGCTAACTCAACTGTTGATTCTCACGGTATCTCTCTAGCGGGTATGTTCGCTGTAGCACCTAAGACAACTCTATACTCTGGTTACGAACTAGTAATGTCTTCTTCTGATGTTGCTGGCACTGTTGACGCAGACGACTCTCGTTTCTACGCTGGTGTTGAATACAAGTTCTCTAAATGGGCTCGCGTATTCGCTGAAGGTGCATACGTATTTGAAGAAACTAAGCTAGACAACTCTAAAGTTGACAGCAAAACTGACTTCGGTGTTGGTGCACGTTTCTACTGGTAATCAAAACCCAGTCTGATATTGTAAGACCCAGCTTTATGCTGGGTCTTTTACTATGAAGATAAGGATGAGAAATTCTATGCAGTTATCATTTAAAGTGGCGATGGCTCTGTCTATTTTTGCCAGCTCAAACCTATATGCTGCAACAACTCTGGTGGTTCCTGAAGATGTTAAACTTCTGGCTGTCAACATGGAAAAACCTAAGTTGGAAGGTGGGATCTTTTCTGATGAAAAGACAATAGAAATACCTGATGGGACGAATCAGATTGTCTTCAAATATCAACCTGAATTTGAAATTGGCGACGATATTAAAAGTGTATATAGCGATGTGATTATTGCTAAGTTTGATGTTAATAATGAAAAGCTTAAGTTCCAGCTTCCTCAATTTAATACGTATCGCCAAGCTCAAACGAGCATTTCTCCATTAGAGTGGCAACTGTTGGACTCTAAAGGCCAGACAATCGATTTAGTAGAAGATACTCTCGAATCGGAGGGTGTTCAAATAGGTCGAAACTATCCACAAGAAGCTCGCAGTTATAATATTGCTGGTGGTGTCGCTAGTGTTGCAGTTACTTATGTTACTGTGAATCAGCATCAACAAGTTGTAACGGGTATTGAGCCTGCTTCAAAAACCGTAGAAAGCACTCAAGGTTCTGGGCAACAAGATACGCAAATGGTCGACTTGCTAAAAACTATGTATCTAAAAGCTTCTCCGACCGATCAAGAAGCATTCAAGCTCTGGATCTCACAGCAATAATTCATCAACAATAATTGTTATTAGTGACGATAAAAATATAAAAAGCAGGCAATGGCCTGCTTTTATGTTTTTTGATGTTGACTACTTTAAGGAATGTGCTGTTTTAAGATGGCTAGAGCTGAATCTCTTTCCATTGGCCAGGCTGCAAGTCTCCAAGGGTAATGTCGCCCATTGAATAGCGTACTAAGCGTAAAGTTGGGAAGCCGATATGAGCGGTCATGCGTCTTACTTGGCGGTTTCTACCTTCAACGATAGTGATTGCTAGCCATATCGTTGGAATATTTGCACGAAAACGAACTGGTGGGTTTCTCTCCCAAATCGTCGGAGCATCAATGACTTCTACTTTTGCGGGTAAGGTCATACCATCTTTTAATTCAACGCCTTTACGCAACTTCTCTAAATCTTGCTCTTGTGGCGCTCCATCCACCTGTACCCAATACGTTTTCGGCGACTTTGATTTCGGCTGAGTCAGCTTCGCTTGTAGGATACCATCATTGGTTAACACCATTAGGCCTTCACTGTCTCTATCTAGTCGACCTGCTGCGTATACGTCTTTTACTGGAATGTAGTCAGCCAATGTTTTACGGCCGTCACCATCGGTAAATTGGCTCAGCGTATCGTAAGGCTTATTGAAAATAATGACTTTTCTATTTTGCAGGTCGACTCGAGGTTTATTGGCTTTGGCTGTGCGAGTAGGGTGGCGTCTTGTGGTTTGATCCTCTACACGGTTTGGTTTACCGGAACGTTTAAAATGGCCTGTTTTAGATTGGCTGGTACGACGCCCTTTTTCATGACCTGTGCGAGATGACATGTTAACTACCCTACAAAAATGTAAATGAACTGTGTTTGAAAGTTTTAAGTTTTCTTAAGATCGGCTATCATTTGCGCGCCTAAAACTAACAAATGCGCACAGAATAATAGACTATTTCGTGTTATTTGTTTAATTATATCAGTGCACTCATGGATTCAGAGCCAAGAGCTTCAAACTACAAGAAAGAGTGCAAACCGCATGTGGCGTTAGCGAGGAGATACACACTACTAACGTGTAGCAATGCGTCAATTACACCAACTCAGACGCTGAGTTGATCAGCCAACAAGTTGATTCAAAAATAGGGAAATTTCATGCCTACAGAAAAACCTACCATTATCTACACCATCACTGATGAAGCACCGGCGCTAGCAACTTATTCATTACTACCAATCATCCAATCGTTTACTGCATCGTCTGGCATCAACGTAGATACTCGTGATATTTCACTAGCGGGTCGAATTATCGCTAACTTCCCAGAGCACTTAAAAGAAGAGCAACGCATTGGCGACGCGTTAACTGAGCTGGGCGAACTCGCACAAACACCAGAAGCAAATATCATCAAGTTGCCAAACATTTCGGCTTCTATTCCTCAGCTAAAAGCCGCAATCAAAGAGCTTCAAGCTAAAGGTTACGACCTGCCAAACTACCCAGAAGAGCCAAGTACTTACGAAGAAAAAGCGATTAAATCGGCTTACGATAAGATTAAGGGCAGTGCGGTAAACCCAGTACTTCGTGAAGGTAACTCTGACCGTCGTGCGCCACTTTCTGTTAAGAACTATGCAAAGAAAAACCCACACTCAATGGGCGCATGGTCATCAGACTCTAAATCCCATGTATCAAGCATGGCGGGTGACGATTTCTTTGGTAGCGAGAAATCAACAACCATTTCTGGCGCAACAGAAGTAAAAATCGAGTTTGTTGGCGCAGATGGCTCTGTAAAAGAGCTAAAATCTGCTTTCCCACTGTTAGACAAAGAAGTTATTGATAGCTCTGTACTGAAGAAAAAAGCATTGGTTGAGTTCTTCGAAAAAGAAATTGCAGATGCAAAAGAGCAAGACGTACTGCTTTCTCTACACATGAAAGCGACGATGATGAAGGTTTCTGACCCGGTTATCTTCGGTCACGCTGTAAAAGTGTACTACAAAGACGTTTTTGCTAAATACGGTAAGTTATTCGAAGAGCTTGGCGTTGATGTAAATAATGGTCTTGGTGATGTTTACTCGAAAATCGAGTCACTACCAGCAGCACAAAAAGAAGAGATTGAAGCGGCAATTCAGGCGGTTTACCAAACTCAGCCTGAACTTGCGATGGTTGATTCGGATCGTGGCATCACGAACCTGCATGTCCCAAGCGACATCATTGTCGATGCATCTATGCCAGCAATGTTGCGTTCTTCTGGCCAAATGTGGGGTCCTGACGGCAAGCAAAAAGATACTAAAGCGATGATTCCAGATCGCTGCTATGCAGGTATCTACCAAGCAGTTATCGATTTCTGTAAAGAGCACGGCGCATTTGACCCGACAACAATGGGCAGCGTACCAAACGTGGGTTTGATGGCTCAAAAAGCAGAAGAGTACGGTTCTCACGATAAGACGTTTATCCTAGATGCAGCAGGTACAGTACGTGTTGTTGATGCTTCTGGCGCAGCGCTGCTTGAACAGGCGGTAGAAGAGGGTGACATCTTCCGTATGTGTCAGGTAAAAGACGCGCCAATTCAAGATTGGGTGAAACTTGCAGTAACTCGCGCACGTGCGACAGGCGTTCCAGCTGTATTTTGGCTAGATGAAAACCGCGCACACGATGCAGAGCTTATTAAAAAGGTCAATGCATACCTGCCAGATCACGATACGACAGGCCTAGAAATTAAGATTCTTGCTCCAGTAGAAGCATGTAAATACTCATTAGAGCGAATGAAAGCTGGTTTAGATACTATTTCTGTAACGGGTAACGTACTTCGTGACTACCTAACAGACTTGTTCCCAATTTTGGAACTGGGTACATCCGCTAAAATGCTCTCAATCGTTCCGTTGATGAACGGCGGTGGCTTGTTTGAAACCGGTGCTGGTGGTTCTGCTCCAAAACACGTTCAACAAGTTGAGAAAGAAAACCACCTTCGTTGGGATTCTCTAGGCGAGTTCTTAGCATTAGCTGCTTCTCTAGAGCATTTAAGCTCAGTAACTGGCAATGCTAAAGCGCAAGTTCTAGCCGATACACTAGACAAAGCAACGGGTGAATTCCTAGACAAAAATAAATCGCCATCACGTAAAGTAGGTGAGTTGGATAACCGTGGTAGTCACTTCTACTTAGCACTGTACTGGGCGAAAGCATTGGCAGAGCAAACTGTGGATGCAGACTTAGCCACTGAATTTGCACCTATTGCAAAATCTCTTGCTGAGCAAGAAGAGAAGATTGTTGCAGAACTTAATAGTGCTCAAGGCGTGAAAGGTGAGCTAGGTGGTTACTACTTACTAGACGATGCTTTAGTTTCTAAATTGATGCGTCCAAGCGAAACGTTTAACGCAATCATCGACAAGTAATCTGCGGATGACACGTCGTGAGCGGCGTGTTTTTCAGATAATAAGAAACCCGCTTAATTGGCGGGTTTATTTTTCTCTTCACAAAGGTTTAAGCTATGTGAGAGCAATGGTTTCTACGACAGCACTCAATTTACTTGGCTTGGGCTTCAATTGGCACAACGCTACTTGCGTGGCAACCCTTTGGACCTTTTTCAATCTCGTAAGAGACTTGTTGGCCTGCTTTCAGTGTACGATAACCGTCCATTTGGATAGTTGAGTAGTGGGCAAAGATGTCTCCTTCCTCTTCGTCTGAACAGATAAACCCAAATCCTTTGGCATTGTTAAACCACTTTACTGTACCTGTAGCCATGCTTATACATCCCTCATGCATTTTTTACTGATGTTGTTACAACAACCAAGTTATACCTTTAACTTGGTACTACTGTTAGCAACCGCTAACAAACGTCTCATTGATACAGAATCACATTCACCAAGTTGCTTAAACTCAAACTGATCCAGAATGAGGATTTATGCATCAATACTTTCCACTGTAGTCAATGAATCCATACAGTCAATAGTGTCGAGCAACAAACGGAAACATAATTGAAAACAAATCACTTTTGAGATTAACAATTTTGCAAACTGTTTTTTGGACGTACGCCGAAGTTTAGATATTTAGACCAAAAAGCGACGGGTTACGAAAAATCCATACTGTTGGTGTTGCTTATGATAGTGAAATCATCGGATTGAATAAAAAATGAAGTTTTCGTGATAAATAACCTTTTCTCAGTGAGGAAGTGTGATCTAACACAGAAATTAGCGTTGGTTAGATTCTGTTCGTTAGTGAGAAAAGAGAGTTATTTTTGAGTAAAAGTTCAGGGCTTATCGATAACCATCTTTTATTTGCGCGCCCGCGAGACGTGGATTAGTCTCTATATTAGGTAGCAACTTTTATCTATCAAAGTTCTAAATCGGTGCCACATCTCACTACACCGCACAGCATGCTTGTGGTAGATTGTTTTTATAGGTCGAAAACATCAACCCTTTGATACGATATCTTTAAATTGCCATGAGTAAAAATTTTGAATGGGTCACTCCGGACTCTGATCTTCTGGAGCGAGAAAGTACAAAAGTTCAGCCACCTAAGCTGTATAACGTTGTACTCAATAATGATGACTATACACCTATGGATTTCGTCATAGAGGTACTTGAGCGATTCTTTTCACATGATATTGATAAAGCAACACAAATCATGCTCAAAGTGCACTATGAAGGAAAGGCAGTCTGTGGAACTTACAGCGCAGAAATTGCCGAAACAAAAGTAGCGCAAGTTACGATGTACGCAAGGGAAAATGAACATCCGCTACTTTGTACTATGGAGCAAGCGTAGAAGAAGACTTGCTCGAACAACCCAAGTTGTTTTTTCGGGAGGTACTTATGCTAAATAAAGAACTAGAGTCAAGCCTTAACGGTGCATTTGCTCGTGCAAGAGACAAACGTCACGAGTTTATGACTGTCGAACACCTCCTACTTGCATTGTTGGAAAACGATGCAGCTAAGGAAGCCCTTTTAGCCTGCAAAGCAGACCTCGATGCTTTGCGCAATGAGCTCGATATATTCATCGATCAAACTACGCCGCTTATCCCTGAAAGTGATGAGACGCGCGAAACCCAGCCGACTTTGAGTTTTCAACGTGTATTGCAACGCGCGGTTTTCCATGTTCAGTCGTCTGGTCGCAACGAAGTAACGGGTGCTAATGTATTGGTCGCAATCTTTAGCGAACAAGAGTCGCACGCCGCTTATTTATTGAAGAAAAACGATATTTCTCGCTTAGATATTGTCAACTTTATCTCCCACGGTATTACGAAAGCTTCTGGCGCCGGAGAAGATCCATCTTCTTCAGATTCGTTTAGCTCGGATAGTGTCGAAGAGACAGGTTCCGATGAGCGTTTAGAAAGCTTTGCAACAAACCTCAACCAAGTGGCGAAGGCCGGTAATATTGATCCATTAATTGGCCGTGACAAAGAGCTAGAACGTACGATCCAAGTTCTATGTCGTCGTCGTAAGAACAACCCATTGCTCGTTGGTGAAGCCGGTGTGGGTAAAACGGCAATTGCAGAAGGCCTAGCTTGGAGAATTGTAGAAGGCCAAGTGCCTGAGGTGATTCAAAATAGCGTTATCTACTCACTTGATATCGGTTCGCTGCTAGCAGGCACTAAGTATCGTGGTGATTTCGAGAAACGTTTCAAATCGATTTTGAAGCAGCTTGAAAAAGAAGAAGATGCCATCCTGTTCATTGATGAGATCCATACTATTATCGGTGCTGGTGCAGCGTCTGGTGGCCAAGTCGATGCGGCAAACTTGATTAAACCTCTACTAAGTAGCGGTAAGTTGCGCTGTATTGGTTCAACTACCTACCAAGAGTACAGCAATATTTTCGAGAAAGAGCGTGCGCTATCTCGTCGCTTCCAAAAAATCGACGTTGTAGAACCATCTCTGGACGATACAACCAAGATCCTGATGGGCTTGAAACCAAAGTACGAAGCTCACCACGAAGTGCGTTACACCAACAAAGCACTGCGTGCAGCCGTAGAGCTGTCTGCGAAGTACATCAACGAACGTCATCTACCTGACAAAGCGATTGACGTTATTGATGAAGCCGGTGCTCGTAGTCGATTAGCTCCAGCAAGTCGTCGTAAGAAGACGGTTGGCGTGGCTGATATTGAAGCCATGGTTGCAAAAATGGCTCGAATTCCAGAGAAGTCGGTGTCTTCATCTGACAAAGACATCTTGAAGAATCTTGATGGCAAAATGAAGATGCTAGTCTTTGGTCAAGACAACGCTATTGATGCGCTTTCGGAGGCTATCAAACTGTCTCGTGCTGGTTTGGGTGTAGATAACAAGCCTGTGGGTTCGTTCTTGTTTGCAGGGCCTACTGGTGTGGGTAAAACCGAGGTAACTGTTCAGCTATCGAAACTGCTTGGTATTGAACTGCTTCGTTTTGATATGTCTGAGTATGGTGAGCGTCACTCTGTGAGCCGCTTAATTGGTGCTCCTCCAGGTTATGTTGGTTATGATCAAGGTGGCTTGTTAACCGATGCCGTTATTAAGCATCCTCATTCCGTTGTTTTGTTGGATGAGATTGAGAAAGCGCACCCAGATATCTTTAACTTGTTACTGCAAGTGATGGATAACGGTACGCTGACGGACAACAATGGTCGCAAGGCCGACTTCCGTAACGTGATCCTTGTGATGACCACTAACGCGGGTGTGGCAGAAACTGAGAAGAAATCGATCGGTTTAATCCAACAAGATCATAGTCACGATGCCATGGCAGAAATTAAGAAGGTGTTCACTCCGGAGTTCCGTAACCGTCTTGATAATATCATATGGTTTAATAGCCTAGATGAAAGTGTTATCCATCAAGTGGTCGATAAGTTTATTGTCGAGCTTCAAGTCCAGTTGGATGCTCGCGGAGTATCCATGGAAGTATCGCAAGATGCTCGCCATTGGTTAGCACATAAAGGTTATGACAAAGCGATGGGGGCACGTCCAATGGGCCGTGTAATCCAAGAGCAATTGAAGAAACCATTGGCAAATGAACTGTTGTTCGGATCACTTGTTGATGGTGGTACGGTGAAAGTGTCGTTAGTAAATGATGCGCTTGAATTTGAATATTTGAGCGAGAAAGAAGCAGCAATGCACTAACGTTTGTCGTTAATTTCAAATCAAAAGCGTGCGATTGGTCGCACGCTTTTTTATATCTGTCTAGCACGAAGACTCATCTCTTTATTTCTGCTTTATTCATGGTTGTGCATATTGAGAAATAAAGAGGGAAGCATGAAAACTTTCATCATAGCGTGGTTGCTTATCCTACTCGTAGGGTGTGATAAACACGCTGTAGTTGTTGAGGCGAGTAAGCCAGAGTTTGATCCTATCATTCAGCGAGTAGAACAAGGACAAGCAGCAAACCTGCATAGCTTACTAGTGTGGCAAAATAGCCAGTTGACGTTGGAACTGTATCGTCAAGGTGGTGGGCTTGATGGTAATCGTCAAACACCAAATGTGCCTGTCGGGCAAGAGGTTGTGCATAACGTGCATTCTGTCACGAAATCCTTTGTCGCTACGCTGATTTTCATCGCTATTGATGAAGGCAAAATCGAAGGGTTAGATACGCCAATATTTGATTTCTTTCCAGAGTATACCGAGCCAGATAGAAAGGCGAAGCTAGCGATAACATTACGAGATGTTCTAAATATGTCCACAGGCTACGCATTGGATGAATTGTCCGTACCATATGGACAAGGCAACATTTTTTCTCGTCATTACAATGCGAAGGACTTAAAACAGCAGTTTCTTTCCACTCAATTAGCTTTTGATCCAGGAACAAAGTTCGCGTACAGCGGTCTTTCTACAGTTGGTCTTTCTAAAGTGATTGAAAAAGTATATGGGCAATCATTTACGAAAGTAATGAAAGAGAAGATTTTTTCCCCTTTAGATATTGAAGAGTATCAGTGGCTGCCAAACATCGGCAGTGGCGAAGCAGGAGCAGACTGGGGCTTACGTCTAACATCCCGAGATATGGGTAAGTTTGGCTTGATGTGGCTTAACAAAGGACAATACAACGGAACGCAAATTGTTGGTAAAGAATGGTTGAATGAACTCAGAAAGAGTAAGTACTATTCGTATGAGATGGGGTATGGGTTACATTTTTGGCAGGTTTCTAACGTTGAGAATGGCGTTGCGGCTGTTGGGATAGGAGAGCAGTACATTGTTGCCATTCCGAACAAAAATGCAGTGATTGTCACGACTGCTGGGAACTACGAAACAAGATCTCGACCAGTGTTAACTCTGATCCAGCAATTGTCATCGTTACTTTAATTTAATGTTTACAAATAAAAAACGGAGCAAAAATGCTCCGTTTTTTATTTGCATCCGAAAATCAAAGATTAACGAGCGCGGAAGACGATGCGGCCTTTTGATAGGTCGTATGGAGTCATCTCTACAGTTACTTTGTCACCCGTTAGGATACGGATGTAGTTCTTGCGCATCTTGCCAGAGATGTGAGCAGTCACAACGTGACCGTTTTCAAGTTCAACACGGAACATAGTGTTTGGTAGAGTGTCAAGGACAGTACCTTGCATCTCGATTACGTCTTCTTTAGCCATTTAATCCTCTTTAGAAATTAGGCAATATTAGCGAGCGTTATTGTGCCGCTAAATAGGAATTATGTAAAGTTGGGGCGTATTCTACCCTTGCCAACGCTGATTTACTAGCCTTTGGTGGCGTTGAAAACGCGTTTTGTAGTTCATTGCTGGACATTCATCAATCTGATAACCCAAATATAGCCACTGCTCGTTATTTTGTTGGCAGTAGTTCACTTGGTACAGCACCGCTAGTGTACCGAGTGAAAGTGGGTAGTCTGGATCAAAAAACGTATAAAACGCGCTAGAACATTGTGCCATCACATCAGTCACCGCTACACCAAGTAGTTGATTTGATTCATCATAGATATGCAAGAACAACGTTGTCAGCCAAGTCGTTTGTGCAAAACGTGAGAACTCATCTCGCTTTGGAGGGTACATGGTACCGTTTTTGTGTCGCTTGCAAATGTAACGGCTGTAGAGCTCAAACCACTCGGCATCCATCTCCGTTTTCATCTCCCAACGCAGATTTTTGGCTTTACTGAGCAGTCGTTTTTGACTTCTAGATAGTACGAAATCAGGTATCGATACGCGAATAGGCTGGCAAGCATGGCAACGCTCGCAATGTGGTTTGTATATTGTATCTCCGCTGCGACGAAAGCCATTAGCCATCAATAGTTGATAGTTTTGTTCAGTATGTAATTCAGCGTCCAATGCCACCGCAACACGCTCTTGTCGATCCGGTAAATAGCTACAAGGATGGTTGTTGGTTAACCCAATTCGAATGTGTTGTAGATCTGTGCTCATGATTCTGAATCCTGCAAAACTTGGGGCGTAAAGGTGTCAGAAGCCGTTTGCTTTTCTCTTAAAGATAGTAGCTTTTGTATGAACTCGTCTCGGTCAAGTTCAAATGCGCCGAGAGATGCCAAGTGCGGGTTCATTACCTGACAATCTATTAATTGACCATGCTTTGACGCCAAATGCGTGCACAAATACCACAATGCGATTTTTGATGCGTTGTCTTTCAAACTGAACATGGACTCACCACAAAAAAGTTGACCCACGCTAATGCCGTATAAACCGCCAACAAGCGTGTTGTCATGCCATACTTCTACTGAGTGGCAATGCCCTAGGTTGGATAGCTGAATATAAGCGGCTTGCATTTCTTCATTCAGCCATGTTTCATCTGCTGGCCGGGTAGACGAGCAAAGTTGAATGACGCGCTCAGTCGCTTGATTTATAGTGACTTTATATTGATGCTTGCGCTGAAACTTTTTAAGACTTTTTGATGGCTTAAACGTTAAAGGATCAAACACCGCACGTGGCGAAGGACTCCACCATAAAATGGGTTCTCCTGGACCATACCAAGGGAAAATACCTTGGTAGTAGCCACTCAAAATTCTATGTGGATCTAAGTCTCCGCCAAAAGCCAACAGACCATTGGGATCTGACAGAGCTTCGTAAGGGGATGGGAAGTTGAACGTTGAATCGAGTTCAGTTAAATAGATTGCCATAGAAAAGTACTGACCAATATCGAACCAAAGGAACTTGTGATGACTCGAGTTAGAAAATTTTTGAAAGTATGTCTTTGGATCATACTGTTTTTACCCCTTTTCGCCAATGCAGCGTACCAAAGGAATGTCGCAAAACCAGTGAATGAAGTGGTGTACGGGAAGATAGATTCAGTGCGTTACATCACTCAACAAGAAGTTGTGCAATCCAAAAGCAACGGTTGGAAAACCCTATTAGGGGCAACCATTGGTGGTTTAGTTGGCAACCAGTTTGGCGGTGGCACGGGTAAAGAGGTAGCAACGGCGGTCGGCGCACTGGCTGGCGCTGCGGTTGCGCAAAACCAAAGTAATTATCAATACACAGTTGAATATAAGTTGGTTGAACTGCTAATTAAAGTTAAAGGCGACAAGCTGATCAACGTTATTCAGGATGTTGATAAGAATATGCTGTTTAGCCAAGGGGATGAAGTTCGTATCTTATATTTCGATGATGGAGTGCGCGTAGATTTAGCGTACTGAAAGGGTATTTTAGCGTCAATTTTATCGTTGACTAATTATTCAGAAATTAGCGCAGATTTGCTCTGGTTTTGTGCTGGTTTTTTCGTTAGTCTGAATCCACGAAGAATTGTTTAGCTCTCACAACGGCGTGAATTGAGAGCACAAAGGATTATCAACTTTTAATGGAAAGCCTAACGTTACAACCGATCAATAAAATTCAAGGGGAAGTGAACCTTCCTGGTTCCAAAAGTGTTTCTAATCGAGCACTTTTACTCGCTGCACTAGCAGAGGGGACGACTCGTCTCACCAACCTTCTCGATAGTGACGACATTCGTCACATGCTAAACGCACTCACTAAACTAGGCGTGAAGTACACATTATCTGCAGATAAAACAGAATGTGTGGTTGAAGGCCTTGGTCGTCCGTTCTCAGTATCAGAACCTGTCGAGCTCTTTCTGGGCAATGCGGGCACAGCCATGCGACCTTTAGCAGCCGCACTTTGTGTTGGCCAAGGTGAATATGTGCTTACTGGCGAGCCTCGTATGAAAGAACGACCAATTGGTCATCTTGTGACTGCATTGCAAGAGGCGGGAGCAGATATTGAATATCTGGAAAACACAAACTACCCACCACTAAAGATTGTCGGTACTGGTCTGAAAGCAGGCACAGTGTCGATTGATGGCTCTATTTCTAGTCAGTTTCTCACGGCTTTTTTGATGTCTGCACCACTTGCCGAAGGCGAAGTGCGTATTAAGATTGAAGGTGATTTGGTATCAAAGCCTTACATTGATATTACGCTGCATATCATGAAGCAGTTCGGTGTTGAAGTGATCAACAACGACTATCAAGAGTTTGTGATTCCAGCTGGTCAGCACTATGTTGCGCCTGGTGATTTTCTTGTGGAAGGGGATGCTTCGTCGGCCTCTTACTTTTTAGCGGCGGCTGCAATCAAAGGCGGTGAAGTCAAAGTAACTGGCATCGGTAAAAATAGCATCCAAGGTGATATTCAATTTGCTGATGCGCTAGAAAAAATGGGCGCAGAGATTGAATGGGGCGATGATTACGTTATTTCCCGCGTCGGTAAGCTTAAGGGCATCGATATGGATTACAACCATATTCCAGATGCAGCTATGACCATCGCGACGACGGCTTTGTTTGCTGAAGGTACCACGGCAATTCGCAATGTTTATAACTGGCGTGTAAAAGAAACCGATCGTTTGTCTGCAATGGCAACAGAGCTTCGTAAAGTTGGTGCGGAAGTGGAGGAAGGTGAGGATTACATCATCGTTAAACCAGTACCTCACCTTAAACATGCGGCGATTGATACCTACGATGATCATCGTATGGCAATGTGCTTTTCTCTGGTGGCGTTAAGCGATACACCAGTGACGATTAATGACCCGAAATGTACGTCCAAAACATTCCCGGATTATTTCGACAAGCTTAAAGCGTTGAGCTGCTAGATCTCTAACTGAAAAGCCAGAGCGATGATGCTCTGGCTTTTTTGTCTTAATTTGCTGTTATTTAATCAGCGTAAATTCTTTAGAAAGGTGATGGGCTAAGTATTTGAACATATTGAATACTGCCGTAGTATTTGCGGTTGGTAAGCCTTTGTCATCAAGGAAGTACTCACCTTTAAATACCAAAACCCCGTCTTTTTCTTCTACGCTTGTCGCTCGCATTCCATTGATGTAATCATCGTGCTCTTGGATGATTTGGTTTGCGATTAAAAGAAGGTCGAATTCTTCAATAAACTTTCTATCAGACATAACGTTCTCATCATTCATTACAAATTAAAAAGTGTGGCGAAGTATACCCATATTCTTTAAGGGTTTGCATGATTAATTCCATCGCCACGTTGGTTGATTTGAGGCGAGGGTTAACTCAGTACTGAGGTTACGCGGATACAAAGTGGCTTTCAGCGCAACAACCTAAGGTTGCGCCATATTGACAGAAAATATTTTGTGATGAGTAACAAAATTTATTGCATTGGATTAGCAGTAGCAAAGTTTGCCTGCTTAGATATGCCGCTCAATACCTTTCAGACCCCTGTCTCTTTGAAGTATAAAGACGATGAATTGTCAACCAATCGGATCTGAATTTCAAAAAAGCAGTTGATCTTCTTTTCATCTCGCACAATAGTAAAAAAAGAAGCAATAAAATAGAACACTATGCGGGTGACCTTAAAACGAGGTTTCTACCCGCATTATTATGAAGGACGTTAGAGTCAGTTATGGGTAAATCACTCGTTATAGTGGAGTCTCCAGCCAAGGCAAAGACGATAAATAAGTACCTTGGTAAGGACTTTATTGTTAAGTCTAGTGTTGGTCATGTGCGTGATCTGCCTACGGCCGGTCAAAGCACTGGTGAGAAGAAAGCTGCAGCTATCTCAACAAAAGGGATGAGCGCAGAAGAGAAAGCGCGCGTTAAAAAAGAAAAAGATCGCAAAGCGCTGATCAAAAAAATGGGGATTAACCCATATCATGACTGGGAAGCGAACTATCAGATTCTTCCGGGTAAAGAAAAAGTCGTAAGCGAACTACAAAAATTAGCCAAAGATGCTGATTGCGTTTATCTCGCAACCGATTTGGACCGCGAGGGGGAAGCAATCGCATGGCACCTTCGTGAGATCATCGGTGGCGATGAAGAGCGATACAAACGAGTAGTCTTTAACGAAATTACTAAAAATGCTATCCAACAAGCTTTCCAGACTCCTGGCGAGTTAAATATGGATGGCGTTAATGCGCAGCAAGCTCGTCGATTCATGGACCGCGTTGTAGGTTTCATGGTTTCTCCATTGTTATGGAAGAAAGTGGCACGTGGCCTGTCTGCTGGTCGTGTTCAATCTGTAGCGGTGAAGCTATTGGTAGAACGTGAGCGTGAAATCAACGCATTTGTGCCAGAAGAATTCTGGGATATTCACGCAAATACCAAAACTAAAGATAAGTCAGATTTCAAACTGCTGGTTGCGCAGAAAGATGGCGTTGCGTTTAAGCCTGTTAACGAAACAGAAACCAAGGCAGCCATTTCTGTCCTTGAAAACGCAAGCTACGAAGTGTGTAAGCGCGAAGACCGCCCGACGAAGAGCAAGCCTTCTGCGCCATACATCACATCAACATTGCAGCAAGCGGCAAGTACCCGTTTAGGTTACGGCGTTAAGAAAACCATGATGTTAGCTCAGCGTCTGTATGAAGCGGGTTACATCACTTATATGCGTACCGACTCGACTAACTTGAGTGCGGAAGCAGTTGATGCTGTTCGTGACTTCATTGGTTCAGAATTTGGTGACAAGTATCTTCCAGCTAAGCCACTGACGTACGGCAGCAAAGAAGGTGCTCAAGAAGCGCACGAAGCGATTCGTCCATCTGATGTATCAGTGAAAGCAGAAGACTTGCAAGGTGTAGATGCGGATGCTCACAAGCTTTACTCACTGATCTGGAATCAGTTCGTTGCGTGTCAAATGACACCTGCAGAATATGATTCAACCACAATCAGCGTAAAAGCGGCGGAATACACGCTAAAAGCGAAAGGTCGTATCCTTAAGTTTGATGGTTGGACTCGCGTACAGCGTCCAATGGGCAAAAACGAGGACACAATCCTTCCTGCGGTACAACTTGGCGATAAGCTAAGCCTAGAGTCACTTGACCCTAAACAGCACTTTACAAAGCCACCTGCGCGCTTTACGGAAGCGGCATTGGTTAAAGAGTTAGAAAAACGAGGCATTGGCCGTCCTTCGACTTACGCATCGATCATTTCTACTATTCAAGACCGTGGCTACGTAAAAGTAGATCAGCGCCGATTCTACGCTGAAAAAATGGGTGAAATTGTTACTGACCGTCTTGATGACAGTTTCAACGATTTAATGAACTACGACTTTACTGCGCGTATGGAACAGAAACTGGACCAAATCGCAGAAGGTGAAGTGAACTGGAAAGCAGTACTAGACAACTTCTTTGCGGATTTCACTGGTGACCTAGAAAAAGCCGAGTTAGATGAATCTGAAGGTGGTATGAAGCTAAACCACATTGTGATGACGGATATCGAGTGTCCGACATGTGGTCGCCCTATGGGTATTCGTACCGCTTCTACAGGCGTATTCTTAGGCTGTTCTGGTTACGCATTGCCACCTAAAGAACGTTGTAAGACAACCATTAACTTGGGTGACGAAGAAGGTATTATCAACGTTTTAGAAGAAGACGTTGAAACGGCTGCTCTTCGTGCGAAAAAACGTTGTCCGATCTGTGAAACTGCGATGGACGCGTACTTGATTGATGACAAGCGCAAGATGCACGTTTGTGGTAACAACCCGAACTGTGAAGGCTATGTTGTTGAGTACGGCGAATTCAAAGTGAAAGGCTACGATGGCCCTGTTGTTGAGTGTGACAAGTGTGGCTCAGACATGGTGCTTAAGAACGGCCGCTTTGGTAAATACATGGATTGTACGAGTGAAACTTGTAAGAACACCCGTAAAATCCTGAAGAACGGTGAAGTAGCGCCACCTAAAGAAGATCCTGTGCACTTCCCTGAATTGCCATGTGAAAACTCAGATGCGTACTTCGTGCTTCGTGATGGTGCTTCTGGCCTATTTATGGCGGCAAGCAACTTCCCTAAATCGCGTGAAACAAGAGCACCTCTAGTCTCTGAACTGGCGCGTTTTGAAGAGCGTCTACCAGAGAAGTTTAAGTACCTAACAACGGCTCCTCAAGAGGATCCAGATGGTCGCCCAGCCGTGGTTCGCTTTAGCCGTAAGACGAAAGAGAACTATGTTCGTTCAGAAGACGACGGTAAACCAAGTGGTTGGACTGCACTTTACGTTGATGGTAAGTGGGAAATCACTGATAAACGTAAAAAAGCGAAAGCTTAAACTCAACTTGTAAAATAAAGGCAGCAAATACGCTGCCTTTATTTTTATATCCACCTGTCTAAGCGGGTTTCTATCTGCTCCTTTCCCTACCTTTTTTAAGCTCTGTTTTCCCACTTTTAGCGATTTGTGTTGTATGAATCTACAAGTGTCTTTTCTGTAAACAACATTCAGTTGAACTATTCATTTTATATTCACACATTTGTTATATCTTGGTATTTCAAACATGAACTGTAGTTAACGCGTTCGTAAATTGTTTTCACAATGTAATCGCTTACTTGGCCTTGTGTGATCTGGATATCGTCTTGAGCAAGTAACCTTTGTATGCAACACAGAACGGCATATTAAAAATTGTAATTTAGATTCTGGTTGGATAATTTATTACAAAATTAGTGCAATTGTATGCATTTATTTAGCGTCAAAAAATAAGAACAATTTGAATATTTGCATACTGGAAAATGCAATAGCTTTTTTATCTACACTGCAAGGGCTCAATAGAGGCTCAGGTGTAGGTGCTACAATGTATTCGCTTGACTCCCCGAGTTTTACTCATTCAAGTGAGTACTAAATCCAAGCTATAACGATATGGAGAACAACGAATGGCTGGTGTTTTGGGAATGATTCTTGCTGGCGGTGAAGGCTCTCGTTTGAGACCTTTAACTGAATCCCGTAGTAAACCTTCGGTACCTTTTGGTGGAAGTTATCGGCTGATTGATTTCGCTCTAAACAACTTTGTAAATGCGGATTTGATGCGCATTTATGTCCTTACTCAATTTAAATCTCAGTCACTTTTCCATCACTTGAAAAAAGGGTGGAATATTAATGGTATTACTGATCGCTTTATTGACCCAATTCCTGCGCAAATGCGTACGGGTAAGCGTTGGTATGAAGGCACTGCAGATGCTATCTATCAGAACCTACGTTTTATGGAGCTTGAAGAACCGGATCAGGTTTGTATCTTTGGCTCTGACCACATTTACAAGATGGACATCAAGCAGATGCTGAACTTCCATACGGAGAAGAAGGCGTCATTGACGGTGTCTGCACTGCGCATGCCACTAAAAGAAGCTTCTCAGTTTGGTGTAATAGAGGTTGATGCTGAAGGCAGAATGATTGGCTTTGAGGAAAAACCCGTTAATCCAAAATCGATTCCTGGAGAACCAGATTTCGCGTTAGTCTCGATGGGGAACTACGTATTCGAAGCACAAGTTCTATTTTCTGAACTCGTGGAAGATGCAGACAATGAAGCTTCTTCTCATGATTTTGGTAAAGATATCATCCCGAAAATGTTCCCTCGTGGTGACGTTTTTGTCTATGACTTCAGCACCAACAGAATCAGTGGTGAGAAAGAAGAGGTTTACTGGCGTGATGTAGGTACGATTGATGCTTATTGGCAAGCGCACATGGATCTATTAGAAAAAGACGCGCCATTCTCTTTGTACAACCGTAAGTGGCCTCTTCATACCTATTACCCACCATTGCCACCTGCAACGTTTACCGATTCAGACAACGGTCGAGTGCAGATCATCGATAGCTTGGTATGTAATGGCAGTTATGTTCGTGGTTCTCGTATCGAGAAGTCAGTACTTGGATTTCGCAGCAATATTGCATCCGCGTGTGATATTAGCGAATGTATCCTATTAGGTGACGTAAAAATTGGCGAAGGCTGTGTGTTACGTCGTGTTATTGTCGACAAGGATGCCGATATTGCACCTGGCACTCAAATTGGTGTGAATCTTCAAGAAGATAAAAAGCATTTCCATGTGTCGGAAGAGGGCATTGTTGTTATTCCGAAAGGAGCACGAGTTGGCTACTAACAACTTATCCATTCTGTTTGTAGCTTCTGAGGTTGAAGGTCTTATTAAAAGTGGTGGCTTGGCAGATGTTGCCAAGGCACTGCCGGAAGCTCTTCAAAACCTACAGCAAGATGTAAGAATTACGATTCCTGCGTACACCAGTATCGAAAGATTAGCGGACGCAGAAGTTGTGCTAGAAACAAATCTAACGTCATGGCCGCATACAGAATATCGAGTTCTATTGCTTACGTTAGGAAACAATCCTGTCTATCTGATTGATTGTGAGCCGTACTTCAATCGACCATCAATGTATGCAGAGAACAACCAAGCGTATACCGATAATGGTGAACGTTTTGCATTTTTCAGCGCTGCATGCCTCGACATGTTGCCGAAACTGGCGTTTCAACCTGATATCATCCATGCAAATGATTGGCACACAGGGCTGGTTCCGTTTTTGCTTAAGCACAGGTATGGCAATGATCCCTTTTTTGCTCATACAAAAAGCGTCATTTCAATTCATAATGCGGTCTTTAAAGGCGTATTTAGTTACGACGACGTACAGTGTTTGCCTGAGTTTCACTGCCGAAACGTTCCCGATGCGGCGGTGAGTGCAACGCATATTACTATGCTCAAAGCTGGCGTAATGAATGCCGATAAGATAAATGCAGTCAGCCCAACGTACGCTGAAGAGTTAAAAACAGAACTTGGCAGTCATGGAATGGCATGGGAGTTTCAGCAACGTGCAGGGGATTTAGTCGGAATTTTAAATGGCTGCGATTACAGTGCTTGGAATCCTGAAACTGATGCTTATTTACCAATGAACTATAGTGCCGACAAACAAAGTATGGTTCTAGGTAAAAACACTTGTAAGCGCGCATTACAGCAGAAGCTAAACCTTGCTGAAAAAGACGTAGCCATGTTTGGTATGGTTTGTCGTTTGACTCAGCAAAAAGGCGTACATTACTTGCTGCCGGCTTTGGCTGATTTTTTGAAGCATGATGTTCAAGTCGTTGTTGTTGGGACGGGTGATCCCGTTCTGGCTGCACAATTGGAAGAGGTTGCGGCGCAATTCTCCGACAAGTTTGTATTTGTTGAGGCGTATGACAATGAACTCGCGCATTTAGTTGAAGCTGGTTCGGATTTCTTCTTAATGCCTTCTGAATTCGAGCCATGTGGCTTAAATCAGATCTACAGCATGGCTTATGGCACCTTGCCTATCGTGAGAGGGGTAGGTGGCTTAAAAGACAGTGTGAATGATTACGACGTAGACCCTTGCGACGCTACTGGATTTGTATTTTATGAACCGACGCCTCAAGCGCTGCTACTTACTATGCTGCGAGCGTTGCTGTTGTATGCGCAAAACCTGACGGAAGTGCAAAGAGTACAACTGCATGCAATGCAAAAAGATTTCTGCTGGCGGAAGGCCGCAGAATCGTATTTGCAACTCTATCGTTCAGCGTTAAATTGACGCAAGTTTGATAAAAAGTGTAACCAAAGGCACCTATTGAGGTGCCTTTATTACCTTGGTTTTACGGAGTGTGATAGGATTCTGTCACTCTCTATCACAAAGAACCTTACTTATACTGACTCATGACTCAGCCACTGCTTTTTCACAAAACCTATTTGCATCCTACTAGTAATGAGTGGGTTGTTTTCGTGCATGGTGCTGGTGGCAGTTCTTCGATATGGTTTAAACAAATTAAAGCATATAAGCAGCACTTTAATTTGTTGCTGATCGACTTACGAGGACATGGAAAATCCAATCAGCTTTTGAAAGAGTTGATAACTAGTCGTTACACCTTCACGGAAGTGACGCAAGATATATTAAAAGTGCTGGATCACCTAAAAATCCAGTCGGCGCACTTTGTTGGCATGTCGTTGGGTACGATCATTGTTCGAAATTTAGCGGAGTTGTCTTCTGAAAGAGTTCGTTCGATGGTTTTAGGCGGTGCGGTGACACGCTTGAATACGCGTTCGCAGATTTTGGTTAAGTTGGGTAACTTCTGTAAACATATCTTGCCTTATATGTGGTTGTATAAGCTGTTTGCCTACATTGTGATGCCTCAACGAAGTCAGCGTGAATCAAGGCATTTGTTTATTCGAGAAGCAAAGAAGCTGTGCCAAAAAGAGTTTAAACGCTGGTTTATTCTTGCCGCGGATGTAAACCCATTGATGAAGTACTTCAAAGACAGAGAGTTACCCATACCGACATTGTATTTGATGGGTGATAGAGACTATATGTTCATCCAACCGGTGAAAGAGATGGTTGCAGCGCATAAGCTCAGTATCTTGCGTGAAATTCCAAACTGCGGTCATGTTTGCAATGTAGAGCGTCCTGAAGATTTTAACCAACACTCTATCGAATTTATAAAGCAACAAAGTATCGTCGCCTAGCCATCAAGATAGACACCTAAAATGCGAGAATAGGGGAACGATCATGGCTCCCCAATTTGATATCCACATTGCCAACACGCACCAAACTGTCCTTCGTTGTGTTCAAGACAATGAGGACATTGCCAGTCTTCATATATGTTGCTTTGTGACTGCTGCCTAAATGCTTCAATAATTGCGTGAGCTTTCAATTGTTGTTCTGGATCTAATAGCCAAACATAAGGATCAGTATCATCGCCAAAAGGAAGCTCACCTTTCAGACCAAAAAGTCCTTCGCCACGCACCTCACAGCATATATCTTCAGTTTTTAATAGTTCACATACGATGTGCGCTTCTGCTGGATTTTTCGCGATAAAGATTTTCATCAAATACTGCCATTTGGCTGAGTAGGGGTTGGCCTGACCTTATTCATAACCCATTTTACGAGTATTGGAAACAGCCCCAGCAAAGCAAAAGATGCTAATACAGTCGGGGATACGATACCAGAAAGGCTATCAATGGTTGCTAACTGAGTACCAGCGTTAAGGTAAACGGCAGTACCAGGGAGCATGCCTATTTGACTGGTTAAATAAAAGCGCGCAATGCTCATAGGTGTTAATCCCATCAGTAGGTTGATGAGGAAAAATGGGAACACTGGAATTAAGCGCAAAGAAAACAGATAAAACGCGCCATCCTTTTTTACTCCTTGGTTAATCGCAACAAGCTTTTCCCCAAATCTCGATTGAACCCAATCCCTAAGCAAATATCGGCTACTCAAGAAAGCTAAGGTCGCACCGATCGTACTGGCAAAAGAAACCAAAAGTAAGCTAAACCAAAACCCAAACAAAGCTGCGCCTAGCAAAGTAACCACTGCTGCTCCGGGAATAGAAAATGCGGTAATCGCAACATACGCTAAAAAATACACCGTGGCGGCATAGACGATGTTGGTTTCGATGAATGAATTGAGCGCTTCTTGCTGCGCTTTTGCGTTTTCAAGCGTTAGGTATTGACCAAAATTAGCGCCTAACAAAAGAATGGTGGCAACAAGTATCAGTCCAAAGATAAGTTTTTTATTCATGTGTGCTCCGTTTCTATATCTAGGCTACCGCTTAAAGTATTCATACTGAATATTGTTTTAACAATCTCGTTATCGAAACTAAGTCGTGGCGCTGAAGATACGGGTGTTTTGGGATTTACAAAGGAGTAGACACGAGGGGAGCTATAAAAATTTCATAAAAAAACCGCAGTTCACACTGCGGCTTTAGTCGATAGATTAGAGCAGACTTCTGTTACGAAAGGCCATTCATTAATTCTTCACGACGAGACTGGGGAACTACACTCCAGTGTGTGCCGTTAATAGCACCTTCTAAGGCCCAAAGTAGCTCAAGGCTAACTGTGGTGGAGTGCGTGTCTCTGATCGCTTTATAAGCACTTAGTGCGCCTTCTTCTTCAAGTTGAGCAACAGAATCAATACCCGCTTTCTTAAGCATTCTTTCTGTAGCCAATCTCAGATTCGGCAGATCTTTCAAGCGATTAGGCTTAGTGCTCGCTTGTTGTTCTTTCTCAAGTTTGGCGTTTTCTAAGGATTTTTTCGCTACTTCAATTAAGCGATCGCTAGATTCCCATAATTCGCTGGAAATAGCGTAGTACTTAGTAACGACTGGGAAGCCACGTTTTTTATAAACGTAAGGCTTTAGACCCTGTGTCTCGAAGTCAGATGAAGTTTGTTGGTCTGCTCGTATATGAAGCTGGTTGTTTACCACTAGTGCAAACATCGTTTCATCAGCGAAAAGTCCGAAGCCACCAAACATTGAGCGCGACTTGATAGTACCAAGTGCCTCAAATAGCTTCATAGAGTCTTTGAGTATCGGTTTATCCATGTTTTGTTATCTCGGTGTAATTAATATTACGCCACCAAAAGTCAGGTCCGAGAGAGTAGCAAACGTGCGCAAAGGCAATGTCATTAAAGGGTAAAGACATTGGTTGCACACTTGCCATCGGTAACCCCGCTACCTTCCATATACTACTATGGTTCAGGCCGGAGGCTTTGCGTCCCACCCTTTCGGATGGTTTGCCCTGTGCGTGACCAGATGAGGATACTTCGTATATTGAATTAACATCACACTTTAGATTTTAAAACGTGATCTTTATTCAATAAATAATGCCATTTTGTGCATGGGTACTCATAATTGAGAATTGTACTTAATGTTTGAAAAGAAGCGGGAATTAATAATTCACATGTAAAGAAAACAGTAACTTATGGAAGTTATTGTTTTTAAGAATGAGGCAAAGTGTGCGGGAAGTGTTATTTTTTTAATAAAAAAAAGCGCCCCTAAGGGCGCTTGTGTTCATTTAATTAAGTTTCTTAACGGTGTTGCGGATAACAATCTCTGGTTGCATCTCGAACACACGCTTTTCGTGTTCTTTATCTTTAATGCGTTCAAGTAGGATCTCAAACGCATTTTTACCCACACGACGTTTAGGTTGGTGAATCGTTGTTAGCGGTGGTGAGAAGTACTCTGCAAGTTCAATGTTGTCGTAACCGATAACAGAAACGTCATCTGGAACCTTGATGCCGTTTTGTTGCAGACGGCTCATTAAGCCAAGTGCCATGGTATCGTTAAAGCAGAATACTGCAGTAGGGCGTTTTTCCATCGCGGCGATCTTGTCTGCAACCAGTACCGCAGTATCGCATTCAAAGTTACCTTCAAGAATCCAATCTTCATTGATTGGCAGTTTTGCTTCAGCCATGGCACGACGGAAACCAGCGATACGCTCTTGGCAAGCTAGTTTCTCAAAGTGACCACTAAGGCAGGCGATGTCAGTGTGGCCATTATCGATAAGGTATTTAGTTGCTAGGTAGCCACCTTCTTCAGAGTTATCGATGATCTTGTCCGCACGAGAACTCTCTGGGCCCCAATCCATCACAACTTTCGGGATGTCTGAATGACGATCTAACATCTCTTTTAGTTCTTCGGTTAGATCTGAACACATCACCAAAATGCCATCTACACGTTTCTCAGCAAGCATGCGGATATAGTCGCGCTGTTTCTCGTAGATGCCGCCAGTATTACACAAGATCAATGTGTAACCTTGACGGTAGCAGTAACTTTCTACACCGTCGATCACTTCAGAGAAGAACAGGTTAGTTGACTGTGTTACCAACATACCAATAGTACGAGTTGAGTTGCATTTTAAACTACGAGCAACTGCGCTTGGTGCGTAGTTAAGCTCATCAACCGCTTTCATTACTTTTTCTTGGGTTGCTTCTGCAACAAAACGTGTCTTATTAATAACGTGCGAAACTGTGGTAGTAGAAACGCCGGCTAAGCGAGCAACGTCTTTTATAGTGGCCATAAATGATGTCCTGTATCGAGCTACTTAATACCGTAGTGAATACAACCATACGCTTAGTTTTTTGCGCAAACTAAACACCACAACAACAGTAGTGTCTATTCTAGTAGGCAGCGGTTGTACCGAAATCGGTATAAAAAGATTTGTAGCAACTTGGTTGAAGGTACTCGGCTTCCTACTAAATATGAGGAAGTGGTCATCAACCTATTAATAAAAAACAAAAACCGCTATATTTCAGCGGTTTACATATAAATCATGTTTAATCGTTTGCGTTCACATTTTAGCCTTATGTGGGCTGACTGGCAATATTTTCAGCAAGAGTTTTGTGTATTTGAAGTCACATTTTGACTGCTAAATGAACGAACGTCTTTGAGCCAGATTAAAAGCAAGCGAATAAAATAGGGAGCCCGACAGGCGGCTCCCTAAAAATAGGCGGTGATTATTCACCAAGAAGGTAAGCGCTGTCCAGTTTACAAAATGCAATTAATAGTTGCGCAACGCTTAAGTAGAAGCCAAATTCATCAAATTGCTTACATTTTTCAGCAAATTTTGGCAACCAAGACATGAGTTGATTTTGGATGAAGTCATTTTGTTTAACGAAAGCCTCTTCCATATGTTTTTCTTGCTCTAACTCATTTGAGCGAATGATCATGTTGCCCAAAAAGTCCAATTCGACAGCGAGATGGTCTGCTGGTTCTTTGAGGTTTTCGTCTACCTGAACCCCAAAATCTGCCATCAGTTTTTCCATCTCTTCTGCAGGTTTGTCATTGAGCAAGCCAGATTCACCAATGTACATAGACGCGTACGGCAGTGCCCCATACTTATCTGTTTTTAAGAACAGCTCGCAAAAATCTGCTGCAAGTTCTAGTTGAGCATCATTGCGGTCTTGGAGTCGGTTTAGGGCATCAACTAGGCTATCAACGGCTGGCTTGAGTGATTCGTTCTCACCTAAGCCTGCTAAAAAACTGCGAATTTCAACACTGTGGTAGGTTTCTAGTTCTTTTTCGCTGAGTTCTTTAGCGAATAAGCTCGAAAACCACCAGTAAATTTCAGCACGCTTTTCATTAAAAGCTTTCACTTCTTGCATTTTTGGCTCCTGAAGGATGCTTCGAGTATTGCATCATAAAGTCAATTAGGGATATCCCCTAAGTGTAATCAAATAAGATGAATAGCAGTAACTATAATTATTGTTGATTATGTTGAATTGTGTGCACTTGTTAACGGTGATGGGTAAGCTTGTTTTGAATCAATAAAAACGCTAAATCTTGCTTTTTAATGTATCTATGACTAGAAATGTTACTAGTTATGAATAGAATACGTCTTGGATAATAAGAAGACAGAAAGTGGTGTAAATGAGCTATCACGTATTAGTCGTAGAAGATGATGTTGTAACTCGTAGTAAGCTTGCGGGATATTTCCAAAATGAAGGTTACAAAGTTAGCGAAGCAGAAAGTGGCGCGGAGATGCGCGAAGTTCTGCAAGGCGGTGATGTAGACCTTATTATGTTGGATATTAACTTGCCGGGCGAAGACGGCCTAATGCTTACGCGTGAGCTACGCAGTCAATCAGACATCGGCATCATATTGGTAACAGGACGCACGGATAGCATCGACAAAATCGTAGGCCTAGAGATGGGTGCAGACGATTATGTGACAAAGCCTTTTGAACTAAGGGAATTACTAGTTCGAGTTAAAAATCTACTGTGGCGCATTTCTGCGGCGCGAAGTGGAGCAAGTAAAGCGGCAAGCGAAACAAACGATGAACACATTGTTCGCTTTGGTGAGTGGACATTCGATATTCAGCGTCGAGCACTTAGCCGTAATGGTGAGCCAGTAAAACTAACCAAAGCAGAATATGAGCTTTTGGTGGCGTTATCGTCTTACCCGAATCAAGTGCTGAGTCGTGAACGTATTTTGAATATGATCAGTCATCGAGTTGATGCTCCAAATGATCGTACGATTGATGTTCTTATCCGACGCATGCGCGCTAAGATGGAGTTTGATCCTAAGAACCCACAAATTTTTGTGACCGTTCACGGTGAAGGCTATATGTTCGCAGGTGATTAATCACCATCAACAAGCAGTAAAGAAAAAGGAGAGCCAATGCTCTCCTTTTTTGTGTTTATAAATCGGGTTTATTCCGCTTCCACCATCGGCGTTTGCCCTACGGTGTCACGCAGTCTTTGCCAAACGCTACCAAGGTATTCATGCCAAAACAGTTCAGTTTGCTCAAGGTAGCGAGCTTTAGGTGAATACTTGTCCCACGGTTGGCTAACTTCGTCTATCGCTAAGAAATTCGTTGGAGCAGGGATGGGTTTAATTCCAGCTGCGTTAAACTCGTACAGCGCACGGCTCATGTGGCTCGCTGACGTGACTAGCACAATCTCTTTTTGTTGAACAAAAGCGGCGGCTTGTCTTGCTTCTTCCCACGTGTCTTTTGCGTCTTCTAACAAAATAATGTCGGATTTTGCAACACCTAATGCCAAAGCAACGTTTGCCATCATACGAGCATGGCTGATCTCAGAGCCACCATCATAACCAGATAAAATTAGCTTTGCGCCTGGGTACATACGCAAAATACGAATGCCTTCCGTTAATCGCATCAACGCCGCGCGGCTTAATTGCGATGTTGGTGGAATTTCGTCATCGACCACGTGACCATTACCCAGCACCATAACGTAGTCAATGGTACCTGACACAGGTAAAAAGGCCTTATGCTCGCGCTCAAGTGGCATGAGAAGCTTGGTTGAAACAGGTTGGAAGGCAACTAGAAAAAGGCCAACAAAAGAGAACAGAACAACGAAGCAGCCAGTTTTACGTTTTGTGGTAAAACTAATGAGAGCAAGACCTAACAAGCCTATCAGTAGCAATGCCGGAAGCGGCATAAGCAAGGCTGACATTACTTTTTTCAGCTCAAACATACATAAATAGTCCGAAAAAACATCAATTGATAATAAAAATGAGGGTGACCCTCTTTATTCCTGCTTTCCTTGTGCCAGAATAGCGGCACAATCCGATATGATAACTCAGCAGAAGTGACAGAAGACCGCAATTTCGACGATATCGCCCACAAATTTGCAAAAAATATTTACGGCTCCGATAAAGGGGAGATCCGCCAAATCATTGTGTGGGAAGATTTTCTACAGATTCTAAGTGAATTGGATGCGAGCCAGCAACCCCTAGAAGTACTTGATGCAGGTGGTGGTTTAGCACAAATGTCGCAAAAGCTTGCTAAGCTCGGACATCGTGTTGCGTTATGTGATCTATCTTCGGAAATGCTGCAACTAGCCAAACAGGATATTGAAAAAAACGGTTTGCTTGAGCAGTATCGCCTGATTCATTCGCCTGTTCAGTCCATTGCGGAGCACATGGAAGAACAGGTGGATCTCGTTATGTTCCACGCTGTCATGGAGTGGCTCGTTGATCCTAAAACGGCGCTAGAGACAGTATTGGAACAAGTAAAGCCGGGGGGCATCGCATCAGTGATGTTCTATAACCACCATGGTTTAGTCTACAAAAACGTGGTTTGTGGCAACATTCCTCATATTTTAGACGGCATGCCCCACCGAAAAAGATTTAAACTACAGCCGCAAAAAGGCTTGAAACCGGAAGATGTCTATCACTGGATAGAAGAGGCTGGTTTTAGCATTTGTGGCAAATCTGGTATTCGTTCCTTTAGTGATTACATAGGTAATATGCAATACATGGGCGATTACGAGTTTGAAGATGTGTTGGCGCTAGAAAAACAACTATGTCGACAAGAGCCATACCTCTCATTAGGCCGCTATATTCACGTGTGGGCCAAAAAGAACGATAAACAGGAATAACAATGAGTGAGATGACTCTCAATGCTGCAGAGCAACCAATCGATGAGTTGGTTGGCTGGGTTAAGCAGCACGATTTCTCGTTGAACCTGACCACAGAGCGATTGGCATTTTTGATTGCCATCGCCGTACTGAGCAATGAAAGGTTCGACGAAGAACTGGGTGAAGGTGAACTGCACGATGCGTTTGCCATCGTCACTCGACTATTTGATGAGACTGGCGAAGCCTCCGCTTTTCGTGCGAACAACGCCATCAACGAGATGGTCAAGCAGCGTCTTATTAGCCGTTTTGTCAGTGAAATTACTGACGGAGCGAGCATTTACCGCTTGTCGCCTTTAGCGATAGGAATTACCGATTACTACGTGCGTCATCGCGAGTTTTCAAGACTGCGTCTGTCTATCCAGCTATCGATGGTAGCGGATGAAATGGCGAAAGCGATTGAAGCGGCACAAAAAGGTGGCACACCGGGCCACTGGAAGAAAAACGTGTACGGAGTTTTAAAATTTTCTGTAGGCGAAATCTTCGATCAAATCGACCTCAACCAACGTGTCATGGATGAGCAGCAGCAATCTGTGAAACAACAAATTGCCGACCTGCTAAACAAAGACTGGCGTGAAGCAATCAACAACTGTGAAGCGTTATTGTCCGAAACCTCCAGCACGCTGCGTGAACTTCAAGATACGCTGCAAGCCGCGAGTGATGAACTGCAAACTCAAATCCTAGACATCCAAGAGATTGTTTATGGTGACTCTGAGCTTGAGTTTATTGAAGAAGCCTTGTTTGGTCTGCAAATGAAGCTAGACCGAATCACAAGCTGGGGCCAGCAAGCGATTGACCTCTGGATTGGCTACGACCGACACGTGCACAAGTTCATCCGTACCGCTATCGATATGGATAAGAACCGTGCATTTAGCTCGCGTCTGCGTCAATCGATAAAAGACTATTTTGATATGCCTTGGTATCTGACTTTTGCAGATGCAGAAAGGCTTTCCGACCTTCGTGATGAAGCTTTGGTACTGCGTGATGACGAGGTAACCGGCCAAGTTCCGATGGAAGTGGAATACGAAGAATTTCAACAAGTCAATGATGAGCTATCAGAACGCATTGGTGACATGCTAAAAGCGCATAAAGAGCAAGGCACGCCAATCGATTTGAGTGTGGTGCTGCGAGATTACCTTGCACAACATCCATACACTCATCACTTTGATTTAGCTCGAATTATCGTTGATCAAGCCGTACGTCTTGGTTATTCGGAATCGGATTATCAAGCGATTCAGCCTGACTGGAAAGCAATCAACGAATTTGGGGCAAAGGTACAAGCGAATGTCATCGACCGATACTAATGAATACATGTCAGATAATCTGGCAAAAGCAATTTCTAACCCTCTGTTCCCAGCGCTAGACAGCATGCTACGAGCAGGGCGTCATATTTCAACTGAAGATCTCGACAATCACGCGTTGTTGTCTGATTTCGAACTTGAGCTTTCTTCTTTCTACCAGCGCTACAACACCGAGTTGGTAAAAGCGCCAGAAGGCTTTTTCTACCTACGTCCACGTTCAACGTCATTGATTGGCCGCAGTGTTTTATCTGAGCTGGATATGCTGGTGGGTAAGGTACTGTGTTTCCTATACCTAAGCCCAGAGCGCTTAGCGCACGAAGGCATTTTCACCAATCAAGAGCTTTACGACGAGTTGCTTGCATTAGCAGACGAGAAAAAGCTGATGAAACTCGTGACGAACCGTGCAACGGGTTCGGATCTAGACAAAGAAAAACTGTTTGAAAAAGTACGTACGTCACTTCGTCGCCTACGTCGTTTAGGGATGATCATCAACATCGGTGAAACCGGTAAATTCAGCATTAGCGAAGCGGTATTCCGTTTTGGTGCTGATGTTCGTGTGGGCGATGACATCCGTGAAGCGCAGCTGCGTCTGATCCGTGATGGTGAAGCCGTAGTTCACACTAAAGAGCCGAGCCAAGGCAGCTTGCTGTCTGAAGAAGACCAAGAAGAACAAGCCCAAGAAGAAATGACAGAAGAGGGTGAAGCATGAGCATGATTGAACGCGGTAAATATCAATCGCTGACCATGGTCAACTGGAACGGCTTCTTTGCCCGTACGTTTGACATCGATGGTCTGGTTACGACGCTGTCGGGCGGTAACGGTGCCGGTAAATCAACCACGATGGCAGCGTTTATCACAGCGTTGATTCCTGACCAAACGCTACTGCACTTCCGTAACACAACCGAAGCGGGCAGCAGCCAATCGTCTCGCGATAAAGGTCTATACGGTAAGCTACAGCCGGGTGCGTGTTACGCAGCGTTAGACGTAGTGAACTCACGTAACCAACGTCTATTGTTTGCAGTAAAACTGCAGCAAGTCGCGGGTCGTGACAAAAAAGTAGACATCAAACCGTTTGTTATCCAAGGTCTTCCAAGCCATGTGAAACCAACGGATATTCTGGTTGAAAGCGTATCGGCGACTCAAGCGCGCGTACGTCAAATCAATGAAGTCAAAGATGCGATTGCGGAATTTGAAGGCGTTCAATTCAAAGCCTTCTCTTCAATCGTGGATTACCACGCGCAAATGTTCGAGTTCGGTGTGATTCCGAAGAAATTGCGCAACTCAAGTGACCGCTCTAAATTCTATCGTTTGATCGAAGCCTCGCTTTACGGCGGTATCTCGAGTGCGATTACACGCTCACTGCGCGATTACCTTCTGCCACAAAACGGTGGTGTGAAGAAAGCATTCCAAGACATGGAATCGGCGTTGCGTGAAAACCGCATGACGCTAGAAGCGATCAAAACCACTCAGGCTGACCGTGACTTGTTCAAACACTTGATCACCGAGTCGACAAACTACGTGGCTGCTGACTACATGCGCCATGCTAACGATCGTCGCAACAAGCTTGAACAAACTCTATCTTTGCGCTCTGAGCTCTTTGGCTCACGCGAGACGTTGATTGAGCAAAACAATCTGCTTAATCGCGTTCAAGAAGAACTTGAGCTTCTAATCGAATCGGAATCGGCCCTAGAGCAAGACTATCAAGCGGCTTCTGACCACTTGCAATTGGTGCAAAACGCACTGCGTCAGCAAGAGAAAATCGAACGTTACCAAGAAGATCTTGAAGAGCTTAGCGAGCGTCTTGAAGAGCAGATGATGGTCGTTGAAGAAGCGCAAGAACGCGTGATGATGGTGGAAGAGCAAGCAACCGTTGCAGAAGAAGAGGTGGACAGCCTCAAGACGCAACTTGCTGACTACCAACAAGCACTAGACGTTCAGCAAACTCGTGCTCTTCAATACCAACAAGCGGTTCAAGCACTTGAGAAAGCGAAACAACTACTTGGTGATGACTGCCTGACGGCAGAATCCGCGCAAGCACTTGTTTCTGAGCTTAAGAACAAAGAATCAGAAAGCACCAATGCGCTGTTATCGGTTAAGCACAAGCTGGATATGTCTTCTGCAGCAGCAGAGCAATTTGAAACTGCGCTGAAGCTCGTACAAAGTATCGTTGGGCAAGTCGAACGTAAAGATGCGGCTGAACAAGCGAAAATCGTCATTACGAAAGCGCGTGAATCTCAGCAAATCGCACAAAACGAACAACAATGGCGTGCTCAACATCGCGACCTCGAACGTAGCTTAAACCAACAGCGTCAAGCTCGTGAATTGGTCACGGAATATCAAAAACAGTTCCATGCTGAACTGACGGACGAAATCACGTTTGAACAAGAACGTGAACGTCACGCGATGCAAATCGAAACGCTAGAAATGACGCAAGAAGAGCTGCGTGAACAACGCAGTGAACAGCGTCGTCTAGAACAAGATGCTGCGGCAGAAATCAACAAGCTAGAAGCCATTGCACCAACATGGATTGCGGCGAACGATGCGCTAGAAAAATTGCGTGAGCAAAGCGGTGTAGACTTAGAAGATCGCCATGCTGTGATGAGCCACATGCAGGTTGTTCTGGAGCAAGAGAAAGAACTGTCTCTAGCGAAAGACAAACTGGCAGAGCGTCGCTCGCAACTAGAAAGCGAAATCGAACGATTGGCATCACCTGGTGGTTCAAACGATCCTCGTCTGAAAGGCTTGGCAGATACACTAGGCGGTGTGCTTCTATCCGAGATTTACGACGACATTACAATCGACGACGCACCTTACTTCAGCGCGATGTATGGTCCGGCACGTCACGCGATTGTGGTTTCTGACCTGTCGGGTATCGAAGAGAAACTGGTAGAGCTAGACGACTGTCCGGAAGATTTGTACATCATTGAAGGTGACATAGATGCCTTTGATGACAGTTCGTTTGACGCAGAAGAACTTGAAGGCGCGGTATGCGTTCGTATGAACGACCGCCAAATGCGTTACTCTCGTTTCCCTGAAATTCCATTGTTTGGACGCGCGGCGCGTGAACAGCGTTTAGAGCTACTGCGCAATGAACGTGAGGAAGTGGTTGAGAAGCACGCAAAAGCGGCTTTCGATTCACAAAAGATGCAGCGTCTATACCAAGCATTCAACCAGTTTGTGGCTAACCACATTCAAGTCGCGTTTGAAGCTGACCCAGAACAAGCATTGGCAAATGTTCGCGAAAAACGTGGTCAAATCGCCCGTGTATTGGCTGATTTGGAAGCGAAAGAACAACAACATCGTTCTCAGCTTCAGACTAGCAAGCAAGCTCTGTCTTCGTTAGACAAGCTCGCACCAAACATGGCTCTGATTGAAGACGATACGCTGCAAGCGCGTTTCGACGAGCTGGAAGAGAAAATTGCGCAACTGTCAGAAGCGAAAGCGTTCTTGAACAACCACGCGAAAGCCGTGGCTGAGCTTGAAAAAATTGCTTCTGCACTTGATGCAGACCCTGAACAGTTCGATGCGTTAGAAGCAGAATACAAAGCTGCGGACGAGCAACTTCAAGAATTGAAGAAGCAGATCTTTGCCTTGTCTGACCTCGTTGAGCGTCGTCACTACTTTGCCTATTCAGACTCTGTTGATTTGCTTAACCAAAGCAGTGAACTTAGTGAGCAGTTAAAAGCGAAGCTGGTTCAGGCTGAGCAAATGCGTACACGCTCTCGTGAAGAGTTGAAACAAGCGCAAGGTCAAATGAACCAATACAACCAAGTATTGGCATCATTGAAAAGCTCGCACCAAGCGAAATTGGAAACCGTTCAAGAGTTCAAACAAGAACTGCAAGAGTTTGGTGTTAACGCCGATGAAGGCGCAGAAGAGCGTGCGATCCGTCGCCGTGATGAGCTGCACGAGCGTCTACACACATCTCGTAGTCGTAAGAGTGAATACGAGCGTACCATCACCTCTACTGAGCTAGAGATGAAAGGTCTGGCGAAACGTCTGAAGAAAGTTCAGAAGGAATACGCAGAGCTGCGTACCTTCGTGGTTGCTGCGAAAGCGGGCTGGTGTTCAGTACTTCGCTTGGCACGTGAAAACGATGTTGAACGTCGTCTTCACAAGCGCGAGTTGGCGTACATGTCTGCCGATGAACTGCGTTCAATGTCGGATAAATCGTTGGGTGCGCTGCGTCTTGCTGTTGCAAACAATGATGACCTACGTGATGCGTTACGTTTGTCTGAAGATAATGCACGTCCAGAGCGTAAAGTTCTGTTTTACATTGCGGTTTACCAGCACCTTCGTGAGCGTATTCGTCAGGACATCATCCGCACAGATGACCCAGTAGAAGCCATCGAAGAAATGGAAGTAGAGCTAGCGCGTCTGACTGAAGAGCTAACTCAACGCGAAAACCGTCTGGCAATCAGCTCTGAGTCTGTGGCAAGCATCATCAAGAAGACGATTCAGCGTGAGCAAAACCGTATTCGCATGCTAAACCAAGGCTTGTCGAACATCTCGTTCGGTCAGGTGAAAGGTGTGCGTCTAAACGTGAAGATCCGTGAAAGCCATGAAGTGCTATTACATGGTCTGTCTTCGCAGCAAGAACAGCATAAAGATTTGTTTGAATCTCCACGTTTCACTTTCTCAGAAGCGATGGCAAAACTGTTCCAACGCGTGAACCCTCACATCGATATGGGTCAACGCTCTCCTCAGGTTCTGGGTGAAGAGCTACTGGATTATCGTAACTATCTAGAGCTAAGTGTGGAAGTTAACCGTGGTTCTGATGGTTGGCTGCAAGCGGAATCTGGGGCGCTATCAACGGGTGAGGCAATCGGTACTGGCCAGTCTATCCTATTGATGGTTGTTCAGAGCTGGGAAGAAGAATCCCGTCGTCTACGCAGCAAAGACATCATCCCATGTCGTTTGTTGTTCCTCGATGAGGCGGCTCGTCTGGATGCGAAGTCGATTTCAACGCTATTCGAACTGTGTGACCGTCTGGATATGCAGCTGTTGATTGCTGCGCCAGAGAACATTAGCCCAGAGAAAGGTACAACCTACAAGTTGGTACGTAAGGTGTTTAAAGATCACGAACACGTACACGTTGTTGGTCTACGTGGCTTTGGTCAAACAGATAAACCGAAGAGTGAAGTTCAAGAAATGATTGAAGAGTTTGAATCATAAGCTTGGAAGCATAAAAAACGCCCGCAATTAAAGCGGGCGTTTTTGTATCTGATTAACAGAGAGATGCAGGTAACGGGCATAAAATAAGCCGAGGCTGTAGGACGACAGTCTCGGCTTTTTCGTGAGCACTTAGACCAATAGCAGGGAGTATTGGAAACAATCTAAGCGCTATTCCTCTGAAATATCGGTTCCAGCTTCGATAATTTCAGCAAGCTCTTCAAGTGCTTGAACCGAAAGCTCAGACAAACGCTGTAAGTGTTGGTCAAAAGTTTCCTGGTCTACAAGCTGTGGTTCATTATTATTTGTTTCTTTTGTTAGCATCGCCCAACCTCTTTAAGTTGAGTAAGGGGAGTAAACATCATACTCAATGGGCTCAGTAGAAAAGAAACGATCTATGTTGATTCTGTTAGCTCGATCATTGATTCAAATGATGAAACCGGCGAAATGAGATAGGAAGGGGAGTGAAAACGATGGCAGAAAGAAAAAAGCTAGCAACCATGTGCTGATTGCTAGCTTGTAAGGTTTAGAACTTTGGTTTTACACCAAATTGCTCAACCGCGTAGGCTACGCGCTCTATAGGCTTAGGGTACTCCGCTGGAGTGCCGAGGCTTTCAATATGCTTCAAGCGAGGAAGCAATCCTGCTCCGTTCGCGATTTGAATAGCCAAACCAGGACGAGCATTCAGCTCAAGTACCATCGGACCTTCTTCTTTGTCGAGAACCATGTCGGTGCCCATGTAACCAAGCCCCGTCATTTCCCAAGCACTTGACGCAAGTTCTAGCAAACGCTCCCAATGAGGCACTTGCAGAGTCGATAAATCTTTACCCGTATCTGGGTGGTGCGTTACTGGTTGGTCGAATTGCACCGCGCGAATGGCTTTGCCTGTTGCGATATCAATGCCGACGCCGACCGCGCCTTGGTGAAGGTTAGCTTTACCATCAGACGCTGATGTTGAGCAGCGCATCATCGCCATGACAGGGTAGCCTTTAAATACGATGATACGTACGTCTGGCACACCTTCGTAGCTGAAACCATCGAAGCAGTCATCAAACTTAATCAAGTTCTCAACCACGGCAACATCGTTCTTACCGCCGAGCGAGAACAGCCCCGCCAGTGCATTACTGATGTGGCGTTCCACTTCTTCTTTGTTGATTGTCGCACCAGAAGGTTTGGTGTACACACCGTCTTTATGCGATGTCACCACTAGAATACCTTTACCACCGCTGCCTTGAGCTGGCTTGATCACAAAACCAGGCCAGTCTTTCACCATGTTGTGGATGGTTTTTACTTCTGCTTGGTTGTGGATCACGCCGATAAGGGCAGGGACGGTTGCCCCTGCAGCTTGAGCGATGATCTTGGTTTTTAGCTTGTCATCCACCAATGGGTATTTAGAGCGATCGTTATAGCGACCAATGTAGCTATGGTTACGCTTGTTCATGCCCATAATGCCTTTGTGGCGAAGTTTTGATGGCGTAGTGTAACGTTCAAACATCGTTTAATCCTCCGCTAGCGGTTTGAAACGACGTAGTTCTGTTAGACGGTAACCAGTGTAAGTACCTAGTAATAGAATACCCGCCAAAACAATTAGCTGTAGGCCGATAAAGTTAAACGTTAAGTGCTGGATATACGAGTTGGTCATCGCCAAGTAAACCAGTACCGCAGTCAGTAGTGAACCACCACCTTGCATTGCTACTTCTTTCGCGCCTTCTTCCTCCCACAGAATCGACATACGTTCGATCGTCCATGACAAGATGATCATTGGGAAGAAGGTGATTGTTAGACCTTCTGTCAAACCAATCTTGAATGCTACAACGGTAAACACCGAGATGATCATAATAACCGTGATAATAACCGCGGATATCCTTGCTACCAGAAGTAAGTTGAGCCGCGATAAGTAGCTTCGGATGATCAAGCCTGTACCAACAATTAATAGGAAGCCCACAATACCAGTCACAAGCTGCGTTTGAACGAACGCAACCGCAATCAGTACTGGCATGAACGTACCAGAGGTTTTAAGACCAATAATCACGCGCAGGAACACAACGATCAATGCGCCAATTGGGATCAGCATGATGGTCTTGAACATCGCTTGCTCTTCTAGAGGCAAGCTGTGGATTGATAAGTTAAGCAGGCCATCGGCCTCAACCTTGTTGTTTGTCGCTTGTTGAGGCGTCACTTCTTGTTTGATCATGGAGAAATGAACTTGGCTGTTCTTACCTCCCACAAGGTCAAGTAACGAAACGTTCGATTCATCCCAAACAAGAAGGTTAGGTTTTACGGCTTTCTGCTCTGAATTTGGCGAGAACAGAACCCAATCTTTTCCAGACCAAACTTGCACCATCGGTTGGATGGTTTGACGACGACGGCCATCTTCAAGCTCGATTACGCCAACAATTTTACTTTGAACGCCAGCTGACAGAAGAATCTTGTGCAATGCATCGGTGCGGTCAAAATCGTTCAATAATAGAGCGGAGTTTTGGCTGTCTGGATCGTTAAGCGCTTTGATTAACTCGCGTGCAAACGTCACGTTGTCCGCAGAACGGCTCATGGCTTGATCGATGAGGGCGCTTGCTGCCGCTTGTTGCGGAGCGGATAAAGTCGGTGGCGTGATATCGCCAGCAGGAGGCAGTGGTTCTACTTTAGCTTGTGGATCAACTAAGAACTGCGCTTTGTAGTAAATTGTTTGAGGGCCTTTCGCTTGGCGAATCGACCATTCGGCACGGCGACCTGAATCAGAGTTAATGTAGGAAACGCCATAACCAGAAGAAGAAGCAGACTCGCCAATCAGTGTATAACCACTCTGTGTATGAGGAGCGGCAAGAGAAGCTTTCACTTCATTCCCGTTTGCATTGAACTCGATACGAGCCTCTACATCCCACACTTGACGTGTTTCGCCTGGCGTCCAAGGCACGCCGTAATTTTGGTGTCTGAAAACACTCAAAGCAATGCCCGCAACCACCAACAAGATGATTGAAAGGTAAAACGGTATTTTTGACGTCATAATCTACCTTATTATTTTTTATCTTCGTCCGTTTGAATGTATGTACGGCTCACATCAACCAATGCGATGTCGCGCATAAATTCTCTACCTAGTAAAACAGGATGGTTCATGTGGGAGCGATCCGCCAACGTAAATTGCGCTTTTTCATGAATTTTTCCAACTCGCACCCAAAGTTCGACCACTGCGCGACGCTCCAGTTCTTCGCTTGTTACTTGACGAATTTTCACATAACGAAGAACAGGCGCTTCGATCCATGTATTTTTCTCTTCTTCTGATTTTGTTGCATCAGCAAGATGGAAACGAACCCAGTTTTTGCCGTTTCTTTCGAATTCTTCAATATCAACTGCATTCAAAGATGATGTAGCCGCACCTGTATCGACGCGAGCATCAAACGTTTGTTTGATGGAGTCGATGGTCACTTTTTCGATTGAACCTAAAACGATGTCATGAGTCGGCGTTGGTTCAATAGGGGCGGGCGCTTGGACAATAATAGGCTCTTTCGGTTTTTTAACCTCTGCCATTGCCTCTTCGCGGAAGGTGCTTAGATCACCTTGTAACTTATCGACTTGGTCTTCAAGGCTGTCGATGTAATCTGATTGGTTACTGATCTGCAGCTCTAAGTTAGTTATGCGATTATTGAAATTCGCTTCTGAAGCTTGAATAGCGGCTAACGTTTCTTGGTGGTACTGTTCGCCTTTGGTAAGTGTGCATCCAGATAATAAGGCGATGGCAACAACCGGAGTCAATCGTATTAACATTGAAAACCTTGGGATTGGATTAAGTTGTTTGTTTTTTAAGAGTTTAGCTTATATCGATAAAGGCTCACAAGTAAGAATCTTTCTCTATCTCTTATTGAGTGAGGAATAGTGATGAAAAGCTAATAATCAAGGATGCAAAGTGCACCCTTGATGAGAATAGAAGAGAGGGTAATGTCTTAATGGCAGGAAAGAGTTAAGACAATGTCAGAAATCTCAGTTAATTATGGCTTACGTGCTACCAGCACAGCGCGGCGTGGTGCCGGGTAGCCTTCCACTGTTTTGCTTGGATCGTTTGGATCTAAGTAATCTGGTAGAGAGTTGTGTGTCATCCAATCTGTTGTGCGTTGTTCATCAACAGAAGTCACGTTCTCATCCACAATATGAACATCTTCAAAACCAACCAGTTCTAGCCACACTTTTAGTGCTTTCGCAGACGGGAAGAAGTACACATTGCGCATTTGAGCGTAGCGTGAGGTCGGCACAAGTACTGCGTTTTCATCGCCTTCGATTACCAAAGTTTCCAATACTAACTCACCACCAGAAACCAACTGATCTTTTAGTTGAATCAAATGGTCAAGTGGAGAACGACGGTGGTATAGAACACCCATGCTGAACACGGTATCAAACGCTTCCAGTTTAGGCAGTTGTTCAATACCCAGCGGCAGTAGGTGCGCACGTTGGTCACCGCCCATGAGTTTGCGAATTGCTTCAAACTGGATCAGGAACAGGTGAGACGGGTCGATACCCACGCAAAGACGAGCACCTTCGCCTAACATGCGCCACATGTGGTAACCATTGCCACAACCCACATCGAGCACGCTGCGATTTTTCAGTGGAGAAATGTGTGGAAGTACGCGATCCCATTTCCAGTCGCTACGCCACTCGGTATCGATATGAATGCCGTGCACCGTGTATGGACCTTTGCGCCAAGGGTGGAAAGTACGCAGTAAGTTTTCTAGCTTTTTCAGTTCGCCTTCATGGAAAGGCGTATCGTTGCTGATGGTTACAGAGTTCTTGATATCAACTTGATCTGGTGAGCCTTCTGGAATTTTGTTCAGTGCTTTCAACCAGCGACCAAAGTCACCGTGCTCTGCATTTTGCCAGTCCGTTAACTGTTGTGGTAACACATTCAGCCAAGGTTGAAGACGTGTGTCTTGGGCAATCAATTGGTAGAAATTTGCAAAGTTAAACATAGTTAGTTAATCGCTGAGTTGATGGTGTAAAAAATAATTGAATTGCTGCCTAAGGCCGCAAACGTAACTTGGTCGCGAATTCTATTTGATCGCGAACCTTACTTAATCGCGAACATAGATCCGAAGTTAAAGCATTGGAACCAAACGTCGTAGCTTGAGAAGCCAATTTTCGCAAAACGTTCTTTGTGATCTTTCTTCGAGTCAGGGCGCATCACGTTTTCGATCGCGCTGCGTTTTTGGCTGATTTCCAGTTCGCTGTAACCGTTGGCACGTTTGAAATCGTGGTGAAGGTCAATGAGCAGCTCGTTCGATACTTCATCTTCAAACACGAACTTTTCAGACAGAATCAAAATGCCGCCCGGGCGCAGACCTGCATAGATTTTCTCAAGCAGCGCGTAGCGGTCTTCTGGTGACAAAAACTGGAGTGTGAAGTTCAGCACCACGACAGATGCATTTTCGATTTCGATATTACGAATATCGGCTTCAACCACAGTCACTGGTGTGTCGCTGCGGTAAGCGTTGACGTGTAACTTACAACGCTCAACCATTGCTGGAGAGTTGTCTACCGCAATGATTTGGCAGCCTTCTTGTTTGATATGACGACGCATAGACAGCGTAGCGGCACCCAAAGAACAACCTAAGTCGTAGATGTTTGAGTGAGGCTTAACAAAACGTTCAGCCAACATACCGATTGCAGAAATGATATTGCTGTAACCCGGCACTGATCGCTGAATCATGTCAGGGAAAACTTCCGCTACGCGTTCATCGAACGTGAAATCCCCAATTTTATCGATTGGAGCCGAAAAAATAGTATCTGGATTGCTCTTAGGGTTCATAACCAAATCTCTGCATACAAGCTGACGGGGCGATTCGTCTTCAAAAAACTATTGGTCTAGTTTTCAAAAAACGTCAGGCATCAAAAAAGGCGCGTATTTTATGAGAAATTCGCGCCTCTGTCATGCGTTGAGCAAATTATTGTTAGAACATCTGTAACTGCGAGTTGCCATCATTGGCAGGGAAGGGGGCTAAATCTGGCAGGGCGACATGCTTTTGTAGATTCTTGTAAATGTTCGCTGCCAGCTCAGGTGCAATAATATTGTCTGCTGTGTGAATCATCACATATGGCTGTTTACCTTCCGCAATCCACTGTGGCAATTTACTTAGCCAAGGCACAAAGAAGTCGTAATTTTGTTGTTCTTCCGGATGGCCAATAAAACGAATCATCGGGTGTGAAGCGGTTGCAATCGCATGAACGGGAACTTTGGGCTTCTTCATTTGAGCATCAATGATGGCTTCATTGTCAGGCTTTGCCGCAAATACAGGGCGGCTATCCATGATTATTCGGTCAATACCGTTTTCGACCAACCACTGATTAAGCGCTCGCTCTTCCTCGCCTTTAGAGAAAAAGGCCATATGACGCACTTCTACGCCCAATGGAAAGTTGGGTGGGAAACTGGCGCAAAACTTTTTCAGTCTATCGAGGTGTTCGGGACCAAAAGCGGCAGGAAGCTGAATCGTCCATTGACCGACTCGTTCATGCAGCGGCTCCATGACTTTCATGAAGTCACGTAACTGCTCGCTACAGCCTTTGAGCATTTGTTCGTGGGTGATGGCTTTGGGCAACTTAAACGTGAATTTGAAATCGTCGTGAGTCGCGGCTTTCCAATTTTGCACCGTGTTGTGTGTCGGCGTGGCGTAAAAGGTGGTATTTCCTTCCACAGTATGAAATACCTGAGCGTATTTTTCTAAACGCTCAGCAGGTTTAGTTCCACTACCGTAAAAGCTTTGTTGCCATTGGTTGTGAGACCACATGGTTAAACCAAGTCGAAGGGGTAAATTATCCATCATTCTTTATTGTTTGTATCTCCTGTACGCACTTTACGAGAGTTTTGCTGAAATAGGTAATTTCACGCTATAATCCCCACCAATTTTTTCGCTTTGGTGGGCTTTTGAACATTTGTTGTACTAAAAACCACCAGGGAATGATAAAACACACTTAATTGTATGTTGAGTAGTCGATTTTCATAGACTTTCAGCGTATAACGGAATCTTTACTCTGCTCGGCAATGAGGCTGACAGAGCGTAGTTAACAATATTTGAGAGATTGGGAATTTCATTATGCGTACCCATTACTGTGGTCACCTGAACAAGTCCCTTGCAGGACAAACTGTAGAACTTTGCGGCTGGGTTAACCGTCGTCGTGATTTAGGCGGTCTTATTTTCATTGATATGCGAGATCGTGAAGGCATCGTTCAGGTAGTTGTAGATCCAGATATGGCGGATGCGTATGAAGTGGCTAACACACTTCGTAATGAATTCTGTATCAAATTGACGGGTGAAGTTCGCGTTCGTCCAGAAAGCCAAGTAAACAAAGACATGGCAACAGGTGAAGTTGAGATCCTTGCGAAAGGTCTTGAAATCATCAACCGCAGTGACGTTCTGCCTCTAGACTTCAACCAAAAGAACTCAGAAGAGCAACGTCTGAAGTACCGTTACCTAGATCTACGTCGTCCAGAAATGAGCGACCGTATCAAGCTACGTGCTAAAGCGTCTAGCTTTGTTCGTCGTTTCCTAGATGACAACGGTTTCCTAGACATCGAAACACCAGTACTAACCAAAGCGACACCAGAAGGCGCGCGTGACTACCTAGTACCTAGCCGTGTTCACAAAGGCAGCTTCTACGCGCTTCCTCAGTCTCCACAGCTATTCAAACAGCTTCTAATGATGTCTGGTTTTGACCGTTACTACCAAATCGTTAAGTGTTTCCGTGATGAAGACTTGCGTGCCGACCGTCAACCAGAATTCACTCAGATCGATATCGAAACGTCATTCATGACGGCTGATCAAGTTCGTGAAGTAACTGAAAAAATGGTTCGTGAAATGTGGCAAGAGCTACTGAACGTTGACCTAGGTGAATTCCCAGTAATGCCATTTAGCGAAGCGATTCGTCGTTTCGGTTCTGATAAGCCAGACCTACGTAACCCACTAGAGCTAGTAGACGTTGCAGACCTAGTAAAAGACGTTGAGTTCAAAGTATTCTCTGGTCCAGCGAACGACGAAAAAGGCCGCGTTGCAGTTATCCGTGTACCAGGCGGTGCAGAGTTAACTCGTAAGCAAATCGACGGCTATGCAGAGTTCGTAGGTATCTACGGTGCAAAAGGTCTAGCATGGATGAAGGTGAACGACCGTGCAGCAGGTGTGGAAGGTATCCAATCTCCTGTAGCTAAATTCCTAAGCGAAGACGTGATCAACGGTATCCTAGATCGCACTCAAGCGGAATCTGGCGACATCATTCTATTTGGTGCAGATAAAGCTAACATCGTTGCGGAAGCACTAGGCGCACTTCGTCTTAAACTAGGTAAAGACCTAGGCCTGACTAAAGAAGGCACTTGGGCTCCTCTATGGGTTGTTGACTTCCCAATGTTCGAGGAAGACGACGAAGGCAACCTACACGCGATGCACCACCCATTCACATCACCTCTAGGTGTGACAGCGGAAGAGCTAAAAGCGAACCCAGCAGTAGCGAACTCAAACGCATACGATATGGTGCTAAACGGCTACGAAGTGGGCGGTGGTTCTGTACGTATCCACAACGCAGAAATGCAAGCAGCGGTATTCGATATCCTAGGTATCGATGCAGAAGAGCAACAATTGAAATTCGGCTTCCTATTGGACGCTCTAAAATTCGGTACGCCTCCACACGCTGGCCTTGCATTCGGTCTAGACCGTCTAGTAATGTTGCTATGTGGTACTGAGAACATCCGTGATGTTATCGCGTTCCCGAAAACAACAGCAGCGGCGTGTTTGCTAACAGATGCTCCAAGCATTGCAAACCCAGCGGCTCTAGAAGAACTAGCGATTGCGGTAACTGCAGCGAAAGCAAAAGACGCAGAATAAGCGCACAACAATTAAAGAAAAAACTCCCGCACCTGCGGGAGTTTTTGTTTTAATGGGATATATCCAAACGACTTAAGAATGCTTGGGTTTAGATTCTAATAAAAATAGCGAGTTATTTAGGACGCTTCATGTCAATTATTTTGGGTATTGACCCAGGTTCTCGTATTACTGGTTATGGCGTTATTCGCCAGCAAGGCCGTCATCTGCAATATCTTGGCAGTGGGTGTATTCGTACCTCAGAAAAAGAATTGCCAGGTCGGCTTAAGCAAATCTATGCCGGCGTTACGGAAATCATCACCCAGTTTCAACCAGACGTATTTGCAATTGAGCAAGTGTTCATGGCGAAAAATGCCGATTCTGCTCTAAAGCTAGGGCAGGCTCGCGGTAGTGCGATCGTTGCGGCGGTGAATGCGGATCTTCCTGTGTATGAGTATGCTGCCCGTCTTATTAAGCAAGCTGTAGTGGGGACTGGTGGTGCAGACAAAGTGCAAGTTCAGCACATGGTGCAGCACATGTTAAAATTACCTGCAAAGCCTCAAGCCGATGCCGCGGATGCACTCGGTGTGGCAATTTGTCATGCCAATACGAACAAGACCTTGGTTGCGCTCGCAGGTAAAGCAAGCAGTGCGAGAAAAGGGCGTTATCGCTAGACTCTCACCGTACTAAAAATGAGACACCTCAGACAGATTTAAGGAATAAATTTGTTGTGAAAATGTTGCAAAACTATAGTGGTCGGATGTCTAATAAGAAATCAATCAAGGAAGATTGAACATGAATCCAGCCACGCTGTGGCGCAGTGTATTTATGCCGCGCCAACCTCAATGGACGAGAACGCAACAACGTCAAGCTGACATCCTCTCTTTATTTACCTTCATCGCTTTTCTGGTCGGAATTTATAGCTTAATTAAGTGGTTCAAGCATGGACACGAAAGCTTGATCTTAACTTCTGTCATTCTGATTACTCTTGAGCTTATTTCCGCTTCTAGTCTCAAATGGTTTAAGCAACCTGCGTTATCACTTAACCTTGGTTTTGTCGGGATGTCGGTGCATGCACTCAATATCATTTATCAAAGTGGTGGTGTGGTTGATTCAACTCAAACTTATTGGGTGCCTTTGTTGGTTGTCGCTTTCTTCTTATCTGGCACTCGTCTTATCGCTATTGCTTGGAGTGGCGTGGTGATTGCCATTTCCGCCTTAATGACACATCAGCATGTTTCAGGTTTTGAGTTTCCTCAACTGGTATTATCGGAAGCTTCTCAGCGATTAGAAATTTGGTCTGGTACCGTATTGCCGCTGGTGGTGATTTGTATCGCTCAGGCATTTACTGCTAAGCAACGTGATGATGCGATTGAAAATGCCGAAGCAGCAAAAGTCGAAAGTGAACAAGTCGCCAAAAAAGCAACAGAAGGTGAACTGCATCTGGCTGAAGTATTGGAACAAGCTAATTTAAATTCGATAGAGCTGAAATCTGTTTCGCAAGCGCTTGATGAGCAATCGTCGCAGTTGGATGAGCAAGTCAATGCACTCAACGTGAATAGTGAATCTCAAGCAAGTGCGGCAGAGCAAATGAGCCAACAAGTACATCACATGGCCACAGGGATTGAAGAGTCGAGCAAGTTTGTGGAAGAGCTGCGCGAGAAGAGTGAAGACGTTCATCAACAAGCAGAGAAAAGCTCGGAATTGCTGGAGGATTCTACCCAAGCGATCAGCCAGATCATTACTAGCCATGAAGAAATCATGAAAGTGGCAGACTTGATTACCTCTGTCGCAGAGCAAACCAACTTGCTGGCTTTAAATGCGGCAATCGAAGCGGCGCGAGCAGGAGAGCAGGGCAGAGGTTTTGCTGTGGTTGCCGAGCAAGTACGAGAGCTATCTGCGAAGAGTAGCCAGTCCGCTATTGAGATTCGTCACTTACTTGATCGTAGTGAGCAAGAAGTAAAGCATGGTCAAGACGTAGTGACGTCAAGCACGGAGAGGATGAACACTATTATTCAGCAAGTGACGACGATATCTCATGACGTACAAAGTTTATCAAGCATCATGGCAACGCAAATGGCAGCGCTAAAAGAACTTGATGAAGCGAGTAGTGAAGTGGCGAATAGTGTAGTGAATACAAAATACATTGCCGAGATTGTGGCTCAATATGGCAAAGAGCTCAGCGGTCAAGTTGTTGCTGTCCGGACGCTCACACAACAACTTGATCAAGTTGTCTCAAAAATCTAACCCCACAGCATAAAGGACTGGATGTCTATCCAGTTCTTTATTATCCTGTCGCAAATTCATTTCCAAAGAGTATTTATAGTGATTGGACGTCTTCGCGGCATTTTGCTTGAAAAGCAACCACCTGAAGTTTTAATTGAAGTTAACGGCATTGGCTATGAAGTTCAGATGCCAATGAGCTGTTTCTACGAACTGCCAAATATCGGCGAAGAAGCGATTATTTATACTCATTTTGTTGTGCGTGAAGACGCGCAATTGCTTTACGGTTTTAATACAGTAAAAGAGCGTGCGCTATTCCGTGAAGTGATCAAAGCAAACGGCGTTGGCCCTAAACTTGGCTTAGGTATTCTTTCAGGCATGACAGCGAGCCAGTTTGTGTCTTGTGTAGAGCGTGAAGATGTTTCTACGCTTGTGAAGTTACCTGGTGTTGGTAAGAAAACCGCCGAGCGTTTAGTCGTTGAAATGAAAGACCGCTTAAAAGGTTGGGGAGCTGGCGACTTATTCACGCCGTTTACTGATGCCGCTCCTACTGACTCGGCTGCCGCTTCGTCAAATAGTGCAGAAGAAGAGGCGGTCAGCGCACTTCTTGCTCTAGGCTACAAGCCAACTCAAGCGTCGAAAGTCGTTTCTCAAATTGCTAAACCGGACATGAGCAGCGAGCAGCTGATCCGTGAAGCACTAAAATCAATGGTGTAACGGAAAGTTCAAGGTAACAGTATGATTGAAGCCGATCGTTTAATCGCTCCTGAAAATCCAGCGTTTCGTGATGAAGATGTTATTGACCGTGCTATTCGCCCTAAAAAGTTGGCGGATTATCAAGGTCAGGATCATGTCCGTGATCAGATGGAGATTTTCATCAAAGCGGCACAATTGCGTAGTGAGGCGTTAGACCACCTACTTATTTTTGGCCCTCCAGGTTTGGGTAAAACGACGTTGGCAAACATTGTTGCTAACGAGATGGAAGTGAACATCCGTACTACTTCTGGACCTGTTCTCGAAAAAGCAGGCGATTTGGCCGCGTTGTTGACCAACCTTGAGGAAAACGACGTGCTTTTCATTGATGAGATCCATCGTCTTAGCCCTATGGTCGAAGAGGTGCTGTATCCGGCAATGGAAGATTACCAATTGGACATCATGATTGGTGAAGGCCCGGCCGCACGTTCTATCAAAATTGATTTGCCACCATTCACATTGATTGGCGCAACGACGCGTGCGGGGTCTTTGACTTCTCCGCTGCGTGACCGTTTTGGTATTACTCAGCGTCTTGAGTACTACAAAGTGCAAGATCTACAGAACATTGTTCAACGCAGTGCAGATTGCCTAGGGTTGTCGATGGAGCCAGAAGGCGCGTTAGAAGTTGCTCGACGAGCTCGTGGTACGCCTCGTATTGCAAACCGTCTATTGCGCCGTGTCCGTGACTATGCAGAAGTGAAGGGCAACGGACATATTTGTGCCGATGTTGCTGATAAAGCGCTTAATATGTTGGATGTGGATGCTCAGGGCTTCGATTACATGGACCGCAAGCTTCTTCTCGCTATCATGGAGAAATTTGGTGGTGGTCCAGTTGGACTCGACAATATGGCTGCCGCTATTGGTGAAGAAAAAGACACCATTGAAGATGTGCTAGAACCATATTTGATTCAGCAAGGCTATTTACAACGCACTCCCCGAGGAAGAATCGCCACAGATCGTGCATATCTTCATTTCGGAATTGAAAAATAAGATTCTAAGGCTGAGCAAAAATGCTCAGCCTTTCACCATAAGTGACCAACCTCTCATTTATTGAATTTCTTCTAATACTAATTAGGTAAGAAAAAAGCACTGATTGTTAACTCGATGTTTGCATGCAACTGGTTAATTTCTCTCCTGATTACTCTCTCTTAACATACGCTTCTAATACGGGTTGATCTGGATCAATGTGATGGATTTTTGTGCAAATTCAGCGCATAAACATTGATGTATATCAAAGCGCATTCCGGCTATAAACCTTTTGAAACAATCTGTTTTTACAAGTAATATTAGCCCCAGCTATATTAGCTGATGCTTAACAATTAACTAACCAATGAAGCACATTTTTGCAACAAAGAGTTGTGATAATTCAACAATTATTCAAGTGTGAATAACACCTGGATATGGATTGCAATATGTAGAGAGTGTCATTCAGCCGACACATAGGAGTTACCATGATTGACGTAGTTGATCTATCGCGGTTGCAGTTTGCACTAACAGCGATGTATCACTTCCTATTCGTACCATTGACCCTTGGTATGGCCTTCCTTTTGGCCATTATGGAATCGATGTACGTAATGACGAACAAGCAAATCTACAAGGACATGACCAAGTTCTGGGGTAAGCTGTTCGGTATTAACTTTGCACTTGGTGTGGCTACTGGCCTTACCATGGAATTCCAGTTTGGTACTAACTGGTCGTACTACTCCCACTATGTAGGTGACATCTTTGGTGCGCCACTGGCGATCGAAGCACTTGTCGCTTTCTTCCTGGAGTCAACTTTTGTTGGTCTATTCTTCTTCGGGTGGGATCGTCTATCTAAACGCCAACACTTAGCTGTTACTTGGCTTGTGGCGCTGGGCTCTAACTTCTCTGCTCTTTGGATTCTTATCGCAAACGGCTGGATGCAAAACCCAGTAGGCGCGGACTTCAACTTCGAAACCATGCGTATGGAAATGGTAAGCTTCTCTGAAGTTGTACTAAACCCAGTTGCTCAGGTTAAGTTCGTGCATACGGTTGCTTCTGGTTACACTTGTGGCGCAATGTTTATTCTAGGCATCAGTTCATACTACCTATTAAAAGGTCGTGATATTGCGTTTGCTCGTCGTTCATTTGCTATCGCTGCATCTTTCGGTATTGCTGCGATCCTATCAACCATCGTTCTTGGTGACGAATCTGGTTACGAGCTTGGTGAAGTTCAAAAAGTGAAGCTTGCTGCAATTGAAGCAGAATGGCACACAGAACCAGCTCCAGCAGCGTTTACGTTGTTTGGTGTTCCTAACCAAGAAACCATGCACACCGATTACGCAATCAAGATCCCTTACGTAATGGGTATCATCGCGACACGTTCTTTTGATGAGCAAGTGACAGGTCTTCGCGACCTTCGTGATGAGCACGTTGAGCGTATTCGTGGCGGTATGTACGCTTACGAACTTCTTGAGAAACTTCGTGCTGGTGACAAGTCAGAAGAAAACATGACTGCGTTTGATGAAGTGAAAGGTGACCTAGGTTACGGTCTACTTCTAAAACGCTACACAGACAATGTTGTTGATGCGACAGAAGAGCAAATCCAAGCTGCTGCGGATGATTCAATCCCAACAGTATGGCCACTATTCTGGTCATTCCGTATCATGGTTGCTTGTGGCTTCATTATGTTGTTCGTATTCGGTGCGGCATTTATCCAAACATGTCGTCAAAAAATCGAACAAAAACAATGGATTCTTAAAGCTGCACTATTGAGTATTCCACTTCCGTGGATTGCGATTGAAGCGGGTTGGTTCGTCGCTGAGTACGGTCGTCAGCCATGGGCTGTTGGTGAAATTCTTCCTGTGCACGTTGCGGCTTCAGCATTGACTGCAGGTGAAATCTGGACGTCACTATTCGCAATCTTGGCGCTATACACGGTATTCCTGATTGCAGAAGTTTACCTAATGTTGAAATTCGCTCGTAAAGGTCCAAGCAGTCTGAAAACTGGCCGCTACCACTTTGAGCAAAACGCTGACTCTGTTGAAGACAAAGTTAGCCGCCAAGTAGAAGCGTAAGGTAAGGAGATAACAAGATGTTTGATTACGAAATCTTGCGACTCATCTGGTGGGTACTAATCGGTGTTCTACTAGTTGGTTTTGCAGTAACAGACGGTTTCGATATGGGTGTAGGCGTGCTTGTACCTATTATCGGTAAAAACGACACACAACGTCGTGTCATGATTAACTCAATTGCCCCTCACTGGGATGGTAACCAAGTTTGGCTTATCACTGCTGGTGGTGCATTGTTCGCCGCTTGGCCTTTGGTTTACGCAACGTCATTCTCAGGCTTCTACTTAGCAATGATCCTGACGCTAGCAGCACTTTGGCTTCGTCCTCTGGGCCTAGATTACCGCTCTAAGATCGAAGAGCCAAAATGGCGTAATACTTGGGATATCTGTATCTCAATCAGTGGTTTTGTTCCGCCAATCATCTTTGGTGTGGCGTTTGGTAACCTTCTACAAGGTGTTCCATTCCAATTGAGCGAGTTTTTGATGCCAACATACCATGGCTCATTCTTTGGCCTGCTAAACCCATTTGCTCTGCTTTGTGGTCTGGTTAGCTTGTTCATGATTTTGATGCAAGGTTCTACTTGGCTACAAATGAAAACAACGGGTGAAGTTCACACACGTGCTCGCAACGTCGCTCAAATCACGGGTCTACTAACAGTGGTTGCGTTTGTTGCCGCAGGCTTCTGGGTTCAAAACATTGACGGTTACGTGATTGTTGGTGGCATCGACACAAATGCAGCTTCTAACCCTCTAAACAAAGAGGTAATCCGTGAAGCTGGTGCGTGGATGAAGAACTTTGAAAACTACCCACTACTATGGGCTGCTCCTGTACTAGGTGTTGCAATGCCGCTGCTTGCTGTATTGTCATCTCGTCTTGAAAAGTGTGCGATTTCGTTCATCACTTCAAGCCTAGGTGTTGCTGGCGTTATCTTTACTGCAGGTTTTGCGATGTTCCCATTCATCATGCCTTCAGATCTAATGCCAAGCCACAGTCTAACAATGTGGGATGCAACATCATCTGAGTTGACTCTGAACCTGATGACAGGCGTAGCGTTTGTTATGGTTCCAATCATCCTTGGTTACACGTCTTGGACTTACTACAAGATGTTTGGTCGCCTTGATGATCAGTACATTGAAGACAACAAAAACTCACTATACTAAGGAGCAATTACTATGTGGTATTTCGCATGGATTCTAGGTGTACTACTTGCTTGTGCATTCGGTATCATCAACGCTCTTTGGTTAGAGCACTCAGAAATGATGGACAAAGACAGTGAGTAATCTCGCTGACAAGGTAGCGAAGTTTCACGAACCAATGGATAAGACTCTGTTAAGAGTCTTATCCCTCATCCTTGGCTTTATGCACGTAGGATTGGTGATGTGGGATCCAGAAGCGTACCATCAAGCGATTGGTGGCTTTAACGCAGTGATCGCCCCGGCACTGATTTGGGCATTGTGCTCAAGTATGGTGTTCGGCGTAGGCTTCAAACCGAGAAATTGGTACTGGCAATTGTTGTTTAGCCCTTACTTCTCGTTAGCTATCTTAATTTATCTAACTGCGCTTTATTTCATGTAAATTGAATTACATTGCAATAAAGTTGGTTATTAAATCATCGAGTAAAAGCCGGGCAGTTTGTCTGGCTTTTATTTTTTCTACAAAAATCAAAAATATTCCTTCCGTTCAGTACCAATTGCTGTTGCTTCAGTTATAGTAACCACTTTAAAGAATTGAATATATTGGTACTCCCTTGCAAGGCACATCAAATCCCTTCCGCTGGCCGATCACCGTGTACTATGAAGACACCGATGCGGGCGGCGTTGTATATCATTCAAACTATTTAAAATTCTTTGAGCGCGCGCGTACCGAGATGTTGCGTGCAAAAGGTATTTCTCAACATGTGTTACTGGAACAAAATATTGGCTTTGTTGTCCGACACATGGATATCGATTTTAAACAAGGGGCAAGACTGGACGAACAGTTGACAGTATTAACCCGAGTGTCAGAAATAAAACGTGCGTCTTTGCAATTCTGTCAAGAGTTGGTCAATGATCAAGGCAAGATATTGTGCAAGGCCTTTGTTAAGGTAGCATGTATCGATAATAAGAAAATGAAACCAATAGCTATTCCAACATTTATCAATTCGGAGCTAACAAATAGTGACTGCTGATATTTCCATTGTAGATCTCTTTCTTCAGGCCAGTCTGTTGGTAAAACTTGTGATGCTGACATTGCTAGGCATGTCAATCGCGTCATGGGCAATGATCATCAAGCGCAGCAAAGTGCTTTCCCAAGCATCAAAAAATGCAGAGCAATTTGAAGACAAATTCTGGTCAGGTACAGACCTTTCCCAACTTTACCAAAAAGTGAAAGGGCGCAAAGACGAGATCGCAGGTACAGAAGAAATCTTCTACGCAGGTTTCACAGAATTTGCTCGTTTACGTAAGAGCAATGCGAACTCACCAGCTTACATTATGGAAGGCACAGGTCGCGCGATGCGTGTTGCTGTTGCGCGTGAAGTTGATGAGCTTGAAACAAGCCTACCTTTCTTAGCAACTGTCGGTTCAATCAGCCCATACATTGGTTTGTTTGGTACTGTTTGGGGCATCATGCATGCGTTTATCGCACTGGGTGAAGTGAAACAAGCAACGCTTTCTATGGTTGCCCCAGGTATCGCAGAAGCGTTGATCGCGACTGCTATGGGTCTATTCGCAGCAATTCCTGCGGTAATGGCTTATAACCGACTAAGCAACAAAGTAAGTAAGCTGGAACATACTTACGCGACATTTTCAGAAGAATTCCACAGCATCCTTCATCGTCAAGCGATGGCTGGCCGAGACTGCGCGGATAAGGAATAAAGCATGGCGGGTTATCAACCTAAAAAGCGAAAAATGACGGCAGAGATTAACGTCGTTCCTTATATTGACGTAATGCTTGTGCTGTTAATTATTTTTATGGCGACCGCTCCGTTTGTAACTCAAGGCGTAGATGTCGATCTACCAAAGACATCAAATGCAACTCCTGCTCAAGAACTTGCAGGGGATACAGATAGCAGCTTTATCATCATTGAAATCGATCGTGACGGCAATTTAGGCCTAAGCGTGAACGATGAAGAAGTGCAACGTGGTCTTTCACTGCAAGATGTCATTGTTCGAGTTAAAGCAGAGCGTTCCATCAAACCTGATTCACCAGTCGCAGTAGGCGGCGATGCAGCGACGCCATACGCTGATGTTGTCCTTTTACTTGATGAATTGAGTCGTGCTGGAATCCCTAAAGTAGGGCTCCTGACCGATATTAGGGAATAAACGTCAATATTCATGAAAGACAAAAAGAAACAATCGAAAGAGTACACTAAACCGATAGTCATATCGGTAGGTCTGCATGCTCTCTTGGTAGCAGCATTGCTCTGGGGTACTGATTTTGCGATGACCAAACCTGAGCCATCTGGACAGATGGTTCAGGCTGTCGTGATAGACCCTAAACTGGTGCAACAACAAGCGAAAGAAATTCGTCAGCAGCGTGAAAAAGCGGCCAAAAAAGAGCAAGATCGTCTTGATAAATTAAGACGCGAGGCGGAGCAGCTTGAGAAAAACCGTAAGGCTGAAGAAGAACAAATTCGTAAGTTGAAAGAACAGCAAGCGAAAGATGCAAAAGCGGCCAGAGAAGCTGAAGCGGCTCGCAAGCAAAAAGAGCAGGAACGCAAAGTAGAAGAAGAACGAGTTCGCCAAGAAAAAGAGCGTGCAGCTAAACTTGAGAAAGAGCGTAAAGCGAAAGAAGAAGCTGTACGTAAAGCAGAGCAGGAACGTTTAGCCAAAGAAGCGGCGATTGCCAAAGCGGAACAAGAGCAAGTAGCTCGCGAGAAGGCGGCAAAAGAAGCGGAAGAAAAGGCAAAACGTGAACGCGAGGCGGCTCAAAAAGCTGAGCAAGAACGCATTGCGAAAGAAAAAGCGGCAAAAGAAGCTGCGGAAAAAGCGCGTAAAGAAAAAGAGCGCCTTGAGCGTTTAGAACGTGAGCGTAAAGAGCAAGAAGCTGCACTGGATGATATTTTTGCTGGCCTAGAAAGTGAAGCGAGTGCAAACCAACAGGCTCAGGGGAAATTTGTGGCTGATGAGGTTTCCCGCTACAGTTCAATCTATATTCAGCTTATTCAAAGCCGATTGCTAAAGGATGACTACCTATTGGGAAAGGAGTGTAGAGTTAACATTAAGCTGATTCCTACGGGAACTGACATGATTGTTTCGTCAGTTAACGTGCTTTCTGGTGACTCTAGAGTATGTGCAGCTGCAAAGAGTGCAATTGCACAAGTACCAAGTTTCCCGATGTCAACCGATTCAACAGTTAACCAAAGGCTGAAGGATATTAACCTTACGGTCGCACTACAACAATAAGGGATAAGCCGTGATTAAACGTCTTTTACTAGGAATGTTTGTACTGCTAGGCAGTCTAACAAATGTAGCGCACGCTGCATTGGAGCTGGTCATTACTGATGGTATTGATTCGGCACGACCAATTGCTGTTGTTCCCTTTAAATGGGAGGGCAGTCAACCACTTCCTACCGACATTTCTGCTGTCATTGCATCTGACCTACAGCGCAGTGGTAAGTTCAGCCCAGTGCCAACTAATAAAATGCCACAAACGCCATTCAATGAATCAGAAGTTAACTTTGATTCGTGGACAAGCCTTGGTGTAGATGCGCTGTTAACTGGCTCTATCAAGCAAAATGAGCAAGGCGATTACGTTGTAAATTACCAGCTTGTTGATGTGGTACGCGGTCAGTTAACTGGTGGGCAGAGCAAAGCTCTAGGGAGTGACGGCGAGCTTGTTTTATCTAAAGACCATGTTTTGTTTAACAAAGTGGCTACGGTAAAAGGCCCTCGTATGCGTGAGTACGCTCACCGTATTTCCGACCTTGTCTATGAACAACTGACTGGTGAACGTGGCGCATTTATGACTCGTATTGCCTACGTGGTTGTAAACGACAAAGACCGTTTCCCGTACCAGCTTCGTGTTGCTGATTACGATGGTTACAATGAGCGATTAGTATTGCGTTCTAAGCAGCCTCTGATGTCTCCTGCATGGTCTCCAGATGGGCAGAAACTTGCGTATGTAAGCTTCCAAAATGGCCAAGCAGAAATTTTCATCATGAACATCTATACCGGTGAACGTGAAAAAATTACGTCATACCCTCGCCATAATGGTGCGCCAAGATTCTCTCCTGATGGTAACAAGTTAGCGCTTGTACTGTCTAAGACGGGCACTCTACAGGTGTACACTTTTGATCTGAAAACTCGCAAACTCACCCAAATTACGCGTAGCAGATCAAATAATACTGAACCGTTCTGGCACCCTGATGGCAAATCGCTGATTTTCACATCGGATAGGGGTGGTAAACCACAGATTTATCAAGTAAATTTGGGCAGCGGTTCTATCGATCGCTTGACTTGGCAAGGTAGCCAAAACTTGGGTGGTCAAATCACACCTGATGGCCGATTCCTAGTAATGGTGAATCGCAGTGATTCAGGTTTTAATTTGGCGAAACAAGATTTGGAAACTGGTGCTCTTCAAGTCTTAACTAAGACTCTATTAGACGAGTCTCCGAGTATTGCCCCAAACGGTGGCATGGTTGTGTATAGCTCGATTTACAACAAGAAAAACGTACTATCGATGGTGTCAATTGATGGTCGATTTAAAGCTAGATTACCGGCAACAAATGGGCGTGTGAGAGCGCCTGCGTGGTCACCGTTTTTGTAGTAATAAGTTTGATTAATAAAGGAAAATAAGATGCAACTGAACAAGGTTCTAAAAGGGCTACTAATCGCGCTTCCTGTAATGGCTATGACTGCGTGTAGTTCAAGCGACGACGCAGCTTCTAACACTGGCGCAGCAACTAACAACAATGCTGCAGCAGAAACAACAGTAGCGACGCCGATCGATCAAAGCGGTCAGCTAACTGAACAAGAGCTAAAAGAGCAAGCACTTCGCGAAACTCAAACAATTTACTTCGCGTTTGACAACTCTACAATTGCAGGTGATTACGAAGAGATGCTAGCAGCTCACGCTTCTTACCTAATCAAGAACCCTGCTCTAAAAGTAACGATTGAAGGCCACGCTGATGAGCGCGGTACTCCTGAGTACAACATCGCTCTAGGCGAGCGTCGTGCTCAAGCAGTTGCTAACTACCTACAAGCGCTAGGTGTACAAGCAGATCAAATCTCAATCGTTAGCTACGGTGAAGAGAAGCCACTTCTTCTAGGTCAATCAGATGAAGTGTACGCTAAAAACCGTCGCGCGGTTCTAGTATACTAATTCGAGGAAATCCTCATGTTCAGTAACACTAAGCGCGCTGTTGCGCTTACGTTACTGGCAAGTGCAGCGAACTTCGCGTTCGCTGCACCAGCTCCAGTATCCGATCTCAACAGCACATCCTCAGCCTCTAAGAGCCGTTCATCTGAAACGGAAGTCGAGCGATTAGAGCGTCTACTACAAAATCGCAACCGTGTTCAGCTTCAAATGCAAGAGCAGATTGACCAAATGTCACAAGAGATCAGTGATTTGCGTGGTCAATTAGAGCGAAATAGCTACGAAATGCAGCAAATGTTGCAGCGTCAACGTGAGTTGTTTGTCGAGCTTGACCGTATTCGCGGTGAGATGAAGTCGGCACCGGTAAAAGAAACCAAACCAACAGAAACTAGTGGTAAATACACGCCAAATGTTGATGAGCAAACGGCATACCAAAATGCGGTTGACTTAATCCTTAAAAAGCGTGACTACACCGGTGCAATTGCTGCGTTCCAGCAGTTCCAGAAAGACTATCCTGATTCCACATACTCAGCGAATTCACACTATTGGTTAGGCCAATTGTACTTCGCTAAGAAACAGGATAAAGACGCGGTGAAAAGCTTTGCTGCGGTAGTGTCTTATAAAGACTCTAACAAACGAGCTGACGCCTTGCTTAAGTTAGGTGAAATCGCAGAGCGTAATAACAATGCCGCTCAAGCGAAAAAATACTACCAACAAGTTGTCGATGAATACCCAGGTAGTGCGTCGGCTAAACTGGCTGGCTCAAAGCTGAAATAAACACCATTCTAAAAAGGAAGCTTCGGCTTCCTTTTTCTTTTTAGATGTCTTCTGCTTTTTAAATTTTTTACAAAATTGCCACGTATAAGAAAATGCCACATGCAACAAAGATATACGTCTAGACCGCTAGAAATTCTAGTTACAGGTTGGTTTTTAAAAATTAACGAGGTTACAATACGCGGATTAAAGGAAGTTGCGTAGAGCAAGAGCAATGAGCCACATATTAGATAAAATCGACACTGTTTACCCATTCCCACCAAAACCAATTCCGTTAAGCGAAGAAGAAAAATCGTCTTATATCGCGAGCATCAAAGAGCTGCTAAAACAAAAAGATGCAGTACTGATCGCGCATTACTACACCGATCCTGAAATTCAAGCACTAGCGGAAGAAACAGGTGGTTTTGTTGGTGATTCACTAGAAATGGCTAAGTTTGGTAACCGCCACCCAGCAAGCACACTGATTATTGCAGGCGTACGTTTTATGGGGGAGTCGGCTAAAATTCTGACACCAGAAAAACGAATTCTAATGCCAACGCTGGAAGCGGAATGTTCACTTGATCTAGGTTGTCCGGCGGACAAATTCAGTGAATTCTGTGATGCACACCCAGATCATACGGTTGTTGTCTACGCAAACACTTCTGCGGCAGTGAAAGCTCGTGCTGACTGGGTGGTCACATCAAGTATCGCGCTTGAAATCGTGGAACATTTAGACGCTGAAGATAAGCCAATTATTTGGGGACCAGACCGTCATTTGGGCTCATACATTGCCAATAAAACGGGCGCAGATATGTTGCTTTGGCAAGGTGAGTGTGTAGTGCATGATGAATTTTCTGCTGATGCACTTCGTAAGATGAAGAGTGTTTACCCAGATGCTGCGATTCTTGTTCATCCAGAGTCACCAGCAAGTGTGGTGGAATTGGCTGATGCTGTCGGCTCTACAAGTCAGCTTATCAAGGCTGCGAAAGAACTCCCTCACCAACAAATGATCGTGGCAACGGATAAAGGCATCTTCTTTAAGATGCAACAACTGGTGCCAGAAAAAGAATTGATCGAAGCGCCTACGGCTGGTGCTGGCGCGACTTGTCGCAGCTGTGCACACTGTCCTTGGATGGCAATGAACGGTTTGAAAGCGATTGAAAAAGCGCTTAGTGAAGGCGGAGAAGAGCACGAAATCTTCGTAGATGAAGCGCTACGAGTGAAGTCTCTTATTCCACTGAACCGCATGCTAGACTTTGCCGAGCAGCTAAATATGCAAGTGAAAGGTAACGCGTAATCACTTCTATTTATTAAGATAAATCCCAAAAAACCAGCCGAATATGGCTGGTTTTTTTGTTTTTGATTATCAATAGTTTAATATTGATTGATTTTGTAAATGCAGGGACCGGATATTTATGGCTGTGTGGCTAGTAGTTAAAAAGTGGCTTAGTTCGCACCTATTTAAATTGAGCAACCGAAACCTTCTTGTTATTAGCATTTTGTACATCAGTTTATCGTGGGGGTTTTTGGCTCTTGCGGGTGAAAAAGCGCTAACGGACAACTTCTCCAACTTCATTTATTACCTCATGGTCACCGCTAGTACGGTGGGCTATGGAGATCACTCTCCGGTCACAGACTTAGGGAAGTGGGTTGTTGTGTTGTTTGTTATTCCCGGTGGCTTGAGTTTGTTTGCTGCATTACTGGGGCGTGTCGCTGGTTCTGCAATCGATTATTGGCGAGCGGGTATTTTGGGTAAACGGAGTGTGAGAGTGGAAAATCATATCGTATTGCTTGGGTGGAACGGGGCGAGAACAATGCACTTGATTCGTATGTTGCAACACGAAGAAGAAGGCAAGCGCCCTATCGTGTTGTGTAGTCGCTCTGATATTGAAAACCCATTGCCGGGTGAGATTCATTTTATCAAAGTGACCAGTTATACCGACGCACAGGAAATGAAGAACGCCAACATTACTGATGCGAGTTGTATCATTGTTGATAATCTTTCGGATGACATTACGCTATCCGCTGCGCTTTATTGTGCCTCTGTGAATCCTGACGCACACTTGCTGGCTTATTTTAAAGACGACGCCTTAGGTCGATTGCTCAGTCAGCATTGCCCTAAAGCAGAATGCATTCCTGCCGTAGGAGCAGAAATGTTGGCGAAAGCGGCAGTAGACCCTGGCTCTAGCGCCTTGCACCAAGAATTACTGGCATCCACCCGTGGGATGACACAGTACTCAGTCATTTATCCTGAGAATCAACCTATCACCACCATTGAGAGCATCTTTGGCTTTATCAAAAAGCGTCACCACGCGACGTTGATTGCGTTTGATATCGGCAACGGTATCCAACTCAACCCAGATTTAGATGCGGAAGTGCCACCGGGTACCAAGCTGTTTTACATTGCAGATGAACGTATTGATGATTTTGCATGGAAAGAAATGAACAAGGAACAATAATGCACATGATTGCCGGCCTGTTAGCAGGTTTTCCAAACTTTTTACTCTACTTCTCAGTATCCGTTATTTTTGTTTTGGCGTTTAAGTTCATCTACGTCAAGCTTACGCCTTATGATGAATGGCATCTGATCAAGGAAAAGCAAAATACCGCAGCCGCAGTGGCGTTGAGTGGCGCTTTTCTGGGGTATTGTATTGCGATTTCGGGTGCGGCAAAAAACTCAGTCAACATTGTCGACTTTATGGTTTGGGGCGTTGTTGCCATGCTTGCGCAAATCATCGCATTTGCCATCGTGCGTTTTATTTTGCTGCCAAGAGTTACTGAGCGTATCGAAAAAGATGAGCTGCCTGCAGGCATTGTACTTGCGGCGGTTTCTATATCGGTCGGCATGTTGAATGCTGCTTGTATGACGTACTAGGAGGAACGATGAAGCGCAGTTCCAACGTTAAACGTTCTTCCATGGATAAAAGCTTAAAGCTTGGAAAAATCATACCGTTCGCGGCATTTGGCGGAATTTTCTTCCTTGCGACCCAAGAATCAAAGACTGAAGGCTACATTTTTTCTGACGCCGATGAATGTAAATCCAACTCGCCAGAGTTTAGTGAGCAGTGTGATATTGCTTACCAAGAGGCATTGACTCGTGCTGAACGAAATGCTCCTCGTTATAACAATGAATTCGAATGTGAAAACGACTTTTACGAAGACGATTGTTACTACAGCTCAAGCTCTCGTGCTTATGTCCCTCATTTTGGCGGCTTTTTCTATAGTCGTTCAGTTAATGATTTGAAAGGTTACAACAAGAGTTATTATTCGGAACCGATGTACCGCTATAAGTCCAAATTTTATAACGGTGCAGGCCAGTTTTTTGGCTCCTATCGTAACCAGTCGACCAAAGTCGCGACCAGTAACTTAAACAAACGTGGGGGCGGAACCATTGGAAGAGCCATGTCTCGAGGTGGATTCGGGAAAGCGGTTTCGGTCAGTCGTGGCGGTTGATTATGTTTCGACGAGAGATACAAGAACGAGAAAACTGGCGTGAATTAGCACGCCAGTTTGGTTTTGGTTTTCATTCTATGTATGGGCAACCGTATTGGGATGAGAGTGCTTACTACCAATTTACGCTGGAGCAAATCGAGCACGACCTAGAATCTCCCACTGAAGAACTGCATCAGATGTGCTTGTCTATTGTGGATGAGGTGGTTCGCTGTGAGCAACTACTGACGAAATGTGCGATTCCTGAGTTGATGTGGGAACAGGTCGCGTCTTCGTGGCAACGAAAAGAGCCTTCACTCTATTCTCGTTTGGATTTTGCGTATAACGGAACATCACCAGCAAAGCTACTCGAAAACAATGCCGATACACCGACAAGTTTGTTTGAAACGGGTTTTTGGCAGTGGGTGTGGCTGGAAGATGTAGTTAACAAAGGTCGAATTCATCAAGCTGCGGATCAATTCAATATTCTTCAAGACTTTCTGATTGAGCGTTTTGCGGAGATAGCCAAATATCAACCGGGACAAACTCTCCACTTTAGCTGTTGCAAGTACACAGAAGAAGATAAAGCGACGGTACAGTATTTAGAAGACTGCGCGCGCGAGGCGGGGCTAGCGACAGCTTTTGTGCATGTCGAAGATATTGGTGTAACGGAAGACGGAAAATTTGTGGATGTGGACGAACGAGCCATTCGTTGGATGTTCAAACTTTATCCTTGGGAATTCATGTTTGAAGAGGAATACGCGAAATATTTAGCGACTGCAAACGTCAACTGGCTAGAACCCATGTGGAAATCGATTTTATCCAATAAAGCACTTTTGCCATTGTTGTGGGAACGCTTTCCAAATCATCCCAATCTTTTGCCTGCCTATTTTGCTAATGACCCAAACGCGAGTTGTTTGAACGATTATGTCATCAAACCGTTATTCTCGCGAGAGGGGGCGAATATTGAGATCGTCAAAGATGGAAAGCGCTTGGTGAAAACGCCGGGGCCTTATGAATCGAAATTCAATATCGTCCAGAAATATCATCCGCTGCCTAAGTTTGGGCAGAACCATACGTTAATCGGTAGTTGGCTCGTCAATGATAGAGCGGCGGGTATTTCGATTCGTGAAGATAGTAGCCTAGTGACACAAGATATGGCGCGCTACATTCCACATGTGATTTTGACGTAATGAAAAAGCTCTCCATTCGGAGAGCTTTTTCATATCAGATGTTCAATTTCAATGATCGACGATTACGTTATTTTATTGCTCTTCAGCCAACGCAACACCGCGTTGAGTAAGACCACATAGCATCACAGGTATAGCATTGAAGATCTCTTCAAATTGCTCTAAGCCTTCCATGCCTTGCTCTGCAAGCGTTGCAATGGTGGTTTCTGGATCGTACAACATAGTAAGAGAGAGCAGCACACCACCCAATAGGGCGCTGTCTTCGCTGTCTTCTGGCATTAACGTTTCCCAATCATCACGTGTCAGTTGCCAACCTTGAAGTACACCTTCACAGAAATCACGAGTACTTGCTGAGACAATGTCTTGCTCATCGAGAGTACAACCTTCAGGCCATTGCCAAGAACCTTCTAGCAAAGCTGGTCGAGTTTGGTTCCACATTTGTACAATTTCATCAATGTACAGTTCTAGTTGTTCACCATCTGAGAAAGGTGCTGTCTCTTCGCCGCCCCATAAGAATGGTAGCCACTCTTGAGGGTTCAACACGTTTGGCGCTGATGCCATCGCGGTTACAAAGCCTTGAGTTTTCGCTAGGTTTAGTAGTTTTCCATCAAGTTCTGGAAGAGAAAGCATGTCTTGTAGTTTCAAAATAGAATACCATTTGTTAATGGGCTGATTGGTTGCGCTCATCTTACCAATCAATCAGTGATAAATCGATATTAGGGAATGATTCGTCTACAGATATGGAAATTCGTTCGTCACTTAGAAAAAAAAGCATTCTCGCTCTCACACTGTACCTGTGTTTTTTTATCGCTACGATAGGATCGGTGGTGTACTTGGTGGTTGAGCCACCTGTCCGTGACAAACTAGAAAGAAATCTCGATTTACGTACCCAACTGCTTGCTTCCCAGATAAAAGAGCCGCTCATCACATCCACGGGCGTACTGAATAGCTTGGTTGGGCTGGCGCAAAGCTCAAACCAAAGCAATTCCCTTAAATCGACCATTCCTCAGATTTTAAGATTAAGCGATGAGATCATCGTCAGTGGTGGATTGTGGCCCAAACCAGAACTCAAAGAAGAACGATGGCGGTTTACCAGTTTGTTCTTTAACAAGAACAGTGAGGGGAACATCGATCAGATTCATTCATACAACAATCCAGAATCTGGCGGTTATGACAATGAGCCGTGGTATCGTGCAGCCGCTGAACAACCGTCAGGCACGGTGAGTTGGTCTGCGGTGTATATTGATACTTTCACTCAAGTTCAAATGATTACCGCCTCTGCGCCGTATTATAGAAATGGAGAGTTTGCAGGCGTTGCGACGGTCGACCTTTCTTTGGAGGCCTTATTCCAATTCATTCGTGAGCACACCAACCAATACTCTTTGGGTGTGGTCATTCGAGATGCTAAATCGAATGTCATCATCGAACACAACTTTCAAATCACCAAACAAATGTACATTAGTAAACTCGATTTTGGTGAATTTCATTGGAAGCTAGAAGTTGTCAATGCTAAGGCGAAAGTGGCAGATCAAGTGTTCGAGCAAGTCATGAGTGTTGAAGGCGGCATCATCCCATTCTTATTGCTATGCGTTCTCGTTGGGTACTATTTACTTAACCGATACATTGTCGAACCTATCGTACGAATCGCTACAAAAATTGATGATTCCAAAACTGGCGGGATCATTGATATCGATTACGGAAGTGAGGACGAAATCGGCCATCTCATTACCAAATTCAACGAGAAGACCATTTACCTCGAACAAGAGAGAGTAAAAGCCCAAGCGTCGACAAATGCCAAAACTGCTTTTCTTGCCACTTTGTCGCATGAAATACGTACGCCGATGAATGGGGTACTCGGCACCGCTCAAATCCTGCTCAAAACGCCGTTAACGGACGAACAAAGAAAACACCTCAGTACATTATACGATTCTGGTGATCACATGATGACGCTACTGAACGAGATTCTTGATTACTCCAAGATAGAGCAGGGACATGTAGAGTTTTCGAACTCACCATTCCCCATAGAATCGATCATCGGCAGTATAAAAAGCGTTTATCATACCTTGTGTGCAGAGAAAGGATTGCAGTTTAAGGTGACGTCGTTAGTCCCAGTTGGGCGCTGGTATGACAACGACAAAGCGCGCCTTCGTCAAGTGTTGTTTAATTTACTCAATAACGCCGTTAAGTTTACTGATAGAGGCATTGTTGAAGTGACGCTGAGTGAGCAAACTCACTATGACAAAACTGTGTTGGTTATCGCGATAAAAGACACGGGAATAGGGATATCTAAAGAGGCGCAAAAACGTATATTTCGCCCATTTGAGCAAGCAGAATCATCAACCACAAGGCGCTTCGGCGGGACTGGCCTTGGCCTTGCAATTGTCAAAGAGATCGCCGAGCACATGGGCGGTCATGTGATTGTGCAAAGCCAAGAAAATATCGGCACTACATTTACGGTTGAAGTTGAGATCTCTCCTTGCGAACCGGGGAAAGTGGAATCAGGACATAGGCACAAGCTCAATTGCAATGGTTTGAAGGCCTTGATAGTAGAGGACAATCGAACCAACGCCATCATTATGGAAACCTTCTTAAGAGCAAAGGGCTTTGAATGCTCAAGTGTTGAAAATGGGCAGCTAGCGGTAAATAAAATAGCTGTAGAGCCGTTCGATTTAATATTGATGGACAACCATATGCCTGTCCTTGATGGAGTTGGGGCAATCTCAGCAATTCGCTCCATGAGCAGCGCTGCGAAGTCGGTACTGATATTTGGTTGTACTGCAGATGTGTTCAAAGAGACCCAAGAGCGCATGTTAGGCGTAGGCGCTGACCATATCATTGCTAAACCAATAGTGGAGTCCGAACTGGATGATGCTTTGTACCGACATGCCGATTTGCTGTATCAATATCAAACCAAGCAAAATCAACAAGCATTAGAAGTGTTGGGAACCGATTCTTTGCTGATTAGCTTTTATGTCGCTCTAGATAATGGCAACCTCGGAGACGCGCTTGATGCGCTACTTGCTATAATGGATAGCCTTCAACCTAATACAGATGAGGTATTGTCGGAGGTAATCACTAGGATTAAACGCGATCTACTGCGTCAATCTCCACCCGATCAGGAAGATATAGACACATTAACTATGTTACTTGCTACGCCGTAATATACAGGTAAAAAAGCAGTCCATTTGTTTTCTTCGCCGCTCTTTTGGCACTTCCTGAACTTCAGCGTATTTTTACCATATCGGTAGCGCTTTGTGCCGTCATTTATACTCTGAGTTTTTACATCTAGGTAGCATAAGCGTTTGTAATTGGTGTAATAAAACCAAATTTTGTTCCAATTCTATACCATCTACTCATTTTCAACCCTCTTAAAAGTAAGCCATTTCCATATTTTTGTGCCTTTTTTACCCTTAAAATCCTGTTTTTTCTCTAAAACGGTGAAAAAAACTACTTTTGTTTCTAAAGTTGGTTATTAATTTACAACTTCATTTTAAATATGGAGCCATAATCTACAAATGTTGTGATTTAATAGTGTCATTAACTGGTAATTAAGTTGTGTGGCAGTTAATCATATTTAGTTCTTTATTAATTGCAGTGTTTGATTTTAGGGGTTGTAAATGAAGTCTCGTGGACCATTTTGTATTCGTCATGCCGCCGCGGATACTTTTGCTATGGTTGTTTTTTGCTTTATTACAGGGATGATTATCGAGATTTTGATTTCAGGAATGACGTTTGAGCAGTCTCTGGCATCACGCACGTTGTCTATACCAGTAAATATCGCGATTGCTTGGCCTTATGGCATGTTCCGTGATTGGGTTTTGCGCCAAGGTAACAAACTTTCACCTTCTTCTTTCATGAAAAATGTGTCTGATCTTGTATCGTATGTGCTTTTCCAATCACCTGTGTACGCCGGCATTCTTTTAGCCGTTGGTGCATCGTATGATCAAATTGTTACGGCAGTTGCGAGCAACGCTGTGGTTTCTTGTGGAATGGGCGTGTTATACGGCTACTTTTTGGATATGTGCCGTCGTTGGTTCCGCGTTCCGGGTTATCATCAAGGCGTTTGATTGACACTGTTTTGTTCAATTTAGTTACTTAGTGAGCAAACGAGTGTAAAAGAAGGCTTTTTTTACGGTTTAGCCTTGACCATGAGGCTCATAATCATTAAATTAGCGCCTCGTTAGCCAAGAATGCTAACCACAATTTGATTCGGTGAGTTGTCCGAGTGGCTGAAGGAGCACGCCTGGAAAGTGTGTATACGGCAACGTATCGAGAGTTCGAATCTCTCACTCACCGCCACATTCTAAAGGTCTGATTTATCAGGCCTTTTTTCTTATTAAAGGCTTATTGAGATAACGCTAGCCCACACTGGAGCTAACACATGTTATCGAATCAAAGGCTATCTTCTAGAAAATCACTTTACCTTATTACCAGTAGGACGGGTGTTTTTACGTTCCGCTGGAATCTTAGAGTTAATGGTAAGCACCACCAGCCAACATTGAGTCTAAAAACGAGAGACTACCTACAAGCGGTTAAGTTCGCGTCAGAAATAGCAATTCGCATACAGCAAATTACTCTCCCAACCTTAGAAGACATCAAGTCAATCTATAGTGATTTTAAAGGCTCTCAGTCAAAGAAAGCTCTTTTGCTTCAGAGTATTGATATCTCTAATCATCTAACAGACCTCAGTATCAAAAGCCAAACAGAATACAAAAACTGTTGGAATAGCTTTGTTAGCTCTCTAAGCCAATCAACTACGTTAGATAGTGTCAGACAGTCACACATTGAGCAATGGAAGAAAACCCAAACTTGTAGCCTTACTACTATGAAGAAGAAGCTTAGATTACTGTCTAGTTGTTTCGGCAGAGTTGGTCATAAAGTAGAACAAGATTGGTTCAAAGTAGCAGTCGAAAAGACACCAGTTAGACCTAAACGAGCTATAACCAAGCAAGAGCTAGGAGAGCTTTTGAGAGCCACGCAGAGCTATAAAAAGAGTAAAGATGAATGGAAGTATTATCTTCCTCGTATAGCGGCTCTAACAGGCTGTAGGCTCAATGAAATAGCCCAGTTGAGGGTGTGTGATGTTCAATTGGGAGATGAACCAACATTGAGCATAAATGATGATCATGATGATAAAAAACTAAAGAATTCATCGAGTAAGCGAGTTTTGCCCGTTACTACTCCTTTACTGAATTTACTAAATGAGTTGGTAGCAGGTAAAGGAAAGAATGAACACCTATTCACTCTTCCATACAGTAAACAAAATGGCTATGCAGGAAAGCCTAGTAAGTACTTCTCAGAGCTTTTAAAGTCATTAGATATCAAAGAGGTATCATTTCACTCTCTACGCCACTACGTGGTTACAGAGCTATTTAATGCAGGAGTGAAAGAAGAGCTGATAGGTTCACTGATGGGGCATAGTGTGGGTAAGTTAACTACAGGTAAAATTTATTTGTCTGGTTTTTCTTATAACAACAAACTCAAGGCTTTAGATATGCTTTCTGTAGGTTTTTTCTGAAATTTCATTGTCTTAGTTCCTTTACTTACGGTTGCATAGTTAACATTAGATATGTGTAGTTAGCGAAGTATGCTGCTACTGCTAAAAAAGCAAATGTTACTAAACTAATTTCGTGAGGCTTTAATGAAAATCAAGCAAGTAAAATCAGCTTTCATACTTATGCTGGCTACTGTCGCTATTGTAGGGTGCAGTTCTCGCCCGACCAAAATAACAACTATGGAAACTGGTGTTCCAGCAGATTATGAAGCGTTGCCGATAACTCAAGCCTCTGCATTTTCTTTTGACTTATTTAATGTAATCCCTATTCGAAGAGGCAGTCGTGAAGTTCGAGCACGAGAGGATATTTTAAAGAAATCTGGTGGTGAAGATATTATTAACCCAATGATATCTAGTGGTTTTTTCTGGACGCCAATTGGTAACTTTGAGCGTATTACGATCCAAGGAACACCTATTAGGAAAAAATCCAATCTACCACCACAACTAGCAGTTGAGTGATCGATATAAATTGGAAATTGTTAGGTGAAAAAATATACAAATCGCACTCTAGATAATCACGTTTTCAGCGGTGATAGTGTAAATACTACGGTGACGTTTCGTGATGTGGTTGCCAGTGATGTAACTTTCAATGAGCCGGAGTCTATCCCAACTGAGAACAAAACCCCTTGGAGTGGGCGTACTGCTACTGTATCTAGTGTTAAGCGTGGTAAAACATGCAAGTCTGACAAGCCTAAACGTGCTCGTCGTCCACCAAAGGTTAGGATGACAAGTGAGATTCAACGACAGTTAGAGGCGTTAGGCTTCACTCGAAAGGGTGATGCCAAAGCTTCAAAAAAGGTGAGTGAGCATAAAAACTTTAAAGAAAACAAATCTATAAAAAGATACAAAACAAGGCAGCGCAAGCAACTAACAGTCGAAGAGGCTAAAAGTGTGGTTATGCGCCTTTATTCTCAACCTGACAAATGGGGCGATCCAGAGTTTAAAATGGCTTTCAGAACACTAACTGGTCAAAGTCAAGTGATGTCTCTAAGTGAAGCTAAAGGAGTTGTATACCAGTGGTATCACTTTGAAGCTAAGCGATATCAATTAGAGTATTCGATAGCGTGTTTACTACTGTCAGGGATTTGGATTGCTCCAAAAACTAGATTGAAGGAAGGTATGTCGAAGCAGATTCAAGCTCGATGTGATAGACGGGACTTGAATGCAGGATTCAAAGGGAGTTGGGTATATCGAAACTAGGCTACTTTCATACATGTACGAATAGAGGATTTGTCCGTTTACCATGACTATCCACTGAGAGGGTAAGGATTCACTGAAAGGGGGAAGTGGTTATCTATATCTATCTTTCCATCTATCTCCTTTCTTTCAGTGTCTAACTCAAGTATTTAGTATGATAAATAGTAGGATAGATAGTATGTTCCTTAGTATGTTTGTCTAAACTGAGTATATGGGGATAGGAAAGCCAGTTTATTGGGGGGGCAACATGTGTTTATAGGGGGGATAACACAGAGAAAGAAAGCCTCCGAAGAGGCAATCTTAGAACGGTGATTCATCAACTTCTAATTCTTCTTGTACAAAATCATGCCACCAGTCACTGGTTGTTTGACCTTGCTCTCTCGGTGGTTGAACTACATCAGCAGTTAAACCAGCTAGAGTTTCTGAATCATTGGTTTCTGAAATATCATCCGTTTGTGATTCCAAACTCACAGTGTCACTAGCTCCATTTGTAGGGCTAGAATTTTCTGCCTCCTCTTCCTTAGGTCTTGGAATCCCAAGCCATGTATAAAGTTTTGAAGTAGAGCCGCCCTGTGGCGTGGTTCTATACTTGCTCTTTATAAACCCTAGTTCTTCGAACTTTTTCAATGCGCGGTTAACTGCAACTGTTGAGCAACCTGCATTGTCAGCGAGAGTTTTTTGACTTGGATAGCAAGTGAACACATTAATCCCCCTTTTATCGCTTAAATAGCTAGAGAGAGCAACTAACACCATAGTTTCAGTGGTTGTTGATTTGTGTGACTTTTTTAGATTGGCTTCAATGATTTGTTTAGTGATAGAAAATTGATTTCTAGGCATAAACTATAGTTCCTCTTGATTCAGGAAACTATGGATTGCTCCAAACCTTTTCAGCATGCATCTATGTGTATCCACAATTCCATATGTGAAAGACAGCACCATCCAGACAGTTGCTTGGATGGAGTAGATAGTCTAGGTGAAAGTGGGATTAAAAAAGTCAGCAGAATGTATGTTTTTGCGATAGAATGAGCCCACACAACTACATACACTAGCGTGCTAGTCTTGTTTTCTCAGTGCAGATAAGTCATTGATCTTTATACGGCACATCGCCGATAGGTGATGCTAATTGCGTAGCAATACGTATCGAGAGTTCGAATCTCTCACTCACCGCCACATTCTATAAGCCCTTGTAGTGTAAGAACTTCTTATAATACAGGGGTTTGGTGTTTTAATGTAAGCTGCCTACTGGTACAAAGAGTAGGTACAATGTCGAACATCATGGCAAGTCCTTATAAGCATCCTCAAACTGGTGTTTACTACTTTAGAATGGCTGTCCCAAAAAAGCTGGTTCCTATAATCGGTAAGACAGTCTTCAAAAAATCTCTTCAAACTAAAAATCTTTCTGAAGCTAAACCACGATTTACTGAGTGTCTATCCGATGCACAGAAGCAGATCGCCGTTGCTCAGTTAAAGCTATCTAATTCATCCAATGTCGAACTCAATGTTAGAGACTGCGCAATCATCGCAGAGCGTTGGTATGAGTACGTAAAGAATGAAGTTGACACCTCTGGTAACTACGATTTTTTCCTAAAAAGGGTTTTAGATGCGGAAGGCACAGTCCGTGAATTTGGCTTGTCTGATACTTTGTCCATATGTGGCAACGAGGTTGATACTGCTACCCCTGACCAGCTTCAAGAGCTAGCAGATGAACTAAAAGAGTTTATTGTTGCTCAACTAGATAGAGAGGGTTTAGTTGTCTCTTCTCACAGTGAGTCTTTCCGTCAATTAGCAGTAGCTTTCTATCACTACATTCATCGCATCGAAGCGCTATGTAGAGCGCGTTACAACCGTGACTATGGCTACGAAGCAATATCTAATCCTATTGCAGATAAACCTCTATCAGTTAACCCTTTAGCCAATAAACATCAGCCTAAACGCAAAAAGGCATCTCAATACTCCATATCTAATGTGTTTAAGAGGTATCACCAGTCTGAGATTCTTAAAGACAAAGACGCTAAAGCATTGTACGAGGCTGGCCTTCAGATTGAGCGTCTAATCGAAGTTATCGGAGATCTGGATGTTACTGAGGTAACTCGTGCGCATATCGTTGAGTTTCGAGATACATTGCTTCAGTTACCTAAGTCTAAAATTGCAAGTATCAGGAATAGACCTCTTCTAGAACAAATTGAACTTGTAAAGATACAAGGTCTAGAGACTTTAAGTGCTACTACGGTGAAGAACTGTCTACGCAAGACCTCTGTTGTGTTTAGCTATGCCATTGAACTAGGCATAATCGACTCTAATCCACACGTAGGTGTGCGTGTTGCCACGGCGGAGAAGAAGACTGAAGCAAGTGAGGGAAAAGGCTACACTGACTCAGAAATGCGTCGACTGTTCCAAGCTGACGTATTTAATGATGCTAATGCTCGTAAACCTTATGGTATGGCTTGTTATTGGGTTCCTTTGTTGTGCAGATATACAGGTGCACGCCTAGAGGAAATGTCTAAACTACATAAGTCAGATGTATCCCAATCAGATTCAGGCATACATTACCTCAACATCCGTAGAGGTGAGGGGCAAAGCGTTAAGAATAACTCTTCACTGAGACACGTACCTATCCCTGCTCATCTGATAGAACTAGGTTTCTTAGATTATGTTGCGGAGTCAGTTGGCTTCTTGTTCCCTGAGCTTAAAGAGAACAAATACGGTAAGAAATCAGCGGCACTCAGTAAGTGGTGGGGTCAAACAGTCAGGTCTCTAGGTGTACACACAACCCAACCAGCTCATGCCTTTAGGCATACTTTCAAGACGGCTCTGCGCAGATTGGGTATTGCTGATACTGTTAGTGACGCTATTACTGGTCATACTCCAGCGGGTGTAGGCGGTTCATATGGTACGGTTGAGTTAGAGACGAAGAAAGAAGCTATCGACCGTCTCCCTCGTTTAGCTTTAAGTAGGCTATAAGAGTATCACTTAGTTACGGTTTACAGGTGCTATTGTTAAAACGTTCTTCACGAGGTGTTTTAATTTAAGTTATTGTTTTTTTTAGGTATTAACTTTTATTGATTTATTTTAAATATCCCTATAGTGACCACCTAGAGATCTTGGCGGTCACAAGTGACCACCCTAGCGTCTTTCCAAAGATCCGCATTACCTTGCGGCTACCGCTGAGACCTCTCTGTGGGGTTCTGCTGTGGCCGCTAGGTGTTCACTATGACTCGTTAGAACATATCGTCGTCAGTAGAATTGTCTTCACAGTATTTAAGGACAACTTTGTCTTCATCCCACTTACGTTTGACTACTATCCCTAGTGATTTCTTGTCTAGGCTATTTAAGGCTTTCCTGAAAGCTATAGGGTTTCTTTTGATTAACTCAATAAGGGTGCTTTGTTGACGAAATATTTCTATTTGTTCTATCTCTTCTTCAGATAAATCATCCTCAAACTTATTACCCTTATAAGCTTTTGCTAACCTACTAATGATTGGAAACCCATCTTTATCAAAGTCACAAAGCGTTACCTCAAACCTCTTCATTAATCTTCTTCTGAGTTTTTCTGCGGCTTTTTGATAATCACTAAACCACTCTTTAAAACTAGGCAAACCAACTTCAGCGCAGGCTTTCTGAGCGTTCACAATGTGTAATCCTTGAGAGTGGCTACAATCAAATAACTTAGCGGTTTCTCTCTTCGAAAGAATCTTTAGGTTCTCCCCCTGCATCAAAGATTGCTTAAACTTGTTTTGCCACATTTCAGACTGATCTAAGGCTGTACCGTGTTCTATGTTCTTAGTGAGAGAATCCAGATAGGCTTCAGCTTCTGTATAACCTCGATAGACCTTTACTGGTACTGAAAGGACTTTGCTTGGGTTATCTTTAAGGAACACATGGCATGCTTCAGTGCGATGGAAACCACTAACCACATACAACTCACCATAAATCTCATAGGCTTCTATTGGTTCTCTGATGCCATTGCCATTTTCTATACTGGTAAGAATATTTTTGAGTTGTCTTTGTCTGCTGTTTATTGAAGCTGCTCTGTCTGCTTTGAAACCTTTCATCGAGAACAAGCTGTCTAGGGTCAATTTGCTCTAAAGTATAATGTTTCATCATCTTATACTGCTGGTGGAACTCTATCTTGATTATTAGTTGGTATGAATTAACCTCACAACCACGCTACCGCCTAAGTAATCTGGGTAGGGGGGAGGGTTAGGGGTAAATAGTTTGTTCTTCGATTGCACTGCCTAGTTATTCTTAAAAACCATGTGTGATTGGATTTTTTGATTTTTACTTACATGGCGCTCGTTGATAGTGCTCTTTGTACCGTTGAAAGAGATACGCCTACTTGGGCGGCTATCTTCCGTAAAGATACTCCTTGAGAGCGTAACTCTGAGATACGTTGATGGTTTGTTTTGTTCGTTGGTCTACCTTTATATCTCCCTGCTGCTTTAGCTTTCTCAATACCTTCCTGACGTCTTTCCTGAATCATTGCTAACTCGAATTGAGCTACAGCTCCTAGCATGTTCAGCATGAGCTCAGACATATGATCACTTCCACCAGCATTAAAGCTTAGGTTTTCCTTGTGGAATCTCACGCTAACACCTTGGTTAGTCCAGTCGTTTATTAGCTGCTTTAAATCAACCAAATTACGCGCTAGGCGGTCGATGCTATGAACATGGATTGTATCTCCTTCTCGAACGTAGTCTTTAAGAGCTTCTAATGCTGGTCGTTTGGTTGAACCACCACTGCATTTATCTGTAAAGCTCTTATCAAAGGTGATACCAGAATCTGTAAGTTGACGGTCTGTATTTTGGTCTGTGGTCGAAACACGTAGATAAGCTATGTGTGCCATTAGGTGTACCCGTTTAACTCTTAGATGATAGAAATTTTATTGTGGTCACAATTCAAATTCAACCCTATTGGGTACTGTTTGATCAAGGTTTGACCGTAGTCGTTTGGGTATACCTAATGGGTACGTTAAGTTGTTTGGTTAAATTGGATACTGCGGTCTTATTGAGACACGTAATCGTAAGATACGTGCTCCATATGATAATCGTGGGGTGTTTTATAGAGAATTATTAGCTAGTTGCATCCAGCGTTGGGAGCATGCTTTTGTATTAACACCTTATTAATTTGTACTATCCTAGTTACCTCTACTCTTAGATTGTCTCCGAGGAAGGATAAAATGGATGATTCACCGATGTTGTACCGATTCTTTTCAGATAACCTAGATAATTTCACTGCACTTGCTACAAGTTATTTATGGTTTAGTAATATTGATGCGTTCAATGACCCATTTGAAGGTTGTGTCACTGATCTTTCATATTATGTAGATGCGGAGGAATATTGTGACCGCCGTTTTATCAACCTTTTTAAACATTCAAGAGCATTCAGGGACATAAGTCTTGCAGATAAAGAACAGATGCTATTAAAACTCAAGTTTAAAGGTGATGATGCATGGTTGGAATTTAAGCGTAAGCAGTTAAAAGTGTTTGAGAAAGCACACAAGAAAACAGTATCTAATTTAATCAATAATTATAAGTGGTGTTGCTTTTCTGAACCTAGTGAAAAGAACCTTTCTCCGATGTCTAATCGTCTTATGTGGTCGCACTATGCAAATGGCTTACGGGGGTTTGTCATTGAATTTGAAAAGGAAGCTCTGATTGATAGCTTAGATCATTATCATGGGGATCATGTTCTGATGTCTAAGATTGATTACGAGGATTTAAAACCTATAAACTTTTACGACGATTTAGCTGAATTAGTGGAAAATAACAGCCCTACATTGGGTAAGTTACTAAGCATTAAATCTGTTGATTGGGAGTACGAGTCAGAGTTTAGATTAGGTACTAAAGAGTCAATGGTGAACTACGACCCTAAAGTTATTTCACGAGTTGTTATAGGTGAGAAGATGAGTCAGCGGTATAGAGAGCTACTGCTGTCACTTCTTAGGGGGCATCCAGTGCTTGATAAAGTGTTGGTAGAAGAAGCTTACGTTGATAGAAAAGACTTTGATATTAAGACTAAGGTCATAAAAAATAATGAGTTGGTAGCAGAGAATGTCTAATCTTCATGACCTGATCGAGCGTAGAGCAAACTTTTCTAAAATTATGGAAAGTATCAATTTGAGCTCATCTGAATACGAGTTTTTGGAGCTTTCTTATTTAGAGTTAGTAGGTGGTGATTTTGATGATGAGTTTTTCAAGACGATAGCCCTTAAACTGCAAAATCAATCTGTAAATGTTAGAGACAACATAGACGACATAATTAGTGACGTGTCTAGTTAAGTAACTATAGTTAGTAAGACATTATCACCGGAGTGGGACAGGAAGCATACCTATCAATCCTGCTCCTAAAATACACTAGAGGTGGTACAAAAAAGTGGTACAAAGTAAATAGACGTTGTATTGTTAACTTGTTGATTTTAATTGTTTTAAACTTGGTAGCTTGCAATCGAGAGTTCGAATCTCTCACTCACCGCCACATTCGAAGCCCTAGCAGATCAGCTGGGGCTTTTTCGTTTTATCAATTCGTATTTTCTTCTTCCTTTCCTTATTCTTCTCGAAAAGCCTATTTATATCCATCTATTTCAATTTATTTGTTGCTGTAAGCTTTAAACATAAATAGATCATCTGCCTAACGTCATTCACTGTTTGGTGTGATTCTAAGGAAAATATGAATAAAATCAGGCTACGTTGAAATCAACTTAAGTACTATTTTGTTACACTTTTTACGTCGTGAATCATTTATTTTTTATCATTCTTGTGATTTGCCTCGGTTAAAGAAAATTTCCTATAAATCAATTAATTGTTGAAAACAAAACCGTTATCAAAAAGACAAAAAATATTAGATAAAGTTGATCTAGTTAATCAGTTGAATAGTCCATTTTTTTGATATGATAGTGAACGAATTGTACATATATATTAAGGGAATCTATTCATGTTCCAAAACTTTACAATCAAACAAAAGATAGTGATTCCTCTATCTTTGATAATTGGATTGTTCACCGTGAGCTCAGTATTAAATGTTATGACAACGAGCAAGCAATCTGAATTAAGCGACACCTTAAATGAACAGATCGTACCAAACCTGTTCACGATTGAAGATGCGTACCGCGATCTCTACCAAGCGACTTCTGCTGTTCAAGGTATTGCCTTAGCAGAAACACAAGCAGATATTGATCATCACATTAACGAGTACAAAGACAATGCTTACAAAGCGTTACCGCGTATGGAAAAAGTGATTGAGCTATCGCGTGCGGGAGTGATGCCTGCATCACACGGTGCTGATGTGCAAAAACTGGTGACTTTAGGTCAAAAGTGGTTACAAAGTTACGAAGTGATGTTGAGCAAGCCTCAATCTCAATGGCTAAGCTACTACAACGAGCACAAGAACACGTTTGAGGAGCAATTTGTTGATGTTCGAGCCCAGCTCAATGTCGTGAAAAGTGCTATCGAAGATAAGCAAGGTGAGTTGAAGTCAGACATTTCAGCGGCGACTGCACGAGCAGAATCGATTTTAGAAATGGGTATCATCGTTGTGATCTTAGCGGCGCTTGGCATGGTGTTCCTGCTGCTACGCACAGTACTTAAACCATTAAACGACATCAAAGACGCAATGGCGCAAATCGCTTCGGGTGATGGTGATCTTAGCCAACGAATCCAAATTAACACGCAAGATGAAATCGGTCAGCTGGCGAAGGCATTTAACGAGTTTGTTTCTAAAATTCAAGCGACCGTGTCACAGGTGATTGATAGCTCAAACACGCTTCGTCAAGAGATGGCAAACTTAAGCTCGCTCACCGCGACGATTGCAGATTCGACAGTATCTCAACAGCGCGATAGCGAAGCAGTTGCTGCAGCAGTGCATGAAATGCAAGTGACTAGCCGCAATGTGAGCGAGAGTGCAAATGAAGCAGCAGTTGCAAGCCAAACCGCGAATGATGAGCTTTCTAATACCAATGTGATTTTGGAGCAAACGGTCGGCTCGATTCGTGACTTGGCTGGAGAGATCGAAAGCGCAAGCCATGTGATCAATACGCTAGATAATGATGTGAGCGATATTGCCTCTGTATTAGATGTAATTCGCGGCATTGCAGAACAAACTAACTTACTTGCACTGAATGCGGCGATTGAAGCGGCGCGAGCGGGTGAGCAAGGTCGTGGTTTTGCTGTGGTTGCTGACGAGGTACGCTCTCTTGCAAGTCGTACGCAGCAAAGTACGGGTGAAATCCAAGCTATGATTGAAAAGCTTCAGTCTGGAGCAGGGCAAGCTGTAGAAGTGATGCGTGGTAGCCAAAACAGCAGTGAAGAGACCATTCAATCTGCTGGGCGAGCAAGCGAATCTCTGGCTGAAATTCTCAATGCAATTTCACGCATGAATGAGATGAACACGCACATTGCAACTGCAGCGAGTCAACAAAGTACAGTGAGCGATGAAGTGAATACCAACGTTCAGGGTATTGCAGACAGCAGTACTTCGATTGTTGATATCGTCACGCAGGCTCAGCAATCACTTGCGATGCTGTCACAACAAACTCAGAGATTGGATCAGCAAGTCAGCCAGTTCCGAGTTTAAGCTCTGACATTTGAAATTGATGCGAAACAGCCCGCCGATGTGCGGGCTCTTTTTTAGCTGATGTTTAACGTAGCTTTTCGCCAATTGGATTTAATCAATTAAATCTGGACTTGAACCCCAAATTCTGTACAAACACTCGCCGTTTTTATCATCAAATTACTCACTTTTTGACCCGCCAACTTGTACACAGAAAAGTGTGATTTCCAACACAATATCTTCAAATCTGAGAGTTCTATTGCACCTTTACAACAAACGCATTCGACAAGCGTATTGAAACGTAAATTTTGTTGTATATACAACACTGGGCAATTATCATTCTAACTAATTTGTTTGGGATAAATGCATATCCACTAATCATAATCGAGCCATTCAGAACGCATTGAATTGGATATTTGTAGGGCTTGCAAAATAAGAGAGATGTTTCATGAGACGTAGAACTACGCTATCGCTGCTGATTGCATCGAGCCTGTTTATGGCGGGATGTCAACCAAGCCAAGAAGGAACTGAGCAAGGTGGTGGCGCCGCTCCTGCAACCGAAGTGAATGTGTTGACGGTTGAACCTGTTCGACAAGCTTTGACGGTTGAGTTGCCGGGCCGCAGCCGTGCATTTAAAGAGGCGGAAGTCCGCCCACAGGTAACGGGCATTATTTCAGAACGTAACTTTGTTGAAGGTGGCGTTGTGGAAAAAGGTCAGTCGTTGTATCAAATTGATGACTCTTCATTTCAAGCGGATTTGCTTAGTGCAGAAGCGGAGCTGATTCGTGCGCAAGCTTCTGAAGAATCGACGTTTGCAACCGTTAAACGTTACCGCGCATTGATTACCAAGAAATCGATCAGTCAACAAGATCTGGATGAAGCAGAAGCGGCTTACAAAGAAGCGAAAGCGCAAGTGCTCGTAGCCAAAGCGAAGATCAATACTGCAAAGATCAATTTGACTTATACCCGTGTGAAAGCGCCAATCAGTGGCGTGATCAGCAAGTCAAATGTGACTGCGGGAGCGTTGGTTACGGCAAACCAAGCCGACAAGCTAACGACGATTCAACAACTTGATCCGATCAACGTGGATATCGTTCAGTCTTCTGCTCAATTGCTGCGACTAAAAGCGGCGCTTTCTCAAGGCCACATGCAAGAAGATCAATCTGCGCAAGTTGCATTGACGCTTGAAGATGGCTCGACATACGAGCACAAAGGCACAATGAAGTTCACGGAAGTTAACGTAGATGAAAGTACGGGAAGCGTGACTTTGCGTGCGGAATTCCCAAATCCTGATGGTTTACTTCTTCCGGGCATGTTCGTGCGTGCGACCGTGATTACTGGTGTTGACCCTAGCGCGATTTTGATCCCGCAAAACACCGTGACTCGCGATGCAACAGGCAAAGCTTCGGTGATGACGGTGAGTGCTGATAATACCGTTGCGATTACGCCAGTCATCACGGCTGAAGTTATAGACAACCAATGGCGAATCATTGATGGATTAAAAGCCGGTGATCAAGTCATTACAGCGGGTTTGCAAAAGGTGCGTCCGGGTAGCCCAGTCACCATCCAAACGGGAGAGCAGGGATAATCATGGCTCGATTTTTTATTGATCGTCCGGTTTTTGCTTGGGTACTGGCGATTCTGACCATGCTTGCAGGGATCATGTCCTTGTTCAACTTGCCAGTGTCGCAATATCCAACCATTTCGCCGACCACGATCACCATCAGCGCGCGCTATCCTGGTGCTTCTGCTAAAACGGTAGAGGACTCTGTCACGCAGGTTATCGAGCAAAACATGACAGGCCTGGATTACCTACGTTACTTGTCTTCGAGCAGTGACGCTTTCGGCAATGCGACCATTACACTGACTTTTGATAGTGAAGCCGATCCTGATATCGCGCAGGTTCAAGTGCAGAACAAACTGCAATTGGCGTTGACTTCGCTTCCTATGGAAGTGCAAAGCCAAGGTATTGTGGTGAACAAATCTAACACCTCATTTTTGATGGTGGTGGCGGTTTATTCTGACGATCCAGATTTTACACAAAACGACATTGCCGACTTTGTTGTAACCAACATTCAAGACCCAATCAGCCGTGTGACGGGTGTGGGTCAAGTACAGGCTTTTGGTTCTCAATATGCGATGCGTGTGTGGCTTGACCCGTTTAAGCTGACTCAGTTCAACCTGACGGCAATTGACGTTGCAAATGCGATCAGTGAGCAGAATGCGCAAGTGTCATCTGGTCAATTGGGTGCAGCACCTGCGCAGAAAGGTCAACTGCTTAACGCGACGATTTCTTCTGCGAGTCGTTTAAGCAGTGTGGCTGAGTTCCAAAACATCATCTTGAAATCAGATGCGAGCGGTGCAAACGTTTATCTAAGAGACGTTGCTCGTATTGAGCGCGGAGCAGAAAGTTACGATATTCAAGGTCAGTACAACGGTTTGCCGGCGTCTGGTTTAGGTATTTCACTTGGTACAGGTGCGAACGCGCTGGAAACGGCGGCTGCAGTCAAAGAGCGTTTAGCAGAGTTAAGTGAAAACTTCCCAGACGGTCTGAAAGTCGCTTATCCATTTGAGACAACACCGTTTGTAGAAGCATCGATTCAAGAAGTAGTGAAAACGCTACTGGAAGCGATTGTGTTGGTGTTCTTGATTATGTACCTGTTCTTACAGAACTTCCGTGCAACGATCATCCCGACGATTGCGGTTCCGGTTGTACTCTTGGGTACGTTTGCCATTCTTTACGCGACTGGCTTCAGCGTGAATACCCTGACGATGTTTGCGATGGTTCTGGCGATTGGTTTGCTGGTGGATGACGCCATCGTTGTGGTAGAAAACGTTGAGCGCGTGATGCACGAAGACGGGCTCGATCCAAAAGAGGCTACTAAGAAATCGATGGGGCAGATCACTGGCGCGTTGATTGGTGTTGGTTTGACCCTATCGGCAGTATTCGTCCCTATGGCATTTATGTCAGGTTCGACCGGGGTAATTTACCGTCAGTTCTCGATCACCATCGTTGCTGCGATGACGTTGTCAGTTATGGTTGCGATCATCCTGACACCAGCGCTGTGTGCTACGTTACTGAAAAAAGGCGACGCTGAATTTACGGATAAAAAAGGCTTCTTCGGTTGGTTTAACCGTAAATTTGATTCGATGACTGCAGGTTATGAGGCTGGTGTAGCCAAGTTACTAAAACGCACTGGGCGCATGTTGTTGGTGTTTGTGGCAATGAGCGCTGGTGCGGGTTGGTTATTTATGAATCTGCCGACGTCTTTCCTACCAGATGAAGACCAAGGTACGGTGTTCTCGATGGCAATCTTGCCGCCGAACTCGACTCAAGAGCAGACAGAAAAAACACTCGATAAAGTGCGTAGCTATTTCTTGGAAGAAGAAAAAGACAACGTGAGATCCGTGTTTACCGTGGCTGGTTTTAGCTTTGCTGGTCAAGGTCAAAACATGGGTATGGCGTTTATTGGCTTGAAAGATTGGTCTGAGCGCGAAGCACCAGGTTCGGATGCTGCATCTTTGACAGGCCGTGCTATGGGTTACTTCTCAACCATCAAAGAAGCCATGGTATTTGCGTTTGCACCTCCAGCCATCCAAGAGTTGGGTAACGCAACGGGTTTTGATTTCTATCTACAAGACTCCCTGAGCCTTGGTCACGAAGCATTAGTTGCCGCACAAGGGCAATTACTGGGAATGGCAGCGCAGAATCCAAAATTAGTTGGTGTTCGTCCGAATGGCCAATCTGATGCGCCAATGTACCAAGTGCATGTAGATCACGTTAAATTACGCGCGCTGGATGTCAGCATCAACGACGTGAACCAAATCCTATCCGCCGCTTGGGGTGGAGCGTATATCAACGACTACATTGACCGTGGTCGCGTTAAAAAAGTGATGGTGCAAAGTGACGCAGAGTTCCGTATGCAGCCAGAAGATTTTAACTCATGGTATGTACGCAATGCGCAAGGTGAAATGGTGCCGTTTTCGGCGTTTGCAAGTGGTGAATGGACGTATGGTTCACCACAGCTTCAACGTTTTAATGGCCTAGCCGCGATGAACATTCAAGGTGGTGCAGCTCCAGGTGTCAGTACGGGTGAAGCAATGGCTGAGATTGAAGCGATGGTTGAGCAGTTACCAGAGGGCTTTACGGTGAACTGGAACGGCATCTCTTATGAAGAGCGTTTGTCTGGCAACCAAGCTCCAATGTTGTATGCGTTGTCCATTTTGGTCGTGTTCCTCGTACTTGCTGCGTTGTATGAAAGCTGGTCTGTACCGCTTGCGGTCGTGTTGGTTGTACCTTTGGGCGTATTAGGCGCTGTGCTCGCAGTACTTGGTCGTGGAATGGACAACGACGTGTTCTTCCAAGTGAGTTTGTTAACCACAGTGGGTCTGGCTACGAAAAACGCGATTTTGATCGTTGAGTTCGCGAAAGAATATTACGAGAAAGGTGCAGGTCTGATTGAAGCTACACTGCACGCGGTGCGTGTACGTCTTCGTCCAATCATCATGACGTCCTTGGCGTTTGGCTTGGGTGTGGTTCCGTTGGCAATCAGTGCTGGCGTGGGCTCTGCTGGTCAAAACGCGGTAGGCACTGGTGTGCTTGGCGGCATGATCAGTGCAACCTTGCTTGGTATCTTCTTTGTTCCGGTGTTCTTTGTTGTGGTAGAGCGTTTGTTTGATCGCCGTGCCCAAAAAGAAGCGCAGAAAGAGCGATCTCAAGAACTCGCTCCAGCAACGGAAAAGTCGGAGTAAGACTTCGTAAGCTTAACTGAGTTATACTAATAACAATAAACATAATAAAAGGGCGCGTAAGCGCTCTTTGTTTATGCTTTCAACTCGATGGTTTAATACGCCACCGATTTTGAATCAAGCCTAGGAAGAGTGATCACGTTTCGAATTCCTCATAAAAAGGTCAGAAAGCATAACATGAAGCCATAAGTTAAATAGGCGGCTATGAAAGAGCAAAAAATTTCACCTATCTCCGTTTTGGATCAAAGCCCAATGTTTGTCTCTGGGGTGATGCAACGGATGTATCGCAACCGAGCGCAAGCAGAGTTATGTCGTCAAAATCAGATGACCTTAGAGATGGCCAGTGCGTTGGCAGCGTTAGAAGAGTTTCAGCCAATGAGTCAACAAGCGTTAGCCGATGCCGTTTTGACCGAACGAAGCGTTGCAAAGCGCATGGTCGATAACTTGGAAAAACGTGGTTTTGTGTGCGTTTCGAAGAGTGAGGCGAACCAACGACTGAAAATGCTCAGTTTGACGAAAGAAGGTGAAGCAACGATAAAGAAAGTTCATCAAATAATGAGGAACTTGCAGCGCGAATTCTTCTCTTGTTTATCAGAAGATGAGTCGGCAGAGTTTTTTCGTTTGGTAAGGAAAATGACATTAGCCAATAATTCTTAAGCGTTTTCTCTGCGTTAAATCTAAGCCTTTTTGTAAAGCCTCAGCTATATTCTGAGGCTTTTTTATTTCATTTTTCAGATCAAACCGTACGATTTTAGAACCACAATACCGAACGTGCAGGTGACGGTTGAAAGCACGGTTGTCAAAGCAATAATGTTGGCTGCCAGTACCGCATTTCCTCCCATTGAGCGGGCCATGACGTAACTCGCTGCCGCAACGGGCGAGGCGTTCATGAAGAATAAAATCCCCAATTCAATACCTCGAAAACCAACAAAATACGCGCCTAACGTGATCAACACTGGGGCGACAATCAACTTGTAACTGCTTGCAAACCAAGACGGGCCTTTTTCCTTTCTCATCAAACTAAAATCCAACGACCCGCCTGTACATAACAATGCGAGCGGCAGCGTCATTTTCGACAGATAGTTACCCGCATCAATGACTACATTTGGAACCGGAATCGACAACAAGTAGAAAAGCATACCTAAAACGATGGAGATGATAAGCGGGTTCTTCGTCAGTGTTCTTCCCATCATTTTTGCTGCTTGAGAGGCAGACGTAGCGCCTTTGGGTGATAGGCAGATCACCGCTTGAACGTTGTAGATAAAGGTGGTGATGGCGACATACAGAGCAGCTAATGCGACACCCTGTGAACCATAAGCATTCGCAACGTATGCAATGCCGATAATGCCAGTGTTGGCGCGAAACCCACCTTGAATCAACACGCCCTGATCGGGAGAAGACTTAAACAGAATAGAAACGGATATGTAGGTGAAAATAAAAAACAGAATGCTCGCGACTACGCCGTAGTTGATGAAACCACTGGCGGCAGAAAAATCATGCTCAGAAGCCACAATACTGACAAACAACATGGCTGGCAGCGTGACCTTAAAAACCAGCTTAGAGCCTATTTCAATAAAGTTATCGTTGATGAGACCAAACCGTTTAAAGATAACGCCAAGCACCAACATTAAGCAGATGGGGCCGGTGATCGACAAAGAGAATTGCAACTGATGTAAAACAGAATCCATGTAAGTATCCGCAGCAAAAAAGAAAAAAGTCATTATTGTTTCGCTATTAAGCCACAAACTAGGGGGCGGGGAATAGGGAAGCGATGAAATTTTATTCTTATGTTGATTAGGATGTACGTTGCATTCCGATATGAGCCTAATATCTCAGTTTGACCAAGCTCGACTGGTCGAAGGTTGCATATATTGTTTTACTACTCCGACTTATCGCACTGGAGATAAAACAGAACTCCAGCGCCGACAAGTGAAATGAAGTTGAGCCGTGCTCATTCCTTGTGCGGCTCTGGTGGTGATAAATAGGAGTCCATCGATGAAAAGTAAACACAACAAAACCGTTCTATGTGCATTTGTTTCTGGTTCGGTATTTGGTGCTGTTCTCGTTATCGCAATGTCCTTGCCGATGTAATCGGGCAAATTTTCACACACTGCATTTTCTTCACATTGGGATTGAGCATTGTCTTAGTCCCTGTTAGCTTAAGACGCATGAACTTATTCTTCACACCTTCATCATCATACTTTTTCTGGTGGCGCTCTATGTAGAGCGGAGCGGAATTCTTACGCTGCTGGAAGGTAGCGAAGAGTGTCTTGTCTTTTTATCTCCAGTAGCGATCTATTTTGACTAGGAGATAACCATGAACATCAAAGAAACGCATCAACAACGCGAAATCATTCTCACGGGGGACCGAGCTACAGGGCCTTTACACCTTGGTCATTACATCGGTTCGTTACAACAGCGTGTGGCATTACAATCGGAGCATGACCAAACCATTCTGGTCGCCGATATGCAAGGCCTGACCGATAACGCGCACAATCCTTCAAAGGTATCTTCGAACATTCTAAACGTAGTCGCAGATTACCTTGCAGTTGGCATCGACCCCATTCAAACCACTATCTGTTTGCAATCTCAGCTGCCAGCCCTCGCAGAATTGACGATGTATTACAGCAACTTAGTTTCCATTGCTCGCTTAGAGCGTAACCCAACCGTAAAAAATGAAATTCAAAGCAAAGGTTTTGAGCGTTCAATTCCTGCAGGGTTCCTGACTTACCCAATTTCTCAAGCCGCTGATATAACGGGTTTTCGCGCTACACTTGTTCCGGTTGGGGATGATCAATTACCAATGCTTGAGCAAACGAATGAAATCGTGAGAAAGATTAACCACCTTGGCGGACAAGAGATCCTAAAAGAGTGCCGTCCGTTGCTTAGTGATGCGCCACGTTTACCGAGTACTGATGGCAAAAATAAAATGTCGAAAAGCATGGGCAATGCCATAAACTTAGGGGCGACTGAAAAGGAAATCTCAGCTGCAGTGAAATCCATGTACACCGACCCAAGCCATTTGCGCATCGAAGAGCCTGGTCAAGTAGAAGGCAACATTGTGTTCACTTATCTCGATGCTTTTCACTCTGACAAAGAGCATGTCGAGCAACTCAAAGCGCACTATCGCCGTGGCGGGCTAGGAGATGGAACCACGAAAAAAGTATTGGAAGAATGCCTTCAAGAAATGCTGCGTCCGATTCGAGAGAAACGGGCGTTGTATTTGAACGACAAAGCGCAACTTATCGAGATTCTTAAACATGGCAGCCAAGTCTCTCGAGAAAAAACAGAACAAGTTTTATCCGATGTTAAGAGTGTGTTTGGCTTGAACTTGTTCTGAAATAGGTTCGGGAGCACAAAGTAAAAAGGCGCGAAAGCTAACCTGCTACGTGCCTTTTTTGTATGCGCACCTTATGAAGCAAAGAACTCGCGACGAAAATTCGCTATCTCTTGTTGATAGTAACGCTGCCAGTCAGATTCAGACCAACTCGCGTGGCTGGTGGCTCTTTGCGTTGCCAATCTGGATTCGAGCTGTTTTAGCTCGGTTTGATAACTGCGAACTTGCTGCTTTTGTTTTGCTATTTGTTGTTCACGAGTGCGGATTTGGTTGCTTTCTTGTTCAGACAGATAGTTTTTCTGTAATTCTTGAATCAAGGTTTGTCTCTCGAACCCCTTCACACTTGCAGGGATCAGAGCCACCGCTCGTTCATATTTTGTTTGGTTGCTGTCTAACCCCAAGGCGTTTTCGTTCCCCTGCCATTCGGTGATTAAATCCTCGAATGCTTTCACGTAATCTTGAGCCGATACGGCGTCAAGTTGCTCGGCTTGTAAGCTGAAGTCGTAAAGTGCGAACTCATCGGCGAAAATCACCTCGGCGAGCTCTCCCCAAATCTTTCTCGCTTCGGATTTTAATCGTGCGACACGAGAGGCGAGCGGTTGCTGCTCATCAAACAACAAGTTGCCAATGCTTTGCTGCCAAAGATCATCGAGTTGATGGTAGTTCGCTAACAAATTAAAACGCTCTGCAGACAAATCTGTAGCTAGTTCATTAAGTTTGAATTCGCAATTGAGCTCGGACATACAGGTGTGCCAAAACGTCTCGATTTCTGCTTTCAATGCTCGACCTTTAGAACGGTTTAGTCGCTCTGCAAGATCTTGAGTCTCAGTGGGCATGTTGTCTGATTTTGAATTGGACTTTTGTGTACTGCTTTGGCGCAGGGGTGGCGTCGAATCACTATCAACCAATGTGATTGATTTATCCTGCAACTCCGAAGAAAGCTGCGTTAATTGATCGCGCTCGTCGACATTGACGGAAAACCAAACTATGCCCGCCAAAACGGCGGACACAGTGATTAGTAAGCTGAGCTTCATGGCTTGATCACGGCGCTGACAGGGAAGTGATCCGACAGGTTGTAATGTTTCCACAGCCCCTCAGCCGTTGAACGTGGAACATCAACACGGTTGTCGTTAAACGATTTCACTCCATATTCGTTGCTCACCATGACGTAATCGAGGTATTCCACATTTTCGCCACCAGATAGTGCTTCGCCTGCGAAGTTATTGATACGAGGGTCGAACGTAGACGCTGTATAGCCAGAGTATTGAGGCTCCATCGCACTTAGGTTTGCGATCATCTGCTGGTAATCTCCAGGGAACTTCAGCTTGTTTACATTAAAGTCACCACTGTACACGACCGTTTCGTTGTTCGGAATGTTGAGAGACTGCGCCATAGTGCGCATTTGTTGAAATTGACGCTGACGATACTCACGCGCTGTATCAGTATCGAAAGATGCGGTATGTGTAGCAAAAACATGGTAGGCCTGACCACCTTTGATGATCTCTGCGTAGTTTACGCCTTTATCAGCGAAGCAATCGGTACCCGAACAATCTGGGAACACGTATTGTGCCTCGTTGACGATAGGGTAACGACTCACAATGATTACGCCTCCGTGGTAAACGTTGAAGCCATCTTTATCCAACATCTTCGTTTGGTATGGGTACTCTTTTGCAAGCTCACGTAAAAATGCATCACGACCACTAGCAAAAACCTCTTGCAATGCCAGTACGTCATAGCCTTTTATGTAATCGGGAATTAACTCGTAACGCTCACCAATATGCGACGCAATCGCAGGCAAGGCCCAAATGTTGTAAGTCATCAATTTGAGATTTTGCTCGTTGTTATCGACGGCTTCATCCACTTTGCTTGGTGTGACGGTGTAGTACAAATCGTCATAACGCGCGGTGCTATCCGATTTAAATGCTAGCTCTGCGCTGCGAGAGCCAAACGCCTCGGTATTTGAACGATGAATCGTGCGATCGTCTTTTAATGCCAAGTTCACGTCGGCGGCTGACAAACCGTACTCAATGGTCGAGTTGTACCAATGTCCTTCCATGACTTGGTGGAGTGTAATGCTTTCACCTTGCGGGTTAGATACGACAGTTTCAAAGCGATAGTTCTGACCCGATTTCACCCCTTCCCAACGATTAAAACTCAGTTCGGGCTTTGTTTCCCAAGGGCCTAATACTTCCACGTGTTGCTGCCATTCTTCTCCGTATTGCAGCAGATCACTGCCATCGTGTTTGACCTGAATGGTTAATGGTTGGTCTGAGTTATTGGTGAGGTATACGTCCGTATCAGCCAAGCTCGGCAATGCTACTAAAGTGCTTAGCAAAAGACTCCACTGCGAAAATTTCATCTTGTTTATCCATGATTTGTGTTAGAGCAATCATTCTTATTTATAAATGTTACTCGAGCGTTAAAGATGGATGACAGCTTATGGTTCGATGAAAATAGTTCGCTACTTGTGACCTTGGTTCTAACTGAGTTGTAAACAAAATGAAGTTACAGGCGCGGTTTTTACAGACTGAGGGGTAGGTTGAAATGGTGAGATTTAAAACAAAAAAGCCAGACTCACATCTGGCTTTTTAGTGACGGTTTAGCACAGCTAAGCAGGTATACCACTGTGGAACTTGAAGTCTTCGTCGGGGGTTGAAATCAGCTCAGCTTCGATACGGCCGAAGTATGCAATACGCTCGCTGATATCTTTGCCTGCAATCTGCTCAGCCAGTACAAGGTAGTCTTGATAATGACGTGCTTCAGAGCGGAGTAGGGAAATATAAAACTTCGCAATGTCTTCATCCATGTGCGGCGCAAGTTTGGCGAAACGTTCACATGAGCGAGCTTCGATGTAAGCGCCGATAATGAGCTTATCGATAAGCGCCTCAGGCTCATGAGTCTTCATGTGTGAAATCAGCGTTTTTGCGTAGCGGCTTGCGGGAATGTTTTTGTATTCCACGCCACGGCTCTCCATGATTTCCAGTACTTGATAGAAGTGATGTAATTCTTCTTTGATCAAGAGAACCATTTTATCGATCAGATCTTGGCTATACGGCGAATCCGATTTTGCCATGATGGCTTTCGAAATATTGCTCTTACCTTTTAATGTCTCTAATGAGCCGATTTTTCGGTAAGCGAAATCTTCATATGGTTTGAACCAGTCAAGTAAGGCATGTGAACTGTCTTTATCTACTGCGTATTTGCGGATCAAGAACATGGCTGACTGACCTGCTTTCAGCTCGCACAGTAAGTGATCCAATAAAATGGTTTGCAAGTTTTCTGGTTTCTTTGCTTCTTCAACCCATTCGTTGGGTGTGCTGCATTGCAGAAATTGATTGATAGGAGCAAGAAGATCTTGATAGGCGTCGAGATTAATCATTTTATTTTTAGTACGTTACGTTCAAATTTGGTTCATCCAGAGCATGAGTAAAACGGAAATCTGGATAGAAAAAAGGCTGCAAACGCAGCCTTTAATCGGATAGGGCGAAAAGCTGGTGGGGATATTACCACTTTTTCTTCTCGCCGAAGAGTGCTTCCATGTCGTTGTCACGCTCTTTGTCTGCCATTTGCTGCATTTCTGCATCGCTTTTGTCTTGGCGTTTTTTGTCTAAGTCGCCAAGCATCTCTTCAAGCTTTTGTTTTGCTTGGATGGAGTACGGATCGCTTTTTGTACTCAGCGCATCGATACCTTTGCGAAGCAGTTGTAGCGCAGTGCCCGGTTGGCCGCGAGCAATGGAATCGTTCGCTCGCTTAATCACGTTTTCGATGTTGATGCGAATTTGCATCGTTTCCAAACGCGCATTTTCGGTTACGTAAGTCTGGGTGTCTAATCGGCCTTTGTTGTGCTCGTTTCGAACGGTGTCACGCAGGCGCTTAACCAGCTTAAGCATCACGATGGCTTGCTTATCGCTGCTTGGCATTTTGAAAGAGGTACTTTCACCAGTCGGACCGTTTTCTTTTAGCTGTCCGATTTGCTGCTTCATATTCTCTATGCGTTGAGTGAGCTGCTTATTTTTCGGGTCAAGCTCATGCATGCTTTCTAGTGCATCAAGAATACGATTGTATAGGCACAGCAGAAGCTCCTTACTAAAAGGAATATGGTGTGCGTGACCAATCAGTTCTTCAGTGCCATCAATAAGTGCAACATAGCGTGCCGATTCCTGCCTTTTGGCGGTTTCAACTTTAACCTTGTATTGCAACATGATGTTATAGCCTAGGATTAATACCAGTAGGATGGCTACCAAAGCGATTATTAAACCAATATTCATATCTTTGCGTCTGCTTTTACTTTTCTACGGCTAGCGTTCAAGAATACATGAATCTTATCTTACTCGGCACCTTATTTGTTTGATTATTTTGCCTCACCCACGTTTTCGTTACTGATAGAACCAACATCACTAAAATCGATGTTTTTATAAGCTCAACATTGTGCATATTGTTTCTTTGCTTAAGGTTATCAGCTATATGTTAGAAATTACTGTTCATTTCGTTGTGATCGCGTTATAACTAATCATTATATCGCTCGTAAGAGCAGTCAATTTAGTTATGACATTATTATCTCGTGAATGAGTAAGGGATTACGATGAAACTGCAGCAGCTGAAGTACATTGTTGAGGTTGTGAACCATAATCTAAACGTTTCTGCGACGGCAGAGAGTTTATACACCTCTCAGCCTGGTATTAGTAAGCAGGTTCGTTTACTAGAGGATGAGCTGGGAATCCAGATCTTCGAACGAAGTGGTAAACATTTAACGCAAGTGACACCAGCAGGTGAAGAGATCGTTCGTATTTCCCAAGAAATCCTTGCTCGAGTTGAGAGCATCAAAGCGGTAGCGGGCGAGCATACTCACCCTGAAATGGGCACGTTAAATATTTCAACAACCCATACTCAAGCGCGCTATGCATTGCCTGATGTCATCAAAGGTTTTACGGCACGTTACCCGAAAGTGTCTTTGCACATGCATCAAGGTACGCCTTCTCAAATGTCTGAAGCGATTGCAAAAGGTACAGCCAACTTTGCGATTGCGACAGAAGCTCTCCATCTTTACCAAGATGCTATCATGTTGCCTTGTTACCACTGGAATCGCTCTATTGTGGTGCCAAAAGATCATCCGTTGGCGAAGAAAGACTTAGTTACTATTCACGATTTAGCTGCTTATCCTTTGGTGACTTATGTGTTTGGATTTACTGGTCGCTCTGAGTTAGATACCGCTTTCAACCGTGAAGGTTTGACGCCGCGAGTCGTGTTCACTGCAACCGATGCGGATGTGATTAAAACGTATGTGCGCATGGGTATCGGTGTTGGTGTGATTGCGAGCATGGCCGTCGATGAAGAGCAAGACCGCGATTTAGTTGCTATTGATGCGAGCCATTTGTTTGGTGCGAGTACAACCAGTATTGGTTTCCGCCGTGGCACGTTCCTGCGTTCTTACATGTTTGACTTTATGGAGCGTTTCGCACCGCACTTAACGCGCCCTGTTGTAGAACAGGCGATTTCTCTTAAGTCGAATGCTGAAATTGAAGAGATGTTTAAAGACATCGAGCTTCCGGTAAGATAACACTTCATTCAAGTTACGATTCCCCCTACAATCCATCCCAAATTGTAGGGGGAGCTATGCAAACGCAATTTCAATTTATTAATGACTGCTTAATTGAGAATCAACCATTATGGCGATTCGAGCCATTTCAAAGCAGCATTCAACCATCATTACCTTGGCAGGAAATGCACCCTCAGCTTTGCCAATGGTTAGAATCGCTTTCTCCCTCACAAATAGAAAATCTCAAAGCTGACTCAGACCTTGCGTTGGATGAAATCAGTGTGTTTTTGCCAGATTTACCATCCTTACTTAGGCATACACAGTTAGAGCCGGTGGCATTAGATGGCCTAGCGCTAGAAAGAGGGTTAGACAGTGGAATCCCAGGGCGCAAGCTAGAACAGATCACAGCGATGGGGGAGGCAGCGATTCAATCTCATCAAGGTGAGGAATGGTTAGAGTGGTGCTCGGGTAAAGGATACTTAGGTCGGATCTTAACCACGCAAACCGATCAACCAGTGACCAGTTTTGAATATCAACAAGCGTTATGCGACTCCGGCCAACAAGCCGCGAATGAACATCATTGGAAAATGACCTTTATCCAAGGTGACGCGTTTGATCCTCAAACCAAGGCAGTATTCAAACCGACGCAACATGCTGTCGCACTGCATGCTTGTGGTGACCTTCATGTTCGGTTGATGGAATATGGAAGTGAAGCCGGCATCGAGGCGATGACGATTTCACCTTGCTGTTATCATTTGATTCAAAGCGAGACTTACCAAGCGTTATCCCAATCAGTGCGAGCGTCTGAACTCATTTTGTCTAAGCATGAACTGCGCATTCCATTGCAACAGACGGTGACAGGCGGTGAACGTGTGCGTCGCCATCGTCAACAAGAGATGGTATTCAGGCTTGGTTTTGATTTACTGACACGTGAGATTTTGGGAGTTGATGAGTATCAACCCGTGCCAAGCATTCGAAAATCACAGTTAAGTGATGGTTTTGAGGCATTGTGTCTCTGGGCTGCGAAAGAAAAAGGTATCGAGATTAACCAAGCGATTGACTTTGCCGAGTTTGAAAAGCGGGCAATAAAACGTTTTTGGCATATGGAAAGAATGAGCTTAGTGCAACTGGTTTTTCAGCGACCTTTGGAGATCTGGCTCGCATTAGACAAAGTGCTTTATCTTGAAGAACGTGGTTATCGTGTTAGATTGGCAGAGTTTTGCCCTAAATCAGTTACGCCGAGAAATATTTTAATTTGTGCATATAAGAATTAGTTATTTTTTATATCTAAATCAACTATATGAAAAAGCCCACTTTACTGTGGGCTTTTGTAAACAAAACGTGACAAAAATGCTTAATTTTGTTGTTAGTTGAACATGGCGATAGCTTGTTCAGGATCTACATATTCAAGGTCAAAGCTTTCTGCAACTTCTTTACAAGTGACTTTACCGTGAATCACGTTTAGACCTTCTAGGAAGCCTTTGTCTTCCAGAAGAGCTTGTTGATAGCCTTTGTTTGCAAGTTTCACAATGTAAGGGAGAGTGGCATTATTCAATGCGAAAGTTGAAGTACGTGCAACTGCACCAGGCATGTTTGCTACACAGTAGTGAACGACATCATCAACCACGTAAGTAGGCTCGGCGTGTGTTGTCGCGTGAGATGTTTCGAAACAACCACCTTGGTCGATAGCTACGTCAACGATTGCTGCGCCTGGCTTCATCTTAGCAATATGCTCTTTTGTTACAAGTTTCGGAGCTGCCGCGCCTGGGATTAGAACTGCACCAATAACAAGGTCTGCTTCTAGAACATGCTTCTCGATAGCGTCTTCTGTAGAATAAATGACTTTCGCTTGCCCTTGGAATTCTTCATCCAGTTTACGCAGAGTGTCTACGTTGCGGTCAAGAATTGTTACGTCTGCGCGAAGGCCAACAGCCATACGAGCTGCGTTTGCACCAACGACACCACCACCAACGATAACGACTTTAGCAGGCTCAACACCAGGTACGCCGCCAAGAAGTAAACCACGACCACCGTGTGATTTTTCTAACGTTTGCGCACCCGCTTGGATAGACATCCGACCTGCCACTTCTGACATTGGTGCTAACAGTGGCAAACGACCCATATTATCTGTTACAGTCTCATAGGCTATACAGACAGCTTTGCTCTTGATTAGCTCATCAGTTTGTGGAAAATCTGGTGCTAGGTGTAAATAAGTAAATAAAATTTGCCCTTCGCGGAGCATTGCTCTCTCAACTGCTTGGGGTTCTTTTACTTTTACTATCATGTCTGCTTGCGCGAAAACGTCTGCAGCATGAGGGAGAATGGATGCGCCGACGGCGATGTAATCATCGTCTGAAAAACCAATGCCGGCACCTGCATTGGTCTCAACTAAAACTTGGTGGCCATGTGAGATGAGTTCTCTCACGCTAGCAGGGATCATACCCACACGGTATTCGTGGTTCTTGATTTCCTTAGGTACGCCAATGATCATCCTGTATCCTCTTTCTATAATGGTTGTAAAAACTATTTGTAGGGTGTTATTGTCGAATTTGTAACTAGTATAGTTATAGGTTTGTAAAATTTGGCACCAAATATTAAAAAGTTGTAGTATATTTTTTTGCAAGGAAGTAATAAGGTGGAATAAAAAATGGCAGACAACTATAAAAAGCCGTCCAAGGAACTAGACCGTATCGACCGCAACATTCTTAATGAACTGCAGAAAGACGGTCGTATTTCAAACGTTGAGCTTTCAAAACGTGTAGGACTTTCTCCAACGCCATGTTTGGAGCGTGTGCGTCGCTTAGAGCGTCAAGGCTACATCACAGGATATACTGCGCTACTTAATCCGCAGTTCCTAGATGCATCACTACTGGTATTCGTTGAGATTACGTTAAACCGTGGTGCGCCAGATGTGTTTGAACAGTTTAACTCAGCTGTTCAAAAGCTAGACGACATTCAAGAGTGTCATCTAGTTTCAGGTGACTTTGACTATCTTCTAAAGACCCGTGTATCTGATATGGGTGCTTACCGTCGACTACTTGGCGATACGTTACTACGTCTACCTGGCGTAAATGACACTCGCACCTACGTAGTTATGGAAGAAGTGAAACAATCTAACCAGCTTGTGATTAAAACTCGTTAATTTCTTGCAAAGAAAGCGGTATATGCTTCCGCTTTCGCCATAGAGTAATTGGGTTTTTCTCTTTGATATGGTTAAATCAATTTACCGAGCGGCTTGATGCCGCTCGGAATGTTTTGCAAATTCCTATTTCATTTCCATATTCAAGTTGATTTATGTTCAAAGAGAACGCAAAGAAAGTCGAAACCATCATTAAAACTAGTGAAGAGCCTCAGTCTTCACGCTTAAATGGCTTCCAACGCTTAAAAGAGTGCTGCTTTATCGTTGGCGTTCTTAGCTCGGTATTGCTCGCTGTAGCACTATTTACCTTTAGTCCAGCTGATCCATCTTGGTCCCAAACTGCATGGGGTGGGGAGATCGATAACGCTGGTGGCCTGTTTGGCGCATGGCTTGCCGACACTCTATTTTTCACTTTTGGCTCTCTCGCCTATCCTATCCCTTTCCTACTGGCTGCGGCTGCGTGGGTGATTTGTCGTAAGCGAGGGGAAGATGAGCCAATTGATTTTATGCTATGGGGAACCCGTTTACTGGGCCTAACCGTTCTTATCATGACCAGTTGCGGCCTTGCCGATATTAACTTCGATGATATTTGGTACTTCTCATCGGGCGGTGTAGTAGGCGATGTTTTATCAAGCCTTGCTTTGCCGACGTTGAATGTACTGGGTACAACGCTCGTCCTTCTATTTCTGTGGGGGGCTGGTTTTACTCTGTTTACGGGGATTTCTTGGCTGAACATCGTCGAATGGCTTGGTGATCGCTCGTTAGCGGTATTGGCTGCCATCGCGAATAAGTTCAGAGGTTCAGAGCAAGAGACGCTAGAGCCTCAGCTTGATGAGTTTGTTGAGGATAAAGTATCAACAAAACACGTTGAAGACGATCAACAAGACGACGAGACGCTTCCTCACTTAACGGCTTACGAAGTTGAAGAGCCAAAAGAGAAAGCGGCAGTACACGAATATCCTATATATATGCCGCAAGCCAAATCAGAAACGTCTACGGTAAAACCGACGCCAGAGCCCCAAACTCAACGAGTTGCGGCAGTAAATGCGACGCCAACGTATGTTGAACCAGAACCACAACTTAAAGCGGTCAGCACAGATAACGTGGATCCAATGGTTGAGCGTACCAAGCAGCTAAATGTAACCATCGAAGAGTTGGAAGCTGCAGCGCAGCAAGCAGATGATTGGGCGTCAGAAGAACAAACAAGCCAATCTTATGCGGATACAAACGCAGTCTATCAAGAACAGGTGCAAGCCAAGCATGAAGAGGTTGTTGAACACGATACGCCTCAACGAGAATCAAGCTATGAAGAGTATGAACAGTTTGCTGCTCAGCAAGAACAGCAACTCCATGTGGAACCAACGCCACACGAAGAGCCTGTTATTGACACTCGTGCGCTTGATGACATTACCGACCACGCTGAGCCAAGTGAACATATTGAACCAACCATCTCTGATTTTGATGTAGTAGATGAAGAGGAGACATATGTTGCTCCTCAACCTCAGTCGCGTTCACCAGAGCCTCAACCGATGGTTCAACCACAATCGGTTTCTCAAATTCAACCAGAACAGGCACCTGAACCGAGTGTAGCGTTTGAACCAGCGCCACAAGAAGTTGAGGTTGAGGAAGTGCAAGATGGCGATCAAGATGTTGCCGCATTCCAAAGCATGGTATCCAGTGCGCAAGTAAAAGTTGCCGCGACGCAAAACCCATTCTTGATGAAGCAAGAACAGAATTTACCAGTGCCAGAAGAGCCGCTGCCAACACTTGAATTGCTTTACCATCCGGAAAAACGTGAAAACTTCATCGATCGTGAAGCGCTTGAGCAAGTCGCGCGTTTAGTCGAAAGCAAGCTTGCAGACTACAAAATTAAAGCTGACGTAGTCGGCATTTACCCAGGCCCAGTCATCACTCGATTCGAGCTCGATTTGGCGCCAGGTGTGAAAGTAAGTCGAATTTCTGGTCTGTCTATGGACTTGGCGCGTGCTCTATCTGCGATGGCGGTACGTGTTGTAGAGGTGATTCCAGGCAAACCTTATGTCGGTCTTGAGTTGCCAAACATGAGTCGTCAGACGGTTTATCTGTCAGACGTCATCAGCAGCCCTCAATTTGAGCAAGCTAAATCGCCAACGACGGTGGTACTTGGTCAAGATATCGCGGGTGAAGCTGTCATTGCTGACATCGCTAAAATGCCTCACGTACTTGTTGCGGGTACGACAGGTTCAGGTAAGTCGGTCGGTGTAAACGTCATGATCTTGAGTATGCTCTACAAAGCTTCTCCAGAAGATCTACGCTTCATAATGATCGACCCGAAAATGTTGGAGCTTTCTATTTACGAAGGTATCCCTCATCTTCTTGCCGAAGTTGTTACTGATATGAAAGACGCATCCAATGCTCTACGTTGGTGTGTGGGTGAAATGGAACGCCGTTACAAACTGATGTCGGCACTGGGTGTGCGTAACGTGAAAGGCTTTAACGAGAAGTTGAAGATGGCAGCTGAAGCCGGCCACCCAATTCACGATCCATTCTGGCAAGAAGGCGACAGTATGGATACAGAACCGCCGTTGCTTGAGAAATTGCCATACATCGTCGTTGTTGTTGACGAATTTGCCGACCTTATGATGGTTGTGGGTAAAAAGGTTGAAGAACTGATTGCTCGTTTGGCTCAGAAAGCGCGTGCGGCTGGTATTCACTTGATTCTTGCAACTCAGCGTCCATCGGTTGACGTTATTACAGGTCTGATTAAAGCAAACATTCCAACACGCGTGGCGTTTACTGTATCAACGAAGACGGACTCGCGTACTATCCTTGACCAAGGCGGCGCGGAATCGCTACTTGGTATGGGTGACATGCTGTACTTGCCTCCAGGTTCTAGCCATACGATTCGTGTTCACGGCGCATTTGCGTCGGATGATGATGTACATGCTGTGGTGAACAACTGGAAGGCGCGAGGTAAGCCAAACTACATCGATGAAATCATCAGTGGTGACCAAGGCCCAGAAAGTTTGCTTCCGGGCGAACAAATGGAATCAGATGAAGAGATGGATCCATTGTTTGATCAGGTGGTTGAGCACGTGGTTCAGTCGCGCCGTGGTTCGGTTTCTGGTGTACAGCGTCGCTTCAAAATCGGTTATAACCGTGCCGCACGAATTGTCGAGCAGCTTGAGGCTCAAGGCATCGTGAGTGCGCCGGGTCACAATGGTAACCGTGAAGTCTTGGCTCCTGCGCCACCAAAAGATTAATGAACTTGTTTTACTCACCTTAGTCCAACTGAGGTGAGTAACTTTAGGTCTTTGACCCTCTGATAGGTATCTGAATGAAAAAACGATTTTCAGCGAAACTTTTCTCAGCGCTAGTTTTAAGCATTTCTTTCTTCTCTGCTGCAAATGCAGCCTCTCCAAAAGATGAACTGAACAAACGCCTCGCGATGAATGAAGGCTTCAGTGCCGATTTCTCTCAGCAAGTGATCAGCCCAGAAGGGGAAACGGTCATGGAAGGGGAAGGCACGGTTGAAATCGCTCGTCCAAGCCTTTTCCGTTGGAGCACGACATTCCCAGATGAGAACTTGTTGGTTTCAGACGGTAAAACTTTGTGGTACTACAGCCCGTTTATTGAGCAAGTCAGCATTTACTGGCAAGAGCAAGCGACCGAGCAAACACCATTTGTGCTCTTAACTCGCAACAGAGCAAGTGATTGGGATAATTATAAGATCTCCCAGAAAGGGAATGAATTTACGCTTATCCCAACCGCAGTAGACTCTACTCAAGGTCAGTTCCAGATCAATATTGACGCGAAAGGCGTAGTGAAAGGCTTTAACGTCATCGAGCAAGATGGTCAGAAAGGGCTCTTTACATTCAGTAATGTTAAGCTTGGCAAACCAAAAGCAGACAGATTTACGTTCACAGTTCCAAAAGGCGTGGAAGTGGACGATCAAAGGAATTAATAGGTAGTGAGTAATTACACATTAGATTTCTCGGGGGACGAAGATTTTCGTCCCCTTGCTGCTCGTATGAGACCGCAAACTATTGAGCAGTACATCGGTCAGCAACACATTCTTGGCCCGGGTAAACCCCTGCGTCGCGCGTTAGAGGCTGGCCATGTCCACTCAATGATCCTTTGGGGGCCTCCTGGTACAGGTAAAACCACGTTAGCGGAAGTCGCTGCTAATTACGCCAATGCGGAAGTTGAACGCGTGTCTGCGGTGACGTCCGGTGTGAAAGAGATTCGAGCTGCAATCGAAAAAGCGCGCGAGAACAAAATGGCGGGTCGCCGCACCATCTTGTTTGTGGATGAGGTCCATCGCTTCAACAAATCGCAACAAGATGCGTTCTTACCACATATTGAAGATGGAACCGTAACGTTTATTGGCGCAACGACAGAGAACCCGTCTTTCGAACTTAACAACGCATTGTTGTCTCGTGCTCGAGTCTACAAGCTGACTTCACTGGATAAAGAAGAGATCTCACTCGCACTAAATCAAGCGATTAACGACAAAGAACGAGGCCTAGGCGATACGCCAGCGAACTTTGCTGATAATGTGTTAGACCGTCTAGCTGAGTTGGTGAACGGCGATGCTCGCATGTCGCTTAACTACCTTGAACTTCTCTACGATATGGCAGAGGACAATGCGCAGGGTGAAAAAGAGATAACACTCAAACTGCTTGCTGAAGTAGCCGGGGAGAAAGTCTCTCGCTTCGATAATAAAGGCGACATTTGGTACGATTTGATCTCTGCTGTGCACAAATCTATTCGTGGATCAAACCCAGATGCCGCTTTGTATTGGGCTGCTCGTATGATAGCTGCAGGTTGTGATCCACTTTACATTGCCCGTCGATTACTTGCGATAGCATCGGAAGATGTCGGCAATGCGGACCCTAGAGCCATGCAAGTTGCACTCTCCGCGTGGGACTGTTTTACACGCGTTGGTCCAGCAGAAGGTGAGCGTGCGATTGCTCAAGCAATTGTTTATCTCGCGTGCGCTCCAAAGAGTAATGCCGTTTATGTTGCTTGGAAACAAGCGCTCACTGACGCACATAACTTGCCTGAATATGAAGTGCCGCATCACTTGCGTAATGCACCCACCAGTCTGATGAAAGACATGGGCTATGGCGCAGAATATCGATATGCTCACGACGAGCCGGGTGCTTATGCAGCGGGTGAGCAATATTTGCCACCAGAAATGGCAGATCGTAAGTACTATCAGCCGACAAATCGCGGTCTAGAAACCAAAATCGGCGAAAAGTTAGATTACTTGGCTAAATTAGACGCAAATAGCCAACAAAAGCGCTATGAAAAGTAGGCGTTTTTGGATACATTTGTTCAGTAAATTTTTTTAACGCGTACGCTTGGAAAGTGCGCGTGATTTCACAACAAAAAGCATAGGATTAACAATGCTGGATTCTAAATTACTTCGTACAGAGCTGGATGAAACAGCTGCTAAACTGGCGCGTCGTGGCTTTAAGCTAGACGTAGAGACTATTCGTAAACTTGAAGAACAACGTAAGTCCATTCAAGTAGAAGTAGAAAATTTACAATCCACGCGTAACTCCATCTCCAAGCAAATCGGCCAAAAAATGGCGGCTGGCGACAAAGAAGGCGCAGAAGAGATCAAGAAACAAATCGGTACTCTAGGTAGCGATCTTGACGCGAAGAAAGTTGAACTTGAGCAAGTAATGGCTCAACTAGACGAATTCACGCTTTCTGTACCAAACATCCCAGCAGATGAAGTGCCAGATGGCAAAGACGAAAATGACAACGTTGAAATCTCTCGTTGGGGTGAGCCTAAGACTTACGACTTCGATTTGAAAGACCACGTTGACCTAGGCGAAATGGGTGGCGGTCTAGACTTCGCAAGTGCAGTTAAGATCACTGGCGCACGTTTCATCGTGATGAAAGGTCAATTCGCTCGTCTACACCGTGCAATTGCTCAGTTCATGCTAGATCTTCACACAGAAGAACATGGCTACACAGAGATGTACGTACCTTACCTAGTGAACTCTGACAGCCTATTCGGTACTGGTCAGCTTCCTAAATTCGGTAAAGATCTTTTCCACACTGAGCCTCTAGCGGAAAAAGTAAACGACGAAGAGCCACGTAAACTGTCTCTAATCCCTACAGCAGAAGTACCAGTAACGAACCTAGTTCGTGACACTATCACTGACGAAGCGGATCTACCTATCAAGATGACAGCACACACGCCATGTTTCCGTTCAGAAGCGGGTTCATACGGTCGTGATACTCGTGGTCTGATTCGTATGCACCAGTTCGACAAAGTTGAGCTAGTACAAATCACGAAGCCAGAAGATTCAATGAACGCGCTAGAAGAGCTAACAGGTCACGCTGAGAAAGTTCTACAACTTCTTGAACTTCCTTACCGTAAAGTCGTTCTATGTACAGGCGACATGGGCTTCGGCGCTCGTAAAACTTACGACCTAGAAGTTTGGGTTCCTGCTCAAGAAACTTACCGTGAAATCTCTTCATGTTCTAACATGTGGGACTTCCAAGCTCGTCGTATGCAAGCGCGTTTCCGTCGTAAAGGCGAGAAGAAACCTGAGCTTGTACACACGCTAAACGGTTCTGGTCTAGCAGTTGGTCGTACCATGGTTGCTATCCTAGAAAACAACCAAGAAGCAGACGGTCGCATTGCAATCCCTGCAGTACTTCAGAAGTACATGGGCGGCGCAACGCACATCGGTTAATTCATTAGCCACTAGAACACCAAAACCCAGCCTCAGCGCTGGGTTTTTTGTTATCTGCGTCGAGTGAAAATACGTTGTTATGTAAATGCTGGATGGGGTATTGCATAGTTGTCCTAAATTATTAAAACTTCTTTCTAATGATATTTTTCTAAGCCTTATTGGGCATGACAAGCTCCTCCAAAATGTAAAAGGAGGTACTTTCGTGGTTTCGATAAGATTAAGCGGCTCTGTTGGTTTGGGCGGTAAAAATGTGGATTCTGATATTCGAACGGTGCAAAGGTCTATTAACCAATTGCTTGGCTCTTTAAAGGGAATAAAGGAGCTTAAAGTAGATGGGAAACTGGGCTCTAGACCTGAAAACTCCAAGACTGTCGCCGCAATCAAAGCTTTTCAGAAAAACCTTGTTGAAATAGCTCGTCCAGATGGAAGAATCGATGTGAATGGAAGAAGTCATCGTAAGTTGACACAGGCTATCACGGTTTTGAGCGCGAAGAAGTCTGTGCCTATTTCATCCTCCCTCAAAATGAAGCTCAAGATTAAATTAGAGCAATATGAGGGAAGAGTTGAGCATATGTATTTGGATACCAGAGGTTATATAACTGTTGGGGTAGGTAATATGTTAAGTGACGTTACCGCAGCAACAAAGCTCCCGTTCGTTCACAGTTCTACAAATGAACCTGCTACTCACGAGCAAATCAAGGAAGAGTTTTTGCGTGTTAAGGCTCGGCCTTTTGGTGAATCCGAGCCTGCTTCAAGGTTTAAGCCCTTTACAGTCCTCAAATTAACTGAAAGTGTGATGAACGAGCAGGTAGCACATCACATACAGTCTTTCGAAAAAGAGCTTAAGGTTATCTATGGAGATGAAGCGTTTACATCTTATCCGGACAACGTAAAGCTAGCGCTTTTTGACATGATATTTAATTTAGGTATGCCAAAACTTAAAGATACTTATCCAAAGTTTAATGGGCATATTCGAAACGGAAATTATCAGCAAGCCGCCCTCGAGTCGAAAAGAAATGGTGTACAAGCAGAAAGAAATGCTTATGTAGCAAACTTATTAAGGTCGCATTAATGAAATCACTCTTAATTTTACTAGGTTTATCTTCTTCTAGCTTATTAGCAAAACCAATATCGATAGAGCCTTTCTATAGCCCTTACAACAACTCTCATCGTTTTTTTGTCGAGAAAGTGACCTTCTTAACGCAGGACAATGTCAGAGCTGCTTATGGTGCAGAATGGTATTTTGAGTTCCCACTAAAGTCCCCATCTGGAGAAGTCTCAGTAGCTAAAAGTTGTGCAGAACTCGAGCAAAAAAGCAAAAAAAAATTTAGCGCAAAAATGGGCTCAGAGTATTCCGCGTTAATGGCAACAAAAGTCTTATGTGAATCTTGGAAAGTGATGGGGGCTCTTAAACCATCTAATATTTCTTATATATCAGACAGCATCATTAGTGAGAGGCTGCCGGATATATCTCCGTCAGAGTTGAGTTTTATAATTTCTGATGAACAATTGAGAAAGTCTAAAGAAGCACATCGATGGGCTGATATGGATAGAATCACTAGTTTTGAGCGATTGAATGACTTTCAGGCTGTATTTTACGATAACTCCGATGGTTACCAAAAAGTTACTCTTCTTGCGACCGGAGATTACAATGATGACGGTTTGGAAGATGTAATATTGTTAAAGGAAAACAGTGTGTTAAGCGGAAGCTATGGCTCTACGCATGGGTATGTTCTTTCAAGGCTTCACGAGAATGGGTCATATGAACTAATCAAAGAATGGTAATTGATTTTAGGTTTTCTATTTTTACTTAAATGTAATAGTGTTTTCTAATTCACCCTAATTATCTTGTTATTTGTAATCGATATAATCATCCCCCTTACCACGGTAAGTAGATTTTCTCATTCAAGTAACGAGGAGGGCTTATGGCCGTAGGGTGGGCAAGTGACGATAGCGTTAGCCAACAAATTCAAAATACCATCGACGACGAGATTTCCCGTGTTCGTGGCAATATTAAAGGGGGCTAAAGTGCTCACTATTGTGATGAATGTGGAGACGAGATACCTGAAGCGCGTCGAGTTGCAATGAAAGGTGTTCGTCTTTGTATCGAATTTTAGTCAACAATCGAATTGGTGTCTCAACGCCAAGCATTATTTAATCGACGAGCGAGTAAAGACAGTCAACTTCGATAGCTTTGCTGTTCTTGTAAATAAAGAGACGGTTTGAGTCTCATACTCAAACCGTTTTCGTGTTGAGTTGAACTATGAAGCGAAGCAGTCTTTACGTTGCAACGCTGCATCAATCGCATTAATTAACTTTTCAATATCTTCTGGTTTGCTGATGAATGGCGGCATCATATAAATCAGTTTGCCAAATGGACGAATCCAAACACCGTGCTCAACAAACAGTGCTTGGATGGTTTCCATATTCACTGGGCGATGCGTTTCTACGACGCCAATGGCACCCAACCAACGGGTGTTTTTCACCAAGTCGTATTCTTCAAGTTTTGGCAGTAATTCAGAAAACAGCATTTCGATTTGCTGGGTTTGCTGCTGCCAGTCACCTTGTTCGATCAATTCTAAACTCGCCGTTGCTACAGCGCAGGCGAGGGGATTACCCATAAAGGTTGGTCCGTGCATGAAACAACCTGCGTCACCACCACAAACCGTGTCAGCGACATGTTTACTCGCCAGCGTCGCTGAAAGGGTCATGTAGCCGCCTGTGAGTGCTTTGCCGACGCACAGAATGTCTGGTTGAATATCTGCGTGTTCGCAGGCAAACAATTTGCCAGTGCGTCCAAACCCTGTTGCGATTTCATCCGCAATCAATAACAAGTCATATTTATCACAAAGCCTACGCACGCCTTTGAGAAATTCTGGATGGTAGATACGCATGCCGCCCGCACCTTGAACGATAGGCTCTAGGATCACCGCTGCAAGTTCTTGATGGTGCGAGTCAATCTTGTGTTCAAAGTCAGCAAGGTCTTCTGGCTTCCACTCATCCCAATAACCACAAGTTGGTGACTGGGCAAAGATATGCTCAGGTAAAAAGCCTTTGTAGAGAGAGTGCATTGAGTTATCTGGATCGGTAACCGACATGGCTGCAAAGGTGTCACCGTGATAACCGTGGCGCAAAGTTAGAAACTTCGGTCGACGTTCGCCCTTCGCATGCCAATATTGTAGAGCCATTTTTAAGCTGACTTCTACGGCAACGGAACCTGAATCGGCAAGGAATACATGCTCAAGGTTATTTGGTGCGAGGGACAGCAACTTCTTACACAAACTAATTGCAGGCTGGTGGGTAATCCCGCCAAACATGACATGTGACACTTGATCGATTTGCTGGTGAGCCGCTTGATTTAGGTGGGGATGGTTATAGCCGTGGATAGTCGACCACCAAGAAGACATGCCATCGACAAGCTCAGTACCGTCTTCCAATTTAATGTAAACACCATTTGCCGATGCCACTGGGTAGCAGGTCAGAGGTGTCAACGTTGAAGTGTAAGGATGCCAGATGTGATGGCGGTCGAAGGCGAGATCCATGTTCTATTCCAATAGCTGTTAAGGTTAAAAAATAAACCAATGTAAACTTTGTTGTTTCTTGTTGTGTTGACAGTTTATCGAGACTAAGTAGACTGTCAACACAACAAAAAAGTGATTAAAGGAATACACGTGGAAGTTCGTCATAACTGGACGCATGCTGAAGTGCGCGATCTCATGGAAAAGCCATTCATGGATCTCCTATTTGAAGCGCAGCTTGTTCATCGTCAATACCAACAAACCAACCATGTTCAAGTAAGCACGCTTCTGTCGATTAAGACGGGTGCTTGTCCAGAAGATTGTAAGTACTGTCCTCAGAGCGCTCGTTACACCACAGACATCGAAAAAGAGCGTCTGATGGAAGTCGAACGTGTACTCGACGCTGCTCAAAAAGCGAAAAATGCAGGTTCGACGCGATTCTGCATGGGCGCAGCGTGGAAGAACCCGAAAGAGCGCGACATGCCGCATTTGACCGATATGATCAAAGGCGTAAAAGACATGGGTTTGGAAACGTGTATGACGTTAGGTATGTTAACGCCAGAGCAGGCGAAGCAGCTGGCAAACGCGGGTCTGGATTACTACAACCACAACCTAGATACCTCACCTGAGTTCTACGGCAACATCATTACCACACGTACTTACCAAGACCGTTTAGACACTTTGTCTCACGTGCGTGATGCTGGCATGAAGATCTGTTCCGGTGGCATCATCGGCATGGGTGAAAGTGCTAACGACCGAGCAGGTTTGTTGGTTGAATTGGCTAACTTGCCGGTACACCCTGAAAGCGTTCCAATCAACATGCTCGTGAAGGTAAAGGGCACACCACTGGAAGAAGTCGATGATGTTGAGCCATTCGATTTCATTCGCCTGATTGCGATTGCACGAATCATGATGCCTCAATCAGCCGTTCGTTTATCCGCTGGCCGTGAAAACATGAACGAACAAATGCAAGCGCTGTGTTTTATGGCGGGTGCAAACTCCGTTTTCTATGGCTGCAAGCTTCTGACCACGCCAAACCCTTCTGAAGACAAAGACATGATGCTGTTCAACAAGCTCGGCATTAACAGCCAAGAGGTGTCTCAAAAACCTGATGAAATCGAAGAAAACGAATTGCTGGATCGCGTGGTAGAGCGCGTTGCTGCACGTCCAACTAAAGACGATCTTTTCTACGATGCCAGCGTTTAAATCTCGAATCGAATCTGCTCTTTCTGCTCGTAAAGCGCAAGGGTTGAATCGTTCAATGAATGTGGTATTTGCCGGAAACCAATCGATTTTAGAACATGATGGCAGACGCTACATCAACTTCTCAAGCAACGATTATTTAGGCTTAGCCAATGATCAAGCGCTTGTACGTGCTTGGCAGCAAGGTCTGAGCGTTTATGGCAGTGGCAGTGGGGCATCACCCATGGTGACTGGCTTCAGTGCTGCGCACTGCAACTTAGAAGCGGCGTTAACTGAATGGCTGGGCTTCGAGAGGGCGGTATTATTTGGTTCTGGTTTCAGTGCTAATCAAGCGTTGCTTTTTACCCTGCTAGAAAAATCAGACGTATTGATTCAAGACCGATTAAACCACGCATCTTTGATGGAAGCAGGGGCACTGTCAACGGCGAAAATGAAGCGTTTTAAGCACAACGACATTAAGCATTTAGAAACGCTGTTTACTAATGAAGGCAATCATCTGGTCGTGACTGAAGGTGTCTTCAGCATGGACGGCGATTGCGCGCCGTTGAAAGACATTGCGGAAGTAGCTCGCTTACGTAAAGCATGGTTAGCAGTGGATGACGCTCACGGTATTGGCGTGCTCGGCGAATCGGGTGGAGGCTCTTGTGAACTTGCTAATGTCAAACCAGAGATTTTGGTCGTGACCTTCGGTAAAGCGTTTGGCATGTCCGGTGCGGCGATTTTGTGTGACCAAGCAACGGGTGACTTTTTGACCCAGTTTGCTCGTCACCATGTGTATTCAACAGCAATGCCACCTGCGCAGGCCTACGCGTTGACACATGCGGTTTCTATGATTCAAGAGCAGTTTTGGCGACGCGAAAAGCTGGCGGAGCTAAATGAGGTTTATCAAACGAATCTAAGCGATCTGGATGGCTTTGTTGAAACAGATACCCCGATCAAGCCATTTGTGATTGGCGAATCAGAACTTGCTTTGCAGGTTGCGAACGCTTGTCGACAAAATGGCATATGGGTCACCGCGATTCGTCCACCAACCGTTCCGAAAGGTACCTCACGCCTTCGTATCACACTCACTGCGAACCATAGTACAGAACAAGTTAAAACGCTTTCAATCGCATTGAAACAAGCATTAGGAGCGCTGTAATGGATAATGCCGAAAACATGGTGTTGGACAACGTACACCAAGACAAAGAGGCGATTGCTTCGTCTTTTGGCAAAGCGGCTGACACCTATGACAAACATGCTGCATTTCAACGAGATGTTGGCCATCGTTTGTTAGAAAAGCTCCCAAGCGATCTTACCAACAAGCGCGTTTTGGACTTGGGGGGTGGAACCGGATATTTTTCTCAGCTATTGCTAGAGCGAGGCGCAAGCGTTGTTTGTGCCGATCTTTCGCAAGGAATGTTGGACAAAGCGCGCGAGCGTTGTGGTGACCATAATGTTCGTTATGTGGTAGCAGACGCGGAAAGCTTGCCATTCGAGGACGCTAGTTTTGACTATGTGTTTTCAAGTCTCGCGCTACAGTGGTGTGTCGATTTAAGTTATCCGTTGAGAGAAATTCGCCGAATATTAGCTGCTAATGGGAAAGGGTGTTTCTCAACACTAGTTGATGGCTCGCTATGCGAATTGCGCGATTCGTGGGCAAAAATTGACACATATCAACACGTGAATAACTTTATTACTCTCAATCAGGTAAAAATTGCGTTAGCGCAATCTCGATGCCATAACCATCATCTAGACTCGACCACCATCACAGTTTGGTACGACTCAGCATTTTCTGTTATGCGTGATCTCAAAGGTATTGGTGCAAATCACGTAAGCGGGCGCTCACCTGGTCTAACAAGTCGTCGTACTTTGTTGCAAGTCGAGCGCGCGTACCAAGCATTCAAAAACGATCAAGGTCTTCTACCTGCAACTTATCAGGTTTGTTTTGGAGTCATACATTTATGATTGATGCATTTTTTATTGCTGGTACGGATACTGATGTAGGCAAAACGGTGGCGTCGAAAGCCGTCTTGCAAGCACTCGCAGCAAAAGGACTAAATACCATTGGCTACAAACCAGTGGCTGCAGGAAGCGAAAAAACAGAGCAAGGTTGGCGCAATTCAGATGCACTGCACTTGCAAAAAGCCGCAACCTTAGAAGTGGCTTATGAAGATGTGAACCCATACGCTTTGGAATTACCAGCTTCTCCTCACATCGCAGCCAAGCACGAGCAGGTTGAAATCGAATACGATTTGCTGAGTGAAAAGCTCGCTCAACATAAAGAGCAAGCCGATGTTGTATTGGTAGAAGGTGCTGGTGGTTGGCGTGTTCCTGTGTCAGACACAGACAGCTTGTCTACTTGGGTACAGCAAGAGCAGCTACCAGTGGTACTTGTCGTGGGTATTAAACTGGGTTGTTTGAGCCACGCTTTATTAACGGCGGAAATCATCAAAGCAGATGGTCTAAACCTAGTGGGTTGGATTGCGAACCGAGTTAACCCAGGCACAGAGCATTACGCGGACATTATTGAAATGCTTGAATCGCGCATTGATGCACCGAAGTTAGGTGAGATCCCTTACATTCCAAGTGCGAAGCGCAAAGAATTGGGTAAATACATCAATGTTGAGCCATTACTGAATATCGATTAAGAGCATTTCTTGTAAACGTACTCAAAACCAAAGGGCTGCAATTTGCAGCCCTTTCTATTGGTGTAGCTTAATAAGATTACTGCTACTTTTCTTGGCTAAGTCCCATCAGCGCTTGCTGTGTCTCAGCAACACGTTTAGACAAGTGATGATCGGTTGAAATACCGAGTTGCTGTTTGGCCTCATCCTCTGAGATCCCTAGGTGACAACGTAGTAAATCGATAGCCATTTGATAGTCGTTAGTTTCTACCATGATATTTCCCTCAAGACATGGAAGTTTCGAGCTTCAATAACGCTCTTAGAGCGTGCTCTGTTTTGTTCATCTCGCTTGAATCTAGCATGTTCATTTGTCATCACAATAAGACCAAAGTCTATACTTAGCCTAAGGTGCTGTTTTTAGGTTGGTAACTTGTTTATGATTTTTCAGTCTCGAAAACAAATGTTGCAATTTATTGCTTAACCTTGTTTTTATCGCGGATAGACTATATCTATAACGCAACGGAGCACGAAACTAAGTGGAATCGGCTTTTACAGCGTTTGATTTCCCTTAAAAGATGTTCCATATAACAATCCGTTTTAAAAAAACGATAAGCTTCCTCGGAGAAAAGTAATGAAGCGAATTATGTTATTCCTAGCAACTAACCTAGCTGTTGTGCTGGTTCTTAGTGTTGTTCTGAATATTGTTTACGCGACCACTGGAATGCAACCAGGCAGTCTGTCTGGTTTACTTGTCATGGCAGCCGTATTTGGCTTTGGTGGCGCATTGATTTCGTTAATGATGTCAAAGGGCATGGCACTACGCTCAGTTGGCGGCATGGTGATTGAAAGCCCACGTAACGAAACAGAGCATTGGTTGCTTGAGACGGTAGGCCGTCAAGCGCAACAAGCGGGCATTGGTATGCCAACAGTAGCGATTTATGATTCTGCAGACATCAACGCATTCGCGACAGGGGCTAAGCGTGATGATTCACTGGTTGCTGTATCGACTGGTCTTCTACACAATATGACGCGTGATGAAGCTGAAGCCGTTCTGGCACACGAAGTGAGCCACATTGCGAATGGCGACATGGTCACGATGACGCTAATGCAAGGTGTTGTGAACACGTTTGTTATCTTCCTATCGCGTTTTATCGCCAATATCGTGGCATCGAACGACGATGAAGAAGGCCAAGGCACGAACATGATGGTGTACTTTGGTGTGTCTATGGTGTTGGAACTTGTCTTTGGTTTCTTAGCAAGCTTCATCACTATGTGGTACAGCCGTCACCGTGAATTTCATGCCGATGCAGGTGCAGCGCGCTTAGTAGGTAAAGAGAAAATGATTGCTGCTCTTGAGCGTTTGAAGATGAGCCAAGAATCGAAACTCGATGGCACAATGATGGCGTTCGGTATCAACGGTAAGCAGTCTCTAACAGAGCTACTGATGAGCCACCCACCACTAGATAAACGTATTGCGGCCCTACGCAACCAGTAATACGACTTGCATAGTTTTTTGAAAAGGCTTGGTTTTTACCAAGCCTTTTTTTTTGCCTGATGATCGCTCACCAATTTGATTACGTACTACTTTCTAAAAATCAAAGCGCAGAAACAAAGTTATACAAGTTTTTTTTTGTACAACTTTTTCTAATTAGTCTATCTTGTACATATAATACTTTTGTACAACCATCAGTGACATTTGGGAGTGAAAGAATGGACATACAGTCGGTTGGAGACATTTACCAGAAGCTTAACAAAGCGAACCTGCATCTTCTGAAAGACGTTTATCACCAAGATGTGGTGTTTGAAGATTCGGCTCATCGCTTAGAAGGACTGCCTGCTCTTTCTGATTATTTCCAGTCATTGTACGAGAATGTGATTCGCTGTGATTTCATCATCCATGATCATCAGCAGGTTGGGGACACGGGTTTCCTGACTTGGACTATGGATCTTCAACATCCGAAATTACACAAAGGGGCTCCAATCGCTGTGAGCGGCGTTTCCCACATGAAGTTCTCCGATGGCCAAGTCATTTATCACCGAGATTACTTTGATTTGGGTGAAATGCTTTATGAGCATTTGCCTTTGCTTGGCTCTGTCATCAAAACTATTAAGCAAAGGTTGGGGCGATGAATAGTGTCGTTTTAATTACGGGGGCGACCTCCGGGATAGGTAAACAGCTGGCTCTCGATTTTGCTGATTCTGGTTGGCGTGTCATCGCATGTGGACGCAATGAAGCTGTACTTGCTGAGCTAGCGGCAACCTCTTCATCTATTGAAACGCTGAAGTTTGATGTAACCGATTATGAGGAGACGAAGCGAGTACTGTCTTCGCTTAAGACGATTCCAGATACATGGATCTTCAACGCGGGTGATTGCGAATACATGGATGATGGCATTGTGGATGCGCAACTTATGGCGCGAGTGATGAATGTTAATGTCGTAGGTGTAGCTAACTGTATTGAAGCTTGCCAACCGTATTTTCAGCGAGGGCACCGCGTTGTCATTGTTGGCTCCATTGCCTCCGAAGTCGCGCTGCCAAGAGCGGAAGCGTACGGCGCGTCAAAAGCGGCAGTGAGCTACTTTGCGCGCACGCTCGCTGTGGATCTTAAGAAGAAAGGCATCAAAGTGATTACTGTGTTTCCTGGGTTTGTTGAAACGCCCCTAACGGATAAAAACACCTTTGAGATGCCTATGATCATTTCAACCAAGCAAGCGTCTCAATTATTGAGAAAGCAGCTAGCGGCGAATAAAAGCCACATTTATTTTCCGGCGAGATTTACAGGCATTCTCCGCTTTATCTCGTTGCTTCCATACAGTTGGCAAGCAAGGCTGACGGCTAAACTCGTATCTTAAAAGGAAGAAGCATGAAAATCGCTATTGTAGGCACTGGAATTTCTGGACTGACATGTGGGTACTATCTGCACCAACAACACGATATCACTTTGTTCGAAGCCAACGATTATATTGGTGGCCATACGGCGACGGTTGATGTACGTGTCGGGAATGAGGATTATGCGATTGATACAGGGTTCATTGTATACAACGACCGTACATATCCAAATTTTATCAAAATGATGAATGAAATTGGCGTGGAAGGTATTCCGACGCAAATGAGTTTCAGCGTGAGAAACGATGGCAATGGTTTGGAATATAATGGCCACACATTAACAACATTGTTCGCACAAAAGCGAAATTGGCTTAATCCAAAATTCTATCGCTTTATTCTTGAGATTTTACGCTTCAATAAACTAGCAAAAGCGTCTGCTACTGAGCAAATATCGAGTTCTCAAACGCTGGGTGCATTTTTGGATGAGCACCAGTTTAGTGATTTCTTTTCTGACAACTATATTCTGCCAATGGGCGCGGCGATTTGGTCATCTTCCCTCGCTGATATGCGTGTATTTCCATTGATGTTCTTCTTACGTTTTTTCCTCAATCACGGTTTGTTAGACGTGATGAATCGTCCGCAATGGTATGTTATCAAGGGTGGTTCACGTGCTTATATTCCACCTTTAACGCAAGGGTTTGCAGACAAAATTCGATTGAATAGTCCGGTTGAAAAAGTTGTTCGCAGTGAACAAGGTGTAGCGATTTATGCAAATGGGCAGTGTGAGTGGTTTGATGAAGTCATTTTTGCTTGTCATAGCGACCAGGCTTTAGCGATGCTCAGTGATGCCTCGTCATGTGAAAACGACATTTTGTCGAATATGGCTTACCAAGCAAATGATGTGGTTCTTCACACTGACACGAGTGTATTACCGAAACGAAAATCTGCATGGGCATCGTGGAACTATTTGCTGGAAGGAGGCGAAGAGGAGAAGCAACGATTGCCGTCCCTGACGTACAACATGAACATTTTGCAGCATATCGACTCTTCACACACATTCTGCGTTACCTTAAACCGTACTGAAGATATCGACGAGAACAAGATTCTGCGTCAGTTCACCTACCATCACCCTGTCTTTACGACGGAGTCTATCGCTGCCCAGCAACGCAAAGAAGAAATACAAGGAACTCAAAATACGTGGTTTTGTGGCGCTTATTGGTACAACGGATTCCATGAAGATGGCGTGCGCAGTGCATTGGATGTTGTGAAAGGAATTTGCGCTAAACATCACGAGAAAAACGACACACTTTATGAACAAGGTGCCGCGTAATATGAGTATCCCTTCTCACAGCCAGTTATTTATAGGCAATGTAAGGCATCGTCGTTTTACGCCCGTTAAACACGAGCTGAATTACTCAATGTTTATGCCAGCGATTGATTTGGATGAAATTGGCGTACTTGAGAAAAAAGTTTGGGGCTTTGGGACTCGCTGGTGGCATTGGGCTCGATTCAAACGCGATGATTACCTCGGTGAAGGGAGTTTGAAAAAAGCGGTGCAAGATAAAGTCGCAGAACTTACGGGCGTACGTTGCAGCGGCAAAGTACTGGCTGTCTGTCACTTGCGTTATCTCGGGCTCTATTTTAGTCCGGTGAATTTTTACTACCTGTATGATCAAAATGGTGAATGGCAATATCTTCTCGCCGAAGTCAGCAATACACCTTGGAATGAGCGCCATTATTACGCGATAGCGGCTGACCCAAAGGATGAAGATTTTGGTTGGGAGCAAGACAAAGCATTCCACGTGTCACCGTTCAACCCGATAGGCCAATTGTACCGCTGGAAAATAAAACCGCTTACAGACAAGTTAAATATCCATCTTGAATGCCATAAAGGTGAAAAACACTTCGACGCCACAATGGCTATGAAAGCACAGCCTTTTTCCAGCGGTTCTTTATTGAAGTGCTTGATCGGGACACCAATTCAAACAGTAAAAGTGATGGTTGGAATATACTGGCATGCGTTGAAGTTATGGATTAAAGGTGCGCCGTTTTATTCTCACCCTAAATATTTGGCGTCCAATGAAAGTCAAGCCTCTAGCGACAAATCAGATAAGAAAAATAATAAGCACAAGGAGAATTCTGCATGTTAAATACGACTTCTATAACATTGCCGGGCAAACTGACGACGACTCAGAAAGCGGCTCGCGGAGTTATTTTTCAATGTCTGCAAAAGATGGAAATGGGTTGCTTAACCATTATTGAATCGTTTCATACCGAGACAAAGGAGCGCAGTGAACGTTTTACTGCGCCAAACGGGGAATACAGTGGCCAACCTGTCGTTGCGACCATTGAGGTTAAGCACCCAGGTTTTTACTCCAGAATATTGCAAGGCGGTAGCATCGCTGCTGGTGAGGCGTACATGGATGGTTGGTGGGACAGTCCAGATTTAACGGCATTGATGAAGCTGATGGCGCTAAATATGCGGGCCCTTGATAAGCTTGAGGAGCAGGGTAGTTGGCTTACCAAGTTACTTTACAAGTTTAGCCATTGGACGAATCGAAACTCGCAAGAAAACTCTCGGAAGAACATCCATGCTCATTACGATTTAGGCAATGATTTGTATGAAGCTTTTTTAGATACCAACATGTTGTACTCATCAGCGCTTTACCACACAAGTGCCGACTCCTTAGAGCAAGCTCAAATCAATAAAATGGAACGCTTGTGCCAGCAGTTGGATCTTCAATCTACCGACCATGTGATTGAGATTGGAACAGGGTGGGGTGCGATGGCGATATACATGGCTGAGCAATACGGTTGCCGCGTGACAACAACGACCATTTCAGAAGAGCAGCATGAGTATGCTCGACAGCAAATCGTACAACGAGGTTTAGTCGATCGAATTACTTTACTTAAAGAAGACTACCGTAACCTTACTGGGACGTACGATAAATTGGTTTCTATCGAGATGATTGAAGCCGTGGGGAAACAGTTCTTAGCTTCCTACATCAAAAAATGCGAGTCGTTATTAAAACCTAGCGGCCTGATGGCTATCCAAGCGATTACGATTGCGGATCAGCGTTACGACTATTACAGCAACAATGTCGATTTTATTCAGAAATACATTTTCCCTGGTGGTTTCTTGCCATCGGTGACGTCTTTGACACAAGCGACCACTAAGCACAGTGATTTGGTGGTTCGTGATTTGTTTGACATCGGCCTAGACTACGCAAAAACACTGAATGAGTGGCATCGCCGTTTTAACCGCGCAGAGGATGCTGTGCGAGGGTTTGGGTACGATGACCGGTTTGTCCGCATGTGGCGTTATTACCTTAGTTATTGTGAAGGCGGTTTTCTTGCTCGTACGATCAGCGCCGTTCATATGACTTTCCAGCGCCCATAAGAATTATGAGAGTGTTGATTGCGTCCACTTGGTTTCAACTGTGCTGGTTTATTGCTGTGCTTGGTACGTTTGAGTGGCAATGGTTGATGATGATACTGGCGTTGGCGACTTTGGTGTATTCCATTCTGACGGCGTTTCACTCGGTGAAAGCGATCTCCTTTGTCACCATTTTCGGGCTAGTTCTCGATACGCTAAATCAACACTTCTCGCTTTTGGTTTTCCCTACCCCTTGGCTCCCTGTGTGGTTGATTGGTCTATGGGTATTGTTTGCATGGTATGCCTACCAACTGAAAGTGCTTTTGCACCGCTTCGCCAAAATCTACGTATCAATATTAGGTGGGCTTGGAGGAATGCTCAGCTACTTCGCTGGCTACAAGCTTCAAGCGGTAGAGTTTGGATTCGATACAAGTATTACGTTACTGGCCTTGTTTGTGGAATGGTTGGTGTTAATGCTGGTGATTCTCAAGGTGTATAACAATGGCAAACTTAAAGAGAAAACTCGTAAGGGGTGTGGGTAGCGGTATCTTGTTTGTTTTTGCAGTGGGCGCAATATCGTCGCAGGCACAAGATATAGGAAGTACTGACAGACTGAATGTAGAAAACTGGCAGGAATGGGAAACAGTTGGCGAAGCGCAGCTCACTTGGTTTGTGTTTGATATTTATCGATCTCGCCTAAAAGCACCCAATGGACAATACCTTGTTTCTACGGATGTTTCTCCGCATCCATTTGCTTTGGAGATCAACTATCAGCGAGACATAAGCAAGCAGCAATTGCTTGAAGTGACGGATGAGCAGTGGCAAAAACTTGGGTTTCCTAAGTCGAGCAGACAACAATGGATTACTCAATTGAGCGTTATCTTCCCAAGTATCAAAAATGGCGATGAACTTACCTACGTCACAGATGGAGATAAGGGACAGATTATCTATCGCAAAGCAGGAACTAAAACGCAAAAAATGGTTGGCGAAATAACGGACGAACGTATGAACGATGCATTCCTGTCTATTTGGTTGTCACCAAAAACGGAATTTCCAAAGCTGCGTAAACAACTTATAGGACAAGTCAGACCGTGAACATCTTTAAAACATTATTGCGATACTTTGCTGCGTGCGTTGTTGTTACGTTGAGTGCTTGCTCGGCGGATATAGACAATTACCAAGCATCTACGCCGCCATTTAATTTATTTGAATATTTTGATGGCAATGTGAAGGCATGGGGAATGGTGCAAGATTATTCCGAGAAACAAACACGCCGCTTTGAGGTTGATATTGTCGGTACGATAACGGGTGATGAACTGGTTCTTGTTGAGGACTTTGTTTTTGACGATGGTGCAACCGACCAGCGTGTTTGGACTATTTCTCGAGCAGAGGATGGCAGGTATACAGGCAAAGCAGATGACATTATTGGTTTCGCAAACGGAAAAGAGCAGGGTAACGCTCTGCAATGGCAATATGACTTTGAGTTACAAATGGACGACTCGACAGTGACTGTTGCCTTTGATGATTGGCTTTACCGACAAGATGACAAACACGTATTCAACCTGACCAAAATTAAAAAGTTTGGCGTGGAGGTGGGGACAATAACCTTGTTCTTTCAAAAACAACCCTAAATCCGCGATGCTCAACACGTATTGGGCGAAAATACTCTATTGGAATGCCTCGGTTGGTAAGCTTCCAAACAAAAAGGTTGACGCTTTCACGTCAACCTTTTTAGTTTTTCGCTCATTATTGAGAGATTATAGCTTGTCAGTTAGCTCGATTGCTTGACCGATATAGTTCGCTGGCGTCATCTCTTTTAGACGTGCTTTTTCGTGTTCAGGAAGCTCAAGGCCGTCAATGAAGTTACGCATTGCTTCACCGTCTACGCGCTTACCGCGAGTTAGCTCTTTCAACTTCTCATATGGCTTCTCGATACCGTAGCGACGCATTACCGTTTGTACTGGCTCTGCTAGAACTTCCCAGTTTTTGTCTAGTTCAGCAAGAAGCGCGTCACGGTTCACTTCCAGTTTGCTGATGCCTTTTAGCGTAGAAGTGTAGGCGATGATTGCGTAGCCAACACCAACACCTAGGTTACGTAGAACCGTTGAGTCAGTTAGGTCACGTTGCCAACGAGAGATAGGCAGTTTCTGTGCAAGGTGACCGAACACGGCGTTCGCAAGACCTAGGTTACCTTCAGAGTTTTCAAAGTCGATTGGGTTAACTTTGTGTGGCATTGTCGAAGAACCGATCTCGCCAGCAATGGTTTTTTGCTTGAAGTGGCCTAGTGCAATGTAACCCCAAACGTCACGGTCGAAATCGATCAGAATAGTGTTGAAACGTGCCACAGCATCGAACAGCTCAGCGATGTAATCGTGTGGTTCGATTTGTGTTGTGTAAGGGTTCCAAGTTACGCCTAGAGATTCAGTGATGAATTCTTCAGAGAACTTGTGCCAATCTAGTTCCGGGTAAGCAGATAGGTGCGCGTTGTAGTTACCTACCGCGCCGTTGATTTTCGCTAGGATTTCAACGTTTTCGATTTGCTTGTATTGACGCTCCATACGGTACGCCACGTTTGCCATTTCTTTACCCATTGTTGATGGAGAAGCTGGCTGACCGTGTGTACGAGATAGAAGAGGGATGTCGCGGTACTCAACAGCAAGTGCTTTGATAGCGTCAATAAGGTTGCGGATTTCTGGAAGAATCACGGTTTCACGCGCTTCTTTTAGCATTAGAGCGTGTGATGTGTTGTTGATGTCTTCAGAAGTACATGCAAAGTGGAAGAACTCGTTTACTGCGTGCAGTTCAGGAACGTCTGCGACTTTCTCTTTTAGGAAGTACTCAACCGCTTTTACGTCGTGGTTAGTTGTGCGCTCGATCTCTTTGATACGTAGTGCGTCTGCTTCAGAGAAGTTTGCAGCAAGGTCGTCTAGGAATTGGTTTGCTTCTGCGCTAAACGCTGGCACTTCTGCAATTTCAGCAGTAGCAGCAAGCTTTTGTAGCCAGCGGATTTCAACGATAGTACGGTATTTTAAAAGACCGTATTCACTGAAGATTTCGCGTAACGCAATTGTCTTGCTTCCGTAGCGGCCGTCTACTGGTGAAACAGCAGTCAATGCTGACAGTTCCATGATGTTCTCCTGAATTGGGTTTCTAAATTTCGTGAGCTTTATACCAATAACTGTGGCAATTGTCACGAATATTGCGCAAACGTTTGCGCGAGATTTGTTTTAGTCAAAAAAATTAGCTCGCGATGAACGCGAGCTATGGAATTACATTCTGGCTAACAGGATTTGAGCCTGTTCAACCATCTTCTTGCGTCCGAAGATTAAGTGGCGACGTTTGCCACCCACTTGACGCCAAAGTACCGCGCTACGGATGCCTGATAACAACAAAGCGCGAACTTTGTGTTGGTTGGCGGTTTGCTGCAATACCGATGGTGTGCCAGTTACTTGAATACGAGGGCCGATTGGGCTCACTACATCAAGATAAATGCTTGCTAGGTTGCTGATCATTTGATCTTCTAGCAATTCAAAGTGTTCTGTTTGGCGTTTCGCCATTTGGATGCGATCACCAAGCTGAGACATGGCATCAGTGCGTGCGGTTAGTTTACGCTCTAATGCCATTAGGCTAATGATGTATCGGGTGATTTCACTGCCAGATGGGGTGCTATCAATCCCTTTCACCAAACACTCAAGGCCAAGTTTTAGGTCGGCTTCGCGACCGAATACGCCAATAGTATTGGCTGGGTTTGTGTTCAAAATGGCGTTCATGGATGTTTCAAAAGCATCTTGATCACAATGTCCGTTTCTCGCAACTTGTTGAACCAAAGCAACAGCTTGGCAAATACCAGCGAAAGCGATAGTACGGTCATAAAGTGTATTCGCCACGTAACAACTCCTAAGCTTGAGAATATTTAATGCGTTGCTCGATGATACCACCACCTAAGCAAACGTCATCTTTGTAGAACACGGCTGATTGACCTGGAGTCACGGCAATTTGTGGCTCATCAAAGATCACTTTAATGTTCTCGTCGTCGATAGGAATTATTGTACAAGGAATATCTTGTTGACGGTAACGAGTTTTCACTGTGCACTTCATAACATCGCGAATTGGTTCACGATCTACCCAGTGAAGTTGTGATGCAAGTAGACCTTCTGATTTTAGCATCGGGTGGTCTTTACCTTGAACGGCGATAAGCACGTTGCGGTCGAGATCTTTCTCACCTACGAACCACGGGTCTTCGTTACCACCGCCGCCTTTACGACCACCGATATGAAGGCCTTTACGTTGGCCTAGTGTGTGGTACATCAAGCCTTGGTGCTGACCGATAACTTCGCCTTCTGGCGTTTCGATGTTGCCTGGTTGAGCAGGAAGGTAACGGCCTAGGAACTCAGTAAATTTACGTTCACCGATGAAACAGATGCCTGTTGAATCTTTCTTCTTCGCTGTGATTAGACCTTGTTCTTCCGCGATACGGCGAACTTCTGGTTTTTCCAAATCACCTACAGGGAATAGGCTACGAGCAACTTGTTCGTGGCTTAGTGTGTACAAGAAGTAGCTTTGGTCTTTGTTGCTATCTAGGCCACGCAGCATTTGTGGCTTTTCGCCGTTTTCAGGGAAAGAACGACGCACATAATGACCCATGGCAATGTAGTCTGCCTCAAGCACTTCATCAGCGAATTCAAGGAATGCTTTGAACTTGATTTCTTTGTTACAAAGGATGTCTGGGTTTGGAGTACGACCTGCTTTGTATTCTGCAAGGAAGTATTCGAATACGTTATCCCAGTATTCTGCTGCAAAGTTGATGGTGTGTAGGTGGATGCCTAGCTTGTCACATACTGCTTGAGCATCGGCTAAATCTTCTGCTGCTGTGCAATATTCTTCGTTGTCATCTTCTTCCCAGTTCTTCATGAACAGGCCTTCTACTTGGTAGCCTTGTTGCTTTAGAAGATACGCAGAAACAGATGAATCAACGCCGCCGGACATACCGACGATGACTTTCTTTTGGCTGTTATCAGACATTACTAAACACCACTAAAATAAACGGGACGCAGATTCTAACAGAATCCACAGACCGGTGACAGATCCGAGATCGAAATCACAATTCGTTTTTGCTGCCTTTTTCCGCAACAGCATCACTAAATAGTAATTTCATAAGTATAGAAAGGATATATATGGCATAGTTGGCAAAAATCCAAGAGGACAATATAAATGAATGACGAAAACCAATTTATGCAAGAAGCTGAGTTGATTGAAATTGTTGAGAATCAGCTTGAAGATGGGAACCCTATCAAAGTTAAAGAAACATTGATGCGTTTGATGATGACTGGTACACCAAGAGAAGAAGCGGTAGCTATGATGGCATGTGCTATGTCGATTGAAATCTTTGATGTAATGAAAAACGAAGGGGAGTTCAATTTAAAGCGTTACACTGAACACCTAAATCAGCTGCCTGATCTGAGCTTCATGGAAGGCGAATAAGTAACCCGGAAGAAAAAAGCATCCAGCAAACGTTTGCTATAATTGCTTTTATTGCCGCTTTATTATTAGCGGTATAGAATCCGTTCTCCTTTTCATCCCCTTACTCAGACTAACAATATGAAATTTCCTGGACAACGCAAATCGAAGCACTATTTTCCTGTTCATGCTCGTGATCCTTTGGTGAGCCAAGCACAAGAAAGCAAGAAGATGACGCGCACTCACATCATCGGTATTGACCAAACTTTGGTGGATATCGAGGCAAAAGTAACGTCAGATGTGATTGAAAAGTACGGTTTGAGTAAAGGTCACTCGCTGGTTATTGATGATGTAAAAGCAGAAGAGCTATACCAGCAACTAAAAGAAGAGAATCTGATCACTAACGAATACGCTGGTGGTACGATTGGCAATACACTTCATAACTACTCGGTTCTTGCAGACGATCGTTCTACGCTGCTTGGTGTGATGAGCCAGGATATCAAAATCGGCAGCTACGGCTATCGTTACCTTTGTAATACATCGAGCCGCATGGATCTGAATTACCTGCAAGGTGTTGATGGTGCTATCGGTCGTTGTTTTGCTTTGATCACTGAAGACGGTGAACGTACTTTTGCGATCAGCGAAGGTCAAATGAACCAGCTTCATCCAGACAGCATTCCTGAGAAAATTTTCAAAAATGCTTCTGCACTAGTACTGACATCTTACTTAGTTCGTTGTAAAGAAGGCGATCCAATGCCTGAAGCAACAATGAAAGCCATTGAGTTTGCGAAGAAGAACGACGTTCCTGTTGTACTAACGCTAGGTACGAAGTTTGTTATTCAAGACGATCCTAAATACTGGCAAGACTTTATTCGTGAACACGTTTCTGTTGTCGCAATGAACGAAGACGAAGCAGAAGCGCTAACAGGCGAAACGGATCCGCTAGCCGCTTCTGATAAGACGCTAGAGTGGGCTGATATGGTGTTATGTACCGCAGGTCCTGTTGGTCTGTTTATGGCGGGTTACACTGAAGACAGTGCGAAGCGTGAAACCACGTTGCCATTACTTCCTGGCTCGATTGCTGAATTTAATCGTTACGAGTTCAGCCGTCCGGCTAAAAAGGATGCCTGTCAGAATCCAATTCGAGTTTATTCGCATATTTCTCCTTACATGGGCGGTCCAGAGAAAATTAAGAACACAAACGGTGCGGGTGATGCTGCGTTGTCTGCTGTTCTTCATGACATGGCGGCAAATAAATACCATAAAGAAAATGTGCCTAACTCTAGCAAGCACAGCAATGAGTATTTAACTTACTCATCTTTTTCTCAAGTTTGTAAATATGCGAACCGTGCGAGCTACGAAGTTCTCGTGCAACATTCTCCTCGTCTGTCTCGTGGCTTACCAGAGCGAGAAGACAGTTTGGAAGAAGCATACTGGGAACGTTAATTCATCTCGAATTAACCACTTTATAACTAATGTTAAAATGGCGTGTTTGAAAAAATACGCCATTTTTTATTTGCGCAAGACAAATAAAAAAGGCTCCCAACGGGAGCCTTTTTAAACAAGAACGATTAGATTAGGAAATCGTCTAGTGATTTACCTGCGTCAAGTTGCTCTTGAATTGCAGAAGGTGTACGGCCTTGGCCTGTCCAAGTTTTTTCTTGGCCATTTGTGTCGATGTACTTGTACTTCGCTGGGCGAGGAGCACGCTTAGATTTTGCTTTAGTCTTAGTTTCGCCAGATAGTGCGCTAATTAGTGCTTCAACGTCGATACCGTCTTGAGCAATTTTTTCTGCAATCTCTGCTAGCTTAGCTTCTTGTTGTGCTAGTGCTTCACGCTCTGCTTCTTCAGCTTCACGACGCTCTTCAACAACAGTAGTTAGTTTATCTAGAGCTTCTTCCAATTGTTCTAGAGTCAGCTCACGAGAAAATGCACGAAGGCTACGGATATTTAGAAGTGTTTTAGTCAGCTCTGACATAACGATTCCTATTAATAGGTTAACGTGTTTGGCATTTTTAATCGTTACGATTAAATAATACCAATCTACAAATAAAGATAAGTCCTTATATTTAACTTTATCTTTTCCTTATGTGCAAATGCTAAATCATGATTTTGTTTAAATTGAGCTATTTTTTGACTGAAAACTAATATTAATTAACTCGAAATAAATCTTAATAGATAGTGAATTCAAGTTTTACGTGATTATTCTAATCAAGCGAGTTATTGAATGGTGTTTTTTATAAAGGCACGCTTTGTATTTGCGCAACAGAAAACGAAAGCTGTAATGTGTACGGTATTTGTTATTCATATTTCTTTAAATTATCGATATTAGATAATCCATGATATTTTTATGGTAGTAATAAAGTTTCATAAACAACCAAATTAACGTGATGTCAGTTGCACAATACTCAATTTGTTTGTTCGACGTTTATAAATTGGGTTGGCGATTATTTATTAGTTTAATTTAGTTTGATGTGTTGCATTGGTTCTCATCATAAGTACAATGGCTGCTACCTGATGCAATATTGCAGACAATTTGTTGTTAATTTGTACAATTGACGGTTAATTGTTTGTTGTTGCCGTAGAGGCGCAGTCTCGAAGAGTAGCTATTATTGGGGTGATGCCAATGAATAATAGTGGAAGGCGAAGATTGCCGAAGTAAGTCGTATATCAAAACGCCTTGCTGGGGTTGTATCTGAAAGGAACAACACTGCCATAGTATATTTACATTAAACTATGGAGCGCTACTGTAGGGTTGGGTGGAGTGTTCGCTTCCCTGTCGCTAAGTTCAACATGAGCACGTTTCTTATAAAGAAGGCGTGACTTGTCTGCAGTAGATCTCTAGCCAAACTTTGGTTTTTGAAGATCATGAATTTAATAGATTTTTCTCATTCTCCTGTTTCATTATTGCCTCCTATTGTTGCTCTGACATTGGCGATTCTGACTCGACGTGTATTAGTTTCTCTTGGTGTGGGTATCGCGCTTGGTGCGGTTCTACTTAACAGCTGGTCAATTGGTGGTACTGCAAGCTATGTAGGTACTCAAGTGTCTTCTGTCTTCATTGAAGATGGTGGAATTAACACTTGGAACATGAGCATTGTTGGTTTCCTAATTCTATTAGGCATGACAACGGCTCTATTGACACTTTCTGGCGGTACTCGCGCATTCGCTGAATGGGCACAGTCTCGTGTGAAAAGTAAACGCGGCTCTAAACTTCTTGCAGCCTTTTTAGGCGTATTCATTTTTGTCGACGATTACTTTAATAGTCTTGCTGTAGGTGCGATTTCACGCCCAGTAACGGATCGCTTCTATGTATCTCGTGCGAAACTGGCTTACATCCTAGATTCAACCGCTGCACCTATGTGTGTCATCATGCCAGCTTCTAGTTGGGGTGCTTACATCATTACTATCATCGGCGGTATTTTAGTATCACACGGTATTACTGAGTATTCAGCGCTTGGGGCGTATGTGCGTCTTATCCCAATGAACTTCTACGCTGTATTTGCGCTGTTAATGGTGTTTGCAGTCGCGTGGTTTGGTCTAGATATCGGCAAGATGCGCGAGCATGAAATTGCAGCGTCTCAAGGTCGTGGTTTTGACAAAGACAAAGAGAACGACACTCAAGAAGCGCATGAGCTCAACGAAGAGTTGGACATTCGTGAGAGCGAAAAAGGTAAAGTCTCTGACTTAATCCTACCGATTGTTACGCTTATCATCGCGACAATTGCTTCGATGATGTACACCGGTGGTCAAGCGTTGGCTGCTGATGGTAAAGAGTTTGCATTGTTAGGTGCATTCGAGAATACCGATGTGGGTACGTCTCTTATTTACGGTAGCTTGCTTGGTTTGGCCGTTGCGCTGTTTACTGTTCTAAAACAAGGTCTACCACTGACTGAGATTACTCGTACACTGTGGATTGGTGCTAAATCGATGTTTGGTGCGATTCTTATCCTTGTGTTTGCGTGGACAATCGGTTCTGTTATCGGTGACATGAAGACGGGGTCGTACCTATCGACTATGGCTCAAGGTAACATTAATCCGCATTGGTTACCTGTAATCCTGTTCTTGTTGTCGGGTCTAATGGCGTTCTCAACCGGTACTTCATGGGGTACATTCGGTATCATGTTACCAATCGCTGGTGATATGGCGGGTGCAACTGACATCGCACTAATGCTTCCTATGCTAAGTGCGGTTTTGGCCGGTGCAGTATTCGGTGACCACTGTTCACCAATTTCGGACACGACTATTTTGTCTTCGACAGGTGCTCGTTGTAATCACATCGACCACGTATCGACTCAGTTGCCTTATGCGCTGTCAGTTGCTTTGGTTTCATGTGTCGGCTTTATTGCACTTGGTATGACAACGTCAATCGCGTTCTCTTTCATTGCAGCGTCGATTACATTTGTTATCGTCTGTGCTGTTCTATCATGGTTGTCGAAATCGAAAATAGCATCATGTCAGAGCGCTTAATGGCAATATGATTTGTTGAAAAGAGGAAGCTCCGCTAGTAACTAGCGGAGCTTTTTTTTAACGCGATTTAGGTGAGGGGGGCAATCGCGTTTTTGGGGATAACCTTTAAGATTCTGGTTGTGTGAAGTCAGGTGTTGGACAGTCTTCATACGACGATGGCAGAATTGGAACATCATTGTTGTTATTCAAACCATCCAAAACCGTCTTGATCTGATCAATTTGAGTGATGACTGAACCTTCCCAAGCACTGACCGCGTTACTAATGATATCTCCAATAGACATCCACTGATCGCCAAACCAAATAACGGTAGTTTGGGTTAAACCCTCAGAGGTTGGGCGATGTCGAGTGTTAAAGATAAATGCAAGCAGTTGCTGAGCTAGCTGCTCTTTATGCTCGTTAAGGTCCGCGTTGCCATTGCTATCGACCAAGAATTGTGACACTTCGGATTGCCAAGTCCCGGCCATCCAAGTAGCAGAATCGCCGCTAAATGCTGCTTCAACTGGCTCTCCACCAGTAAATTTACCGTCAAATGGCTCGTCACCAGATCCAAAGTAGTTACTTGGAGAGGCGTAAGGGGCTAATCCATTCACATATACTCTATCGGCTTCAGTTAGTTCACTTAAGCCATTTTTGTTGTGCCAGTAACCTTTGGTGTCAAAGTCTGCGGTAATTTCACAAATGTTATTGAAGTGCACTTCATTACCATTAAGTGCGTCACTGCGGTTGTAAACTTCACCGATAATGAGAGGGACGCCATTTTCCATTTTCATGACAGATTTTACGTCGAACGAAATGGTGTGATCACTGATATTGTTCCATGCAGCAGAAAGGCTTTCGCTCACTTCATAAGGCGCGGGATCTTCACCGCGAACATTTGGAACGAGAACGAAGAATGTGGCACAGCCATCCTCTCCTGTCATCCGCTGTACGTAACCATTGGCATCGACTTCCGCTAAATTCTCGCCTTCTGGAAGAACACCGGCATCAAGAAGAAGTTGTTCTATCACTAAGAATTCACCATTTTCTGGATACTCAGGGTTGAATGGTTTAGGAACGGGTACACTGTCAGGTATGTAAAGGTTGACCGGCCAATTCGGAATCAAGCCTTCGCCTTCATCATGAATACCGTTACCGTTCATATCGAACGACTTACACACTTTAAGATTGGCAATGCCGATAGAACCAAAACGGATGGTTAACACGGGATCATCACTAAAGGTTGGTTGAGCCCAAGCACTAGGCATGAAACCAACGTCATTCTCCTCATTACCGCTGGCTTCATCTGTGTCCTCACCAGCAGAACGTTTGATGGTTTCGTCGAAGTCGGTTTGACATGCTAGAGCGTTTGCAAAGCCTATATGCAGATCGCCATCTTCGAACGTCGGTGCAAAGTCTCTTAAATCCGCGAAGGTTGTGAAGTGAGTGAATGGGGTGTTCATTGCGGTAAAACCAACTTTTTTCGCCCACCACATGAATTGGTCTAAGCTCCATTGATGGTCTTCAACCCCAAAAACACTAAACGTGATTGGCTCGTCAGGAGAATCATTGGAAAGTTTAGTATTACGCATACCACCCATTTCCATCGCTAAGTCACGAATACCGAACTCCCAATTAGGAATAACTTCATCGATGATAGGATCATATTGGCAGTTCAGGTTTCTGTCGTGGAACGCACGAAAAGCAATATCAAAGTTTGGCGGTTCTGGCTCTGCAGTCTTCGCTTTGAAGTTATCTGTTTTCGAGAATCGAGGGATAAATCCAAAGAACCCGGCACAGTTTTCACCAGTTTCTTCGCCATACAGGTCAGTACCTTCACAAGCGGCTTCTACGCTCGCTGCTGTGGATACCCAAGCTTTGTAAACCCCACCGGAGTTAGGTGTGTTGGCAAATGGAAATAGCTGTATGGTTTCTCCATCAGGCAGAGAAGTAGGGTCGACATCTAAATACTCACTTCCCAATTGATGTCGACATTCTATGTCTATCGATTGGGTGACCATTTTGCCGCGAACTTTAACTTCTTGAGTGAGCGTGACGACGTCATTCATATATGTCACACCACCTTCACCGTCGAAATAGAAAAGACGACAGGCTAATGGTTCTGCGTAAAACTCTTCGGCGTTTCTAGCGTTCTTGCCTTTGATTTTTACATCTTGATAGCAGGTACCACCGTTGGTGTCTGCGCTATCTAAAGTACTTGATAACAAACATTTACCTGATGGATCGGTAACTTGAAAATAATACAAACCAGCAGGCAGTGCTGCGGCTGTCCTTGGTGCGTTAGGCCCAGGGCCTCCATCTAAAAATACTTCTTGTTTAGACTCGTAGCGGACATTTTCATTGACGATATCACCAGCAGGTGTCGTCGTGAATATTGCGCCATCTAATCTAGCGAAAGCTGGTACAGCAAACATGATAGCTAACGAAGATATCGCAAGAGTTGTTGTCCTTAATTTGGATAAAAACCTGTTGATATTGTACTTCTTAATCAGCCGATAAAGTGTTGTTCTAGAAATACCTAGATGGCGTGCGGCTGCGCTCATATTGTGTTTATTTTCTTCGATGGCCTGTAACAAATAGTCGAGGTCAATTTGATCAACAGAAGGGAGTAATTGCCTTTCACTGTTCTCAAGCCCTAAATCAGCAACGAGTAGGGTATTGTCTTCACACATGACAATTGCTCGCTGAATCACATTACGCAGCTCACGTACATTTCCAGGCCAACGATGTTTAAGCAGTTTTGCTTTCACTTCTTCGGACATGTTGTGTACTTGACCATGAGATAAATCTGTTAAAAAGTGCTCAGACAGCATCAAAATGTCTTTGCCTCTTTTTCGAAGTGGAGGAATAGTCAGCGGTAATATATTGAGTCGATAAAATAGATCCTCCCTAAATTCTCCTTGTACGACTTCGCTTTTTAAATCCACGTGGCTGGCGGCAATCACACGACAATCAACATCGATAAATTTATCCGCACCTACTTTGTGTATTTGTTTGCTTTCTAAAAAGTGAAGGAGGTGTATTTGAAGATCCGAAGGCATATCTCCAATCTCATCGAGAAATAAAGTGCCTTTGTGTGCTTTTTGAATAAAACCAATCCGGTCAGAAATGGCACCTGTAAATGCACCTTTTTCGTGGCCAAAAAGTTCGGAAGCAATCAAGCCACTTGGAATCGCACCGCAGTTAACCTCTACAAAGGGTGATGAGCGTCGACTAGATAACTGATGGATGAGTCGAGCACACAACCCTTTACCCACACCAGTTTCACCTTGTATGAGTACTTCAGCGTCACATTGCGCGTACTTTTTAATGGCATTTCGAAGCTCGTGGATACAAGCGCTATTCCCAATAAGAGGATATAGCTCCGCCTCGCTGAATTGCACCGTTTGTTTGGTACTACCTTTTCGCAGTTTCATCATTAATCACTATTTTTGCCCCACTGAAATAATAGTTTTGAATTAGCCGTCTCAATCGTGAGTGAACGTCTCTTTATTGAGAAGTTTGTTAATTACTGTGGGTGGTAAAGTCTAAATGTTTGTTTCGGGGAAAATTTATACTAGGGACTTTTTTTGCTAGGAAAATCGTTGTATAGCAACTTCATTTCTTGCACTCTATCGCAATGAAACCAAAAATAAACACTTAAAAAACATAGTCTTGAAAAAATAGTTAAGAAAAGTTCAATTTCGGTATTGAAAAATTAAGAATCCTTGGTTAGTGTGGTTACTAACGAAGCAACTAACTAAAGTCTTAAATAAGTATGCGTAATTTTGTAATGAACATTCATCACCATCATCACCCAGCCTAGTCTTTCGGGAGATGTACGCATACCCGGGAGGCAGGAAACTCCCGGAGGTGAAAATCAAAGTAAGAACAGATTTTAAACCCTCGGGAGACGCCAATCTCTCGAGGGTTTTTTAGTTTTACTGGTTTAAAAATTACTTAGATATCAAAATCTTGCACAGGGATAAAGCAATGCAAACACAACGCTTAAGAATTGCAATTCAGAAAAAAGGTCGTCTTAGCAAAGAGAGCCAAGCTCTACTAAAGCAATGCGGCGTGAAATTTAACGTAATGGGTGAGCGTCTTGTTGTTCACTCAGAGAACATGCCAATTGACTTGCTTTTGGTTCGTGACGACGACATCCCTGGCTTGATCATGGATGGCGTGGTTGACCTTGGTTTCATCGGAGAAAACGAACTAGAAGAAGTTCGTCTTGATCGCAAAGCTTTGGGTGAGCCATGTGAGTTTGTTCAACTTCGTCGACTGGATTTTGGTGGCTGCCGTTTGTCCATCGCCATCGATAAAGATGAAGAATACAACGGTCCACAAGATCTCGCAGGCAAACGCATCGCAACGACTTACCCTCAACTTCTTAAAGCGTACATGGATGAAGCCGGCGTGCCATTCTCAACTTGTATGCTCACTGGTTCTGTGGAAGTTGCGCCACGAGCGGGCTTAGCGGATGCGATTGCAGATTTGGTTTCTACAGGTGCAACATTAGAAGCAAACGGCCTGAAAGAAGCCGAAGTCATTTTCAGATCCAAAGCGACGCTTATCCAACGCATTGGTGAGTTCGATGCAGACAAAGCAGAGTTGATCAATAAATTGCTAACTCGCATGCAAGGCGTTCAACAGGCAAAAGAATCAAAATACATCATGCTGCACGCACCAGCTGGAAAGTTGGAGCAAATTAAAGCATTACTGCCGGGCGCAGAAGACCCAACCGTTTTACCACTATCAGCAGACAAACAGAAAGTTGCCGTTCATTTGGTGAGTACAGAGAACTTGTTCTGGGAAACCATGGAACAGCTAAAAGAACTGGGTGCGAGCTCAATTCTAGTGCTACCAATTGAAAAAATGATGGAGTAACGGCAATGAGAACTGTTGTATGGCAATCACTGAGTGAAGAGCAACAAGATGCAATTTTAGAGCGTCCTGCCATTGCGGAAGGCGCGAACATTACCGCTGCAGTTGCGGATGTGATCGCAAAGGTGCGTACTCAAGGTGACGCAGCGCTATTAGAACTTACAGAGAAGTTTGACCGTGTAAAACCGGAATCAATCCGAGTTCCATCCAAAGAAATTAATGCGGCTTCAGAGCGCCTTTCTGCGGAAATGAAACAAGCACTAGAGCAGGCTTACAGCAACATTGCTAAATTTCATAAAGCACAAAAGCCACAACCAATTAAAGTGGAGACACAACCTGGTGTGATGTGTGAGCAAGTGACACGTCCCATTCAAAAAGTAGGGTTGTATATTCCTGGTGGTAGCGCGCCATTGCCATCGACAGTATTGATGTTGGGCGTGCCTGCAAAAATCGCTGGTTGTCGTAAAGTGGTGCTTTGTTCTCCTCCACCAATTGCAGATGAAATTTTGTACGTTGCCAAGTTGTGCGGCATTGATGAAGTTTACAATGTCGGTGGTGGACAGGCGGTCGCTGCAATGGCGTACGGTACGAAAAGCGTCTCCAAAGTGGATAAAATTTTTGGCCCGGGTAACGCCTATGTGACGGAAGCAAAACGTCAAGTAAGCAATGACTTCCGTGGTGCTGCGATTGACATGCCGGCTGGCCCTTCTGAAGTTCTTGTGATTGCAGACGAAACCGCAGATCCAGACTTCATCGCAGCAGACTTGTTAAGCCAAGCTGAGCACGGCCCTGATTCACAGGTGGTTCTTGTGACACCATCACCTATTATCGCGGATCAAGTAACGGATGCCGTTCAGCGTCAACTAAAAGCCTTGTCTCGTGCAGACATCGCGCAGAAGGCGTTGGCTTCAAGTCTGATTATTATTTCTGAGTCAATCACACAAGCGGTTTCTATCTCTAACTATTACGGCCCAGAACACTTAATTGTGCAAACGAAGAACCCTCGTGAGCTACTTCCACTACTAGATAATGCGGGCTCTATCTTTCTTGGCGATTGGTCTCCTGAATCTGCAGGTGATTATGCGTCGGGAACTAACCACGTGCTTCCAACTTACGGGTATACTCGTACTTTCTCAAGCCTTGGCCTTGCCGACTTTTCTAAACGAATGACCGTGCAAGAGTTATCGGCTGAAGGTTTACAGAATCTCGCTCCGACTGTGGTTACGATGGCGGAGGCGGAAGGTCTCGACGCTCACAAACGTGCAGTCACCATCCGAGTAGAAAAGCTGACCAAAAATAGATAATAAGAGAGTAAAGAGATGGAAAAGCTAGCACGCAAACAAGTCCAAGAATTAACCCCGTATTTATCTGCTCGCCGAATTGGCGGCACGGGTGACGTTTGGCTCAACGCCAATGAATCTCCATTTAATAATGAGTACAAAACGGATTTTGCTCGCTTAAACCGCTACAGCGAATGCCAGCCAAAAGCGCTTATTTCAGCTTACGCTGCCTACGCGGGTGTAAAGCCAGAACAGACGCTTACTTCTCGTGGCGCTGACGAAGGTATTGAGCTTTTAGTTCGCGCTTTCTGTGAGCCAGGACAAGACGCGATTTTGTACTGCCCACCGACTTACGGTATGTACGCAATCAGTGCTGAAACCATTGGTGTTGAACGTAAGACTGTACCGCTAACATCGGATTGGCAGCTTGACCTTGCTGGCATCGAATCCAATCTCGATAACGTCAAGCTGGTTTTTGTTTGTTCACCAAACAACCCAACCGGTAACCTCGTTAAGCGTGAAGATATTATCTCTCTGCTTGAGATGACAAAAGACCGAGCAATCGTGGTCATGGACGAAGCGTACATCGATTTTTGCCCTGAGGCGTCAACGGTGGATTTGTTAGCTCAGTATCCAAATCTCGCGATTCTACGTACGTTATCAAAAGCGTTCGCGCTTGCAGGCTTACGTTGTGGTTTCACGCTTGCAAACGAGGAGCTAATCAACGTCCTACTTAAAGTCATCGCGCCCTACCCAGTACCAGTGCCTGTTGCTGAAATTGCGGTTCAAGCCTTGTCAGAAGCAGGTTTGGCTCGAGCGAAATTCCAAGTCCTCGACCTTAATGCAAACCGTGCTTATCTGCAGGTTGGTTTGTCGATGATTCCAGGATTGCAAGTTTTCGAAGGGTGGGGCAATTATCTATTGGTTAAATTCCCAGATGGTGATGCGCTGTTTAAAGCGGCGTGGGATACCGGAATCATTCTACGTAACTCACCAATTGAAAACTGTGTGCGTATCAGCGTTGGTAACCGCGACGAGTGTGAAAAGACACTGGGTTTCATTAGAAACTACTATTCATAAATAGAATTCTCAACGTTCTCGGTTCATGCCGAGAACGAAACAAGATTAGTAATAAGGAAGTTCGAGTGAGCAAGCAACAAAAAATCCTATTTATCGACCGAGATGGCACGCTGATTGTTGAGCCATCGATTGATTTCCAAGTTGACCGCTTGGATAAGTTAAAACTAGAACCGTTTGTTATTCCAAGCCTGTTGTCGTTGCAGGATGCGGGATACCGTCTAGTGATGGTGACAAACCAAGATGGTCTGGGCACAGACAGCTACCCTCAAGAAGACTTCGATGCGCCACACAACATGATGATGGAGATCTTCGAGTCTCAAGGTGTGAAGTTCGATGATGTGCTGATTTGTCCGCATTTTGAAGAAGACAACTGCTCTTGCCGTAAGCCTAAATTAGGCATGGTGAAAGAGTATCTTCAAGGCGGTAAAGTGGATTTTCAAAATTCTGTCGTGATTGGTGACCGTCAAACGGATCTGCAATTGGCGGAAAACATGGCAATTCGCGGTATTCAATACAATCCAGAAACCATGGGCTGGAAGCAGATATTGAAAGATCTGACGGTGAAAGCACGAGTTGCCGAAGTGATTCGTACTACTAAAGAAACCGACATTAAAGTTGCCGTTAATCTGGATGAGCAAGGCGGCAATGATATCTCAACAGGTCTTGGTTTCTTTGACCACATGCTGGATCAAATTGCCACTCACGGTGGTTTCCAAATGGTGTGCAAAGTCGATGGTGATTTACACATTGATGATCACCACACGATTGAAGATACCGCATTAGCCCTTGGTCAGGCGTTAAAAGAAGCGCTGGGCGATAAGCGTGGCATTGGTCGCTTTGGTTTCAGCCTGCCGATGGATGAGTGCTTGGCGCAATGTGCGTTGGATTTGTCTGGTCGTCCTTACCTGAAATTTGACGCGAAATTTAGCCGTGATCAAGTTGGAGACTTGTCGACAGAGATGGTGGTTCACTTCTTCCGTTCTTTAACTGACACACTAGCGTGTACGCTGCACCTTTCTTCTGCTGGCGATAATGATCACCACATCATTGAGAGCCTATTCAAAGCGTTTGGTCGAACGTTACGCCAAGCTATCAAGGTGGAAGGCACGGAGCTGCCAAGCAGCAAAGGCGTCCTTTAAGGCTCACGTGAGCAAGGAGAAAAACAGTGACAGAACAAAAAGTTGTCATTATCGATACGGGCTGTGCCAACGTTTCTTCGGTGAAGTTTGCTATTGAACGTTTAGGTTATGGCGTAACGATTTCAAAAGATCCTCAAGTGGTGTTGTCAGCAGACAAGTTGTTCCTACCTGGTGTGGGTACAGCCAGCGAAGCGATGAAAAACCTTGAAGAGCGTGATCTTATCAATCTCGTTAAGCAAGTTGAAAAGCCATTGCTCGGTATCTGTTTAGGTATGCAGTTATTGGGTAAGTTTTCTCAAGAGAAAGGCCAAAAAGCAGATGAATTGGTTGAGTGTCTTGGGCTTTGTGATGGCGAAGTGAAGCTGCTACAAACTGGCGATTTGCCACTGCCACACATGGGGTGGAATACCGTTTCTGCAAAAGCAGGCAATCCGTTGTTCAAAGACATTGAAGAGGGTGAGTACTTCTATTTTGTGCACAGCTTTGCGATGCCTGTTGGAGACTACACCATTGCAGAATGTGATTACGGAAATCCATTCACTGCTGCGGTTCAAAGTGGTAACTATTATGGTGTGCAATTCCACCCAGAGCGTTCTTCAAAGGCGGGCGCGAAGCTTATTCAAAACTTCTTAGAATTATAAAAGGGATTTAGTGTGATTATTCCAGCTCTTGATTTAATTGAAGGACAGGTGGTTCGCCTTTATCAAGGTGATTACGGCCAAGTAACCGAGTACAAAGTCGACCCAGCAGAGCAGTTCAACTTGTATCACCAAGCAGGGGCTAACTGGCTGCACTTGGTGGATCTGACGGGCGCGAAAGACACATCTGCGCGCCAACTTGATTTGATTGCAAAGCTATTAGCAAGCACGCCTGCGAACATCCAAATCGGTGGCGGTGTGCGTACCGAACAAGACGTTGTGGACTTATTAGAAGCGGGTGCACAGCGCGTTGTGGTTGGTTCAACCGCAGTAAAACAGCCTGAGTTAGTAAAAGGTTGGATGGAAAAATACGGCGCAGAGAAAATCGTTCTCGCGTTGGACATCAACATCGACCAAGACGGCACGCGTAAAGTGGCGATCTCTGGTTGGCAAGAAGATTCAGGCGTGACTATTGAAGCTCTGATCAACGATTACCTGACGGTAGGTCTACAGCACGTGCTGTGTACTGACATTTCTCGTGACGGTACGCTAGAAGGCTCAAACGTAGAGCTTTACGTCGACCTATGTAAACAGTACCCACAAGTGCAGTTCCAATCTTCAGGTGGTATCGGCTCATTAGCGGATATCGAAGCGCTAAAAGGCAGCGGTGTGGCAGGCGTGATTGTTGGTCGCGCGTTGTTAGATGGTAAGTTCACAGCAGAGGAGGCATTTGCATGCTGGCAAAGCGAATAATTCCATGTCTTGATGTTCGTGATGGACAAGTGGTGAAGGGGGTTCAGTTTCGCAACCACGAGATCATCGGCGATATTGTCCCTCTCGCTAAACGCTACGCTGAAGAAGGCGCTGATGAGCTGGTATTTTACGACATCACTGCATCAAGCGATGGTCGTGTAGTAGATAAAAGTTGGGTGGCTCGTGTCGCGGAAGTGATCGACATTCCTTTTTGTGTGGCTGGTGGTATTAAATCCGCAGAGGATGCTGCACGTATTCTGGAGTTTGGTGCAGACAAAGTCTCTATCAACTCGCCAGCGTTGGCTAACCCGCAGCTTATTACTGATTTAGCGGATAAATTTGGCGTTCAGTGTATCGTAGTTGGTATCGATTCCTACTATGACAAAGATACTGGTAAATATCAGGTTTACCAGTTTACTGGCGACGAAGAACGTACAAAGGCGACGAAGTGGGAAACGCGCGATTGGGTACAAGAAGTGCAAAAGCGCGGCGCTGGTGAAATCGTGCTCAACATGATGAACCAAGACGGCGTGCGTAACGGTTACGATATTGAACAGCTCAATATGGTACGCGAAGTGTGTAAAGTTCCTCTCATCGCTTCCGGTGGTGCAGGTGCCATGGAGCATTTTGCAGAAGCATACCAAAAAGCAAACGTGGATGGTGCTCTTGCCGCTTCGGTATTCCACAAACAAGTCATCAATATTGGTGAACTAAAGCAGTATTTGAAACAACAAGGCATTGAGGTACGACTATGAGTTTTAAAGCCGCCGAAGTCAGTTCGCTGTCGGAGCGAATCAATTGGGAAAAGGTGGATGGCTTGGTACCTGCCATCGTACAAGACTTCCAATCGAGCCAAGTGCTTATGATGGGTTACATGAACCAAGACGCGCTAGCAAAAACGGGTGAAACGGGTCAAGTGACATTTTTCTCACGCACTAAAGAGCGTTTATGGACTAAAGGTGAAACGTCTGGCAATGTTCTTCAACTCGTGAATATCTCTCTAGATTGTGACAATGATACTTTGCTGGTTCGAGTGAATCCTATTGGGCCAACTTGCCACACAGGCACAACAACGTGTTGGGACGGCGATGCACAAGAGGAATCACAAATGGTGTGGCTTCATCAACTTGAGCAGCTACTGGCTGCCCGCAAGAGTGCCGATCCAGACTCCTCTTATACCGCCAGTCTTTATGCCCGTGGTACCAAGCGTATTTCGCAGAAAGTGGGCGAAGAAGGCGTTGAAGTCGCGCTTGCGGCGACGTCGGGCGATAAGGCGGAGTTAGTGTGTGAATCTGCAGATTTGATCTATCACTTGTTGGTGCTTTTACAAGACCAAGGTTTATCAATGAACGATGTGGTGAATAAGCTTAAAGAGCGTCACAAGTAGTTCAAATCAAAGAAATAAAACAAAGGCTTCCATTTGGAAGCCTTTGTTTTTTCTTGATAGTGCGATTTTATCCGCAGCACTTTTTAAATTTCTTACCGCTGCCACAAATACATGGATCGTTACGGCCTACTTTTAAGCTGCTGATGGATTGATTAAGTCGCGGATCTTGCTCGGATTCTTCTTCAGGGAAAGTGCCATCAATGTAATACCACAGCCCATCTTCTTTCACGAAGCGTGAACGCTCGCTCAGGCAGTAGCGTTGGCCGTCTTCATTGAAATAGGCGTTGAACTCAACAAAGCCTTCATTTTCATGGCTGCCAGCTTCTGCTTTGACGACTTCCAGTTTGCACCAATCGCTGTCGATCGATTGTGCGATACCTTCACGTTGTTCTTCTGCGTTACAACTTGGGTGATATGTTTTCACAACGTAGTTAACGAGGCCTAGCACATGAGCGCTATAGCGAGAGCGCATTAACTGTTCTGGTGTTTTGACGTCAGCGTGATTGTTGTGCGCAATTTCGCAACACTGTTGGTAGGTACGGTTAGCGCCGCAAGGACAAGAAGAAGCCATAAGATGAAATCTCGTTAGGTAAAGCGATGAAATAAACAATCCCAATAGAGTGGGAGAGAAGCATTATAGCGAGTTAAGGTGTTTGAGAAAGCAGTTCTTGAGCCCACTCTGTCGATTCATTGAATGCATCAGCTAGCTGAGTTTCCGTTAACTTCAAGACAGAGCAGTATCTTTCAGCCAGTTCCCAATCTGCTTGTTCGTAAGCAATACACATAGAAAGGAGATACCCAAGCACACCTTTTCGACTTGTCAGGGCGAGCTTAATGTCTTCATCGACGGGAATGTCTTCAATCACATCCGACAGAGGTTGATCGAGAAGCGAGCCTAGTAATGAGAACATACCAGTCAGAAAGGCTTGTCCAGGATCGTACTTGGTTTTCATTTGGCTAAGCAAAATTTCACACATACGAGCGCGTTGAATAGCTAGCGAGTAGAGTGAATCGGGCTTGTCCTCTTGCACAGAAGCGATTGCAACCAGTGAAATAAAGCGTCGTAAACGTTCTTCGCCCAGATAAATCAGCGCCTGTCTAAACGATTTGATTTTGGTTGTGAGCGTGTAACCCGAGTTGACGTAAGTGAGCAACTTATAGGAAAGCGTCACATCAATAGAGAACAGACGCTCCACTTCATTGAAGTCGATGGGCTTGTCAGCAATCTCTTTACACAACTGGATGACGGTTAAAAACGCCGGGTTGAGGCGCTTCTTTTGGATCATTTCTGGTTTACTAAAGAAGTAACCTTGGAAGTAGTTAAAACCAGCGTCAAGCGCTTGTTCAAACTCTTCATAGGTTTCGACTTTTTCAGCCAAAAAATCGATATTAAACTGGCTCAATGCTTGGATGAAAATTGCCGCTTTTTCAATTGGTACTAAACGAATATCAAATTTGATCATCGATACGTACGGAAGAAAGCGTTTCCAAGCCTTAGTTGGTACAAAGTCGTCCAGTGCAATTCGGTAGCCGCATTCGTGCAGATGTTTTATTGCATCGAGAAGCTCTTGCGTAGGCTCACAATCTTCGAGTACTTCAATAACCAGAGAATCTTTCGGAAACAGTGTCGGAACAAGGTTGACCAAGCTTTGGTGGGGAAAGTTAACAAAACCGAGTTTGTTACCTAACGTGTTGTAATGCGTCGACAAAAAATGATCAGATAGCAGTCGACTAGTAGCAAGCTCAGGTTCTACTTCAGGGAAGGTATTTTTGGGGCCGTCTCGAAAGAGAAGTTCGTAACCTATGGTTCGCTTTTCTCTGTCTAGAATCGGTTGGCGAGCTACGTAAGAATACTTCAATTAGGTACTTCGTTCTGTTTAACTTAGTAATATGATAATAGCGATTTTTTACAAAATATCTACGCTTTGAATGCGAATCTTCTACATGTTCGACATGCTTAGCGTAAATTATGTGTTGAAAGGCCGGTTTTGCAGTTCAAAACCATCAGAATTCACTTGTAAAACTGAGCCTTGCGTATACCAGTCCCCTAAGACGATGCGCGTGTTTTTAGCACCATTTGCGTCAAAAAAATGTGTATTTGGGCGATGAGTGTGGCCATGAATCATCAAGTTGACGCAATTCTGAGACATCACTTTTTCAACTTCGCTTTGATTCACGTCCATGATATCTAAAGACTTCATCTGTTTATCGTCGCGAATGTCTGATTGAACTTTAGAGACAATTTTTTTCTTTAAACACCATGGGATGCGTTTAAAGATCCATTGTAACCAAGGTTGATGCACAGTTTTACGAAATTTCTGATATTTCACGTCATCAATACACAGGGTATCGCCGTGTAAAATCACCGCTTTTGTGCCATATAAGTCGATGGTGCAAACGTCATCAAGCAAAGTGATGCCCGTCTCTTTACAAAAGCGTTCGCCCAACAAGAAGTCACGATTGCCTTGAATAAAGAAAACCGGGACACCTTGGTCGGTGAGCGTTTTGAACTCGGTACGAATTTGGTTAGCAAACGGTGTTTTGTCATCATCACCAACCCAAAACTCGAAAAGATCGCCTAATACATAAAGAGCTTCGGCATTTTTGGCTTCCGTACGCATAAATGTAACAAAACATTCTGTGATGTCAGGGCGTGACGGCGTAAGGTGCAAGTCTGATATAAATAATGTCGTCATAGAAATAAGGGGAGGCGAAGCCTCCCCAATTACTTATCTCTTGGGAATAATTCGCAAGAATTACTCTGCGATTGTAGTACCAGTGATTACCACGTCTTCTAGTGGTACGTCTTGGTGCATACCGTAAGAACCAGTGCTAACGCCCTTGATCTTGTTTACAACGTCCATACCTTCTACAACTTCACCGAATACACAGTAACCCCAACCATCTAGGCTTTCGCTACGGAAATCTAGGAAAGTGTTGTTGTTTACGTTGATGAAGAACTGAGAGCTTGCAGAATGTGGTTCCATCGTACGAGCCATAGCAATCGTACCTACTTTGTTACTTAGGCCGTTGTTTGCTTCGTTCTTGATAGGTGCACGTGTTGATTTTTCACGTAGACCTGATTCCATGCCGCCACCTTGGATCATGAAACCGTCAATAACACGGTGGAAAAGAGTGTTGTCGTAAAAGCCGTCGCGGCAGTACTGAAGGAAGTTTGCGCTTGTCTCTGGCGCTTTCTCTTCGTTTAGTTGAATCTTGATGTCACCAAAATTAGTGTGAAGGGTGATCATGCTACTTTCCTTTACTGTGTTGTGTTGAGCCCGAGATTCTAGCCTAAGTTATAACGCATTAAAAACTCGAGAAGAGTAAATTCTTCGTTTTGTGCTTGAAGTTTAGCCGATTATCGTTTTATCGGTTAATTGCTATTACCTAATAAGGTCGGACTTGATATACTCGACGTTCTTGTATTCATTCACAATCATAGATAGAGATCATGTTAAAGATATATAACACACTCACAAGACAGAAAGAGGAATTCAAACCAATTACAGCCGGTAAAGTTGGCATGTATGTCTGTGGGGTAACCATCTACGATCTCTGTCACATCGGCCACGGCCGCACCTTCGTTTCTTTTGACGTAGTATCACGTTACTTACGCTACCTTGGTTACGACCTAACGTTTGTTCGCAATATCACAGATATTGATGACAAAATCATCAAGCGTGCAGCAGAAAACGGCGAATCTTGTGAATCACTTACAGAACGTTTGATTGGCGACATGCACGCAGACTTTGATGCGTTGAACATGAAGCGTCCTGACGTTGAGCCGCGCGCAACACAATTTATCGCAGAAATCATCGAATTGGTTGAAAAGCTTATCGAACGTGGTTTCGCATACGTTGCAGACAACGGCGACGTCATGTTTGAAGTGGGTAAGTTTGACGAGTACGGTAAGCTTTCTAAGCAAGATCTTGATCAGCTTCAAGCTGGTGCGCGCGTTGATATCGAAACTGCAAAACGCAGCCCACTAGATTTCGTTCTTTGGAAAATGTCTAAACCAGGCGAGCCAACATGGGAATCTCCATGGGGCCCAGGTCGTCCAGGTTGGCACATTGAATGTTCAGCAATGAACTCTACGATCCTAGGCGATCATTTCGATATTCACGGCGGTGGCTCTGATCTACAGTTCCCACACCACGAAAACGAAATCGCACAATCTTGCTGTGCTCATGACACTAAGTACGTAAATACTTGGATGCACAGTGGCATGGTGATGGTAGACCGCGAAAAGATGTCTAAATCTTTAGGCAACTTCTTCACTATTCGTGACGTTCTTGGTCACTACGATGCTGAAACCGTGCGTTACTTCCTAATGTCTGGTCACTACCGTAGCCAATTGAACTACAGTGAAGATAACCTAAACCAAGCACGCGCTTCTCTTGAGCGTCTATACACTTCTCTGCGTGGTCTGGATTTAAATGCAGCACCAGCGGGTGGTGAGGAGTATGTATCTCGCTTTACTGCGGCGATGAACGACGACTTCAACACACCAGAAGCATACTCAGTTCTGTTTGATATGGCGCGCGAAGTTAACCGCCTTAAGACAGAAAGCGTAGAGAAAGCGAGTGAACTTGGTGCGCTAATGCGCGAACTAGCAGACGTGATTGGTATTCTTTATCAAGATCCTGAAGCTTTCCTAAAAGGTAATGCTGGCAACGATGATGAAGTCGCTGAAATTGAAGCGCTAATCAAGCTGCGTAACGACTCGCGTGCTTCGAAAGATTGGGCAAACGCCGACATGGCACGTGATAAGCTGACGGAAATGGGCATTGTCCTTGAGGATGGCCCAGAAGGCACAACGTGGCGTCGTAAGTAATTGAATCTTTTAAAAGGGCTGATGATTCAGCCCTTTTATTTTCCAATTTCATCAATAAAATTTTAACTTTAGGTAATGCTCTGTGGCTCAGATGTATTTCTATTACTCAGCAATGAATGCGGGTAAATCGACAACTCTTCTTCAATCTTCATTTAACTACCAAGAACGCGGTATGACGCCAGTGATTTTCACTGCGGCGTTGGACGACCGCTATGGTGTAGGCAAAGTAAGTTCTCGTATTGGTCTACAGTCGGACGCGCATTTGTTCCGTCCAGATACGAACCTATACCAAGAGATTGCAGCCCTGCATGAAGTCGAAAAACGTCACTGTATTCTTATTGACGAGTGTCAGTTCCTATCGAAAGAGCAGGTTTACCAACTTACAGAGGTAGTGGATAAGCTGCATATTCCAGTACTTTGCTATGGTCTTCGTACCGATTTTCTTGGCGAACTTTTTGAAGGCAGTAAGTACCTACTCTCTTGGGCTGATAAGCTGGTTGAGTTGAAGACGATTTGCCACTGTGGCCGAAAAGCAAACATGGTTATCCGCACCGACGAACACGGAGTCGCAATCAAAGAAGGTGACCAAGTGGCGATTGGTGGCAACGACCGTTATGTCTCGGTTTGCCGTCAGCACTACAAAGAAGCCCTAGGTAAATAAACCTATCCATTCAGCTTCAAAGCAATACAGAAAAGCCACCGAATTCGGTGGCTTTTTAATTGTTCATTTCGCTCAGACGAGATCAAAACCGAATCGCTCTAACAAGACCTGATAAGATGAATCCACTTGCTTTGGAATGTCTTGCTTAGTTTGAAATCCTTTTTCGGGATAGCTTTTGACGCGGGAAAAATCTTCCATCAGCGCTTCTAACACCATCATTAGCGGCATGTCTTCGTTGATGTATTCGAAGAATGGATGAGCGGTAGAACTGACTTGCACTTGCGAGTAGGGCGATTGCCATTGCTTCTCAAACGTAGCGATGGCGCGGCGTTCCATAAATGGCTTTTGCACTAAAATAATAGATTCGCATTGGATGCCTTTCTCTTTAAATAACTGCTCGGTGAAACGGACGTTTTCTCCACTATTGGTTGAACGTGTTTCTACTAAGATGGCATCGCTTGGTACGCCAGCTAAACGCGCAATGTCTGCAAATGTTTCTGCTTCACTTTTTTCAAACAAACCATCCGTAAAACGGCCTTCACCACCGGAGAACACAATCAATGGTGCGAGTTTTTGGTGGTAAAGCGCAGCGGCGTGCTCAGCAACTCGCACGTCGTTACTGCACATAACAAACAAGCAGTCGGCAGGCTTTAAATCCTGTTTGAGCTGCATGTAATCCCAAAGCGTTTCTATATGTTGATATAACTTCATAGTGCATCCAGCGTTGAATTGAATCGGAATTGATACCCAAGTGAAACCAGCTTGTCCGCTAAGATGCGTTTATCGGCATCTTCTGTGACGGGAGGTAGCGAAATCTCTGCGCCACTTTTGGTGATTGCTGCTTGGTAAAACTCAGCTTTGCTCACGGTGTGAGGCGTTGTGACATTAATGATCTGATTACTCAGGTGATCCAATGCAAATTGTGCCACAGCGACTGCGTCACTTTGATGAAGCATGTTGGCTGGGGCTTTACGGCTGACTTGTTTTAGGCGCATGGCAAAGCGAGCGGGGTGTCTGTCTGGGCCAATCAAACCACTGCAACGTAAGATGGCGTAGTGTATGCCAGAGTCGATGACGGATTGCTCCGCTTCGAGCATGATTTTCGCATTGTCAGAAAAGTGAGGGTGGGTTTGCGCGAGAGCGAGCGATGCGGATTCTTCTTTCATATCCGTTGGTAAATTAGGGTAGACCGTTGTAGAGCTGATCATGACGAGCTTTTCAATCGCATTCCGTTTTGCCGCTTTAACTAACGTTGACCATTGCTGCGCATACTCTCGACCAGACCCTTTACGAAACCCAGGTGGAAACGCACCAACAATACGTTCAATATGATTCGACTGAATTATTTCATCCAGTTTTTGCGCTGCGTTTTCATCGTTGAGATCAAGCAGGGCGGCGTTAGCAATAGTGGATGGCCGTTCATCTAACCGAGCTTGGCTACGACGCGTAATAACTACATCATGTCCCTCGACTAACAAGGCTTGCGCTAGTGGAGTACCAAGCCAACCTGCACCTACAATCAATGTGTTTGCCATTATTTATCCTACTTAACTGTTTTGCTCAAAGAGAGTAATGAGCTCTGCTTTGGCTTGTTGATGGAGGGGATCAGAATGCCATTTTTGATGTTGAATCAGGTCAACATTGACTTGCCAAGCCAGCTTTGTGAAATCATCCCCAACTTTTTTTAACGTGTTTGGTGAGTCTGCGACTAAGTGCTCCGGCAGGAAGCACCATCCAAACCCTTTGTTCGCTAATTCTAACAAAATGTAGTAGTTATCAGCGTACCAGATATCTGGGCTCAATGCTTGGTTGAGGCTACCTGGCTCTGCACTCTTTGAGCGTATCACCAGTTGGCGATATTGTTTGAGTTGATCTATATGGGTAATTCGCTGAGCCGTTAATGGGTGATCGGAAGAGACATACACATCGAATGCGATATTACCAAGATTGGTGAAATCGATATGCCTAGGCATTTGCAGATCGCTCAGAATAATTCCGGTGGTCGCACGTTCAGATTTCACCAGTTCAATAATGTCTGGGCTAGATGCCGTTAAACATTCGACTTGTAGTTGCGGAAATTGTTGCTCTAGGTTTTTAAGCACATCCGGTAATCGAGTCAGCGGAATCCCTTCATCAATCGCGAGAACAAGCTCGCTCGCCTGCGCAGAAAAGAGCTGAGTTGCTTTATTGTTTAATCGGTCGAGTTGACTGATTGCCGCTTGCGCGTAAGGCATCAGTGCATGGCCGTTCTCGGTCAGTTTGGGATAACGGCCGGATCGATCAAACAGATCGACACCACAGTCGAGTTCCATGTTCATAATGTGTTGGCTTATCACGGATTGGGCTCGACCTAACTTTCTCGCTGCTGCGGAAAATGAGCCGGATTCGGATGTGGCAACAAACGCCTGCAATTGTTCGATAGTAAACATATCGTTTTTACCGATGGTATCTAACTTTTTATTATCTCAATCATAGATAAAATTTCAGTCATTGAGTAGAACAAATGGGTAGATAATCATGACTCGTAACGAACGAATTTTCCACGCAGTACTTTTTGAATTGATGGCGTTAGCGATCATTGTGCCTGCAGCTGCGTTGATCACAGGCAAAGGTTCAAGTGATTTGGCGTTAGTAGGGATCGGTTTGAGTTTGTACACCGTAGTTTGGAACTACATTTACAACTTGTACTTCGATAAGTGGTTTGGCAGCAACCGAGCAGACAGAAGTTTAGCGATGCGCCTTGGTCACACCGTTGGGTTTGAAGGTGGGTTGATCTTTATTTCTATACCTGTGATCGCATGGTTCTTGGAGATTACGTTTCTTCAAGCATTGATGCTCGAAGCGGGATTTCTAGTCTTCTTCTTGTTTTACGCCACAGGCTTTAACTGGTTGTACGATAAAGTTCAACCGTTTGGGAAAATGAGAAAGTTACTGGTGTAGCCGAGTGAGATTCCCCAAATGCGATTGGCGTAACTAGAAAAAAGCCACCGTATTTCGGTGGCTTTATTGGTCAGTGGGCGGTAGTTATTCTGCAGAAAGTACGCGTAAGATTTTGTCTGCGTGTTCTGCAACTTCAATGCCTTCGTCGGTTAGATAACCACCATCAGGTTGCGTACACAATTGCTTTTGGTAAAGACGCGCAACTGCTGCTTGCATCTCTTCTGAGGCATCTGAATGGACTTTAATGCCTGTCGCTGCACTGCTTAAATCGAATTGAAGAAGAAGGTTCAGTTCGGCGATGTGTTCAGCTGAATATTTCATAGATAATTCCTTTGCGCTTTTTTATCCAAGCTAGTCTTAAAACCAGTGTTGAGCAACACAAAACAACAAGAAGTGTTAACTGCATTGCTATCAGACTGATATAACGTGGAATTTTTGTTCGAACGCTGAGTATCTTGTTTAATATCAATGATAGTTAAGACAACAAACTATAGTTGAGTTTTATCGATTTCCGTCTTACCAACAACATTTTTAGTAAACATGAAAAATAGCCCTTGAAAAAGTCAGGAAATGGAGCGATTATCCGCGCCTCTTTAATTGTTTCTAAATGTTACACTTCCATGAACTTCAATCAGTTTGACTCTTTATTGCCACCTCAGGCTGCTGAACGTGCCGCCGAAGTAGGTGTAGGCAAAGCAACGAAAGCTCCAATCAAATCTTTTCTGCTCGCCATTTCTGCGGGGCTTCATATTGGTATTGCTTTCATTTTCTATACCACAGTAACGACAGGTGCGGGTGATCTGCCTTGGGGCATCACACGACTCATTGGCGGTCTAGCATTTAGCCTTGGTTTGATTTTGGTGGTGGTTACTGGCGGCGAGCTTTTTACCAGTTCGGTTCTGACTCTGGTTGCGCGTGCGAGTGGCAAAATTTCATGGAAAACGCTGGTTAAAAACTGGTTTGTGGTTTATTTCGGCAATATGGTTGGCGCTATTTTGCTGGTGGCGTGCATGTTGGTGACAAAGCAATACATGTTCGATCACGGCCAAGTTGGTTTGAATGCCATGGCCATTTCACAACATAAATTGCACCATGGTTTTTTTGCGGCGGTTGCACTTGGCATCATGTGTAACGTGTTAGTTTGTATTGCGGTTTGGATGACATTCAGTGGCCGTACATTAACAGACAAAATCGCGGTAATGATTTTGCCAGTAGCGATGTTCGTCTCCGCTGGTTTTGAGCACTGTATTGCGAACATGTTCCAAGTTCCAATGGCTATTGGTATCAAATACTTTGCGCCAGAAGCCTTCTGGCAAATGACAGGTGCTGATATCGCAAATTATGCGGACTTGAACATGATGGGCTTTATCGTTAACAACCTTATCCCAGTCACGATCGGTAACATCATCGGCGGTGGTGTATTCGTCGGTATGTGGTACTGGATGATCTATCTACGTGATGAAGACAAGCATCTGCGATAGAGACCAAAGAAAGAGAAAGGCGAGCTAGGTAGCTCGCCTTTTTTGTGCATTGTAGTTGGCTTAAAGTGCTTTCTAAATCAGCTCTTCATTGATTCCAAACTCGTTTGGCAACCAGTGAGAAGTGATCTCTTGTGGCTCTTGCACAAGCCATTCAACCGGCAAGTCAGACAGTAACTCATCGTGTTTTTCCGCCATGATCAATACGTCCATGATATCTGCTCCATTTTGTATCTAAGCACAATGTAGAAGCCGAAGATGTCAGTGAGTTGACTAAAATGTGACCATTGCATGTTGATAAGACAGGAGACTCAGAAATGTGGCTATGTTTCTGGTTGCGTATATCTTTTGGTGGCTTATCCACATTTTCTGTGGATAACCTGTATCAAAGATCGTGAGTATCTCTGAAGATCCAGAAAATTTCATAAAATTAGGGGGTTATGTGGCCAATTACTGACCTCGCTTCATTACATCAACTGGGCGTACTTTGACCGTAACACGGCCTTCTTTTGTTTGTACAAAGCTCAATGTCATTTCAAGTGTGATGGCAACAGAGACGCTCATCATGACAAAAATAGCTAGCATGATGACCAGTTGATATTTAATGGCAACCAATGGGCTTGCGCCCCCTAGGATTTGCCCCGTCATCATACCAGGAAGTGTGACAAGGCCCATCGTGGTCATTGAGGCTAGCGTTGGCGCTAACGATTTCCTCAGAGCCTCCTGAACGAAAGGAAAGGAAGCGTATTTAGGGGCGGCACCCAGTGAGATGGCAGCTTCGTACTCAGATTTACGCTCTTCAAAAGCAGAGAATAAGTTTTGTAGCGCGATGATATTACTGCTCAGACTATTGCCTAACAGCATGCCTGCCAATGGGATCATATATTGTGCATTGTAAAGCGGAGTAGGACGCACCAAGCCAGCGGTGATCGCAATTAGTAGTGGAAACAAGCCACATACAAGCCCAGTTAGAAGTGGCAGCATGAGCGGCTTTTTCGGTAAACGTGCTTTCCCTGCAATGGAGCTTGCTCCTACGACGAGCATAATCGCAAGCCAAAGTAAGTTGATGATCAAACTGTTTAATTGAAAGAGATATTCAAGATAAACCCCGATCAGAACGAGCTGTAAAGTCATACGCACAACGCTGACTGATGCATCTTTCGCGATGCCTAATCTATAGCGTGCATTGATCGCAAGTGGCACTAACAGAATCAAACTGAAAGCCGCTAATTTTGCCCAACTAATGTCCACCACACTGTTCATAATCACTCCTTGAAATTGCCGCTTAGAATTGTAACCAACCCCATTCTCTATATGAATCTCAATGGGTAATTTTTGCTTTTTTCATGGTGGAAATTGCGAGAGGTTTTATAAAATGTTTTTTATCATTTTATTTACAACTCATTATCTTTCTCAGGAATTTGAGTAATTTTTCGGCACGAATTTTACCGCTCAAATGTAATTTATGTTTTGTAAATGTTGTAAGTTTAACAAGGTTTTAAAAGACTTATTTTTTCATATCTGTTCATGTTTTTTAATAAATAATATCAATCCCACACAACTCCGGATGAGCTCAAAAAAGTGTTGAATTACAAGGCTTGAAGGGAGTTATTTGATTGAACCTTACTATTAGTATGGTCTAACATTTTCAATTAGAGATTGTAAAAACTTAAGCTTGGTTACACGGGCTTTTCAATAACACTAGATACAAAATAGGCAAATGTATGAGTGATGTTAATAAAATTGAGAGTGGCGAAAAACGCTCACTGGAGTGGAAGTCTTTCCTCTTCATTGCAGTTGTTCTCTTCCCAATTCTGAGTGTGGCTTTCGTAGGCGGCTACGGATTTATCGTTTGGGCACTACAAGTGTTCTTCTTTGGTCCTCCAGGCGCACACGGCATGTAAGCCAGTGAGCTCACAACCACACTTTTGAAAAGATTTTAAGAGAGCAAATAATGAAATCATTAATCATTAAACTGTGGCGTACGATGACGCGCCCGGCAGTTCATATCAGCCTTGGCGTGCTGACTATGGGCGGTTTCATCGCTGGTGTTATTTTCTGGGGTGGATTTAACACCGCGCTAGAAGCAACCAACACTGAAGAATTTTGTATTAGCTGTCACACCATGCGTGACAACGTATACGTTGAGCTGCAAGACACGGTTCACTGGAAAAACCACTCTGGTGTTCGTGCTACTTGTCCTGACTGTCACGTTCCTCATAACTGGACTGACAAAATCGCTCGTAAAATGCAGGCTTCTAAAGAAGTATTTGCGCAAGTTTTTGGCAACTACTCTGAACCTGGCGTTTTCGAAGAGCGTCGTATCGAACTTGCTAAACACGAATGGGATCGTTTCTCTGCAAACAAATCTCTAGAGTGTAAAAACTGTCACAACTACGAGTCTATGGACTTCGAGCAAATGTCTCCAACTGCTCGTATCCAGATGAAGCAAGCGGCAGAAAAAGATCAAAGCTGTGTTGACTGTCACAAAGGTATCGCGCACAACCTACCAGCAGGTATGGATAGTATCGGCGGCATCGTGGGTGATCTAGAGCAAATGACATCCGGTACTGACTACGCAGTAGGTCAAGAGCTCGTAAGTATTCGTCACCTTCCAATTTACTTTGACGCGCAAGGCGCGAAAGAAGCGGGTCTTCTAAACCCTGCATCAACAGTAAAAGTTCTGGAAGATAAAGGTGACTTCATCGAAATCGAAATTGACGGCTGGCGTAAAGCGAAAGGCTTTGGTCGCGTAATTCAAGAAGATTTCGGTAAGAACATTGCAACTGCGTCTCTACTTAAAGAAGCGTCTACAGACAGCAACATCGTAACGACTGGTGAAAAACGAGTGGACGAGCTGACTGGTCTTCCTTGGGAGAAAGTGGCAGCGAAAGTATGGATCAAGAAAGAGTCTATGCTGAACGACATCAACCCTGTATGGGAAAAATCGAAAGAAGCATACAAAACAAACTGTTCTGTATGTCATACACAACCAGCTGAAGCGCACTTCGATGCGAACACCTGGCCAGGTATGTTCGACGGCATGCTTGCGTTCGTTAACCTAGATACAGACAGTGAAGCACTGATCTTGAAATATCTACAGAAGCACTCTTCAGATTATGCTGAAGGCCACCACTAATAAGCGCGGATTGGAGTAATTTAAATGGCTATTACACGAAGAAGTTTTCTTAAAGGTGTAGCAACCACAAGTGCAGCGTCAGTTATCGGTCCAAGCTTATTGGCGTCAGCTTCTGCAAACGCAGCTGAGTCGACTGGTACTTGGAAAGTAACAGGCTCACACTGGGGCGCGTTCCGCGCCCACATCTACGCGGGTAAAGTTCAAGAGATCAAACCGCTAGAACTAGACAAAAACCCAACAGAAATGTTGAACGGCATCAAGGGTATTATCTACAGCCCTTCACGTGTTCGTTACCCAATGGTTCGTCTAGATTGGTTGAAGAAACACAAATACAGCGCGGATACTCGCGGTAACAACCGTTTCATCCGCGTGACTTGGGATGAAGCTCTAGACTTGTTCTACCGTGAGCTAGAACGTGTTCAAAAAGAATACGGTCCTTGGGCTTTGCATGCTGGTCAAACTGGTTGGAACCAAACAGGTTCATTCAACAACTGTACCGCGCACATGCAACGTGCAGTAGGTATGCACGGTAACTTCATCACTAAAGTAGGCGACTACTCGACTGGTGCAGGTCAAACCATCATGCCTTACGTACTTGGTTCAACCGAAGTTTACGCACAAGGTACGTCTTGGTCTGAAATCCTTGAGAACTCAGACAACATCATTCTGTGGGCAAACGACCCAGTGAAAAACCTACAAGTAGGTTGGAACTGTGAAACTCACGAATCATTCAAGTACCTTGCAGAGCTAAAAGAAAAAGTAGCGAAAGGCGAGATCAACGTTCTGTCTGTTGACCCAGTTAAGAACAAAACGCAACGCTACCTAGAGAACGATCACCTGTACATCAACCCGATGACAGACGTAGCGTTCATGCTGGCTGTGGCTCATGTTCTGTACAACGAAAACCTGTACGACAAGAAGTTCATTGATACTTACTGTCTAGGCTTTGAAGAGTTCATCCAATACGTTCAAGGTAAGACAAAAGACAAAGTAGAGAAGACACCAGAATGGGCAGCGGCTATCTGTGGCGTGAAAGCGGACAAGATTCGTGAATTCGCACGCATGCTAGTAAGCGGCCGTACACAGATCCTGATGGGTTGGTGTATCCAGCGTCAAGAGCACGGTGAGCAGCCATACTGGGCGGCGGCTGTGGTTGCGGCAATGGTTGGTCAAATCGGTCTACCTGGCGGTGGTATCTCTTACGGTCACCACTACTCAAGTATCGGTGTGCCTTCTACTGGTTTCGCGGGCCCTGGTGGCTTCCCTCGTAACCTTGACCAAGGTATGAAGCCGAAGTGGGACAACAACGACTTTAACGGTTACAGCCGTACTATCCCAGTTGCACGTTGGATCGACTGTCTGCTTGAGCCAGGCAAAGAGATCAACTACAACGGCGGTAAAGTGAAACTGCCAGACTTCAAGATGATGGTTATCTCGGGTTGTAACCCATGGCACCACCATCAAGATCGTAACCGCATGAAGAAAGCGTTCCGCAAACTTCAAACGGTTGTAACGATCGAGTTTGCTTGGACTGCAACATGTCGTTTCTCTGACATCGTTCTACCTGCGTGTACGCAATGGGAACGTAACGACATCGACGTGTACGGTTCATACTCGAACAAAGGTCTGATCGCGATGCATCGTCTCGTCGATCCATTGTTCCAATCTAAGCCTGACTTCCAAATCATGAGTGAACTAACTCAGCGTTTTGGTCGCCGCGAAGAATACACTCGTGGTATGAGCGAGATGGAGTGGATCGAAAGCCTATACAACGATTGTAAGAAAGCGAACGAAGGTAAGTTCGAAATGCCAGAATTCAATGAGTTCTGGGAGAAGAGCGTACTAGACTTTGGTGAAGGTAAACCTTGGGTTCGTCACGCGGACTTCCGTAAAGACCCTGAGCTTAACCCTCTAGGTACACCGTCTGGCTTCATCGAGATTACATCACGTAAGATCGGCCGTTACGGTTACGAACATTGTCAAGAGCACCCAATGTGGTTCGAAAAATCAGAGCGTTCACACGGTGGCCCTGGTTCAGACAAATACCCATTCTGGTTGCAGTCTTGTCACCCAGACAAGCGTCTGCACTCTCAAATGTGTGAGTCTGAAGAGTTCCGCGCGACATACGCGGTGCAAGGTCGTGAGCCTGTTTACATCAACCCAATCGATGCAAAAGCAAAAGGCATCAAAGACGGTGACTTGGTACGCGTATTCAACGGCCGCGGTCAGCTACTAGCTGGTGCTGTTCTAACTGACAGCTACCCACGTGGCGTTATCCGTATCGAAGAAGGTGCATGGTACGGCCCTCTAAACGAGAAAGAAGGCGCAATCTGTACTTACGGTGACCCTAATACGCTAACGCAGGACATCGGTTCTTCTGAGCTTGCTCAAGCGACTTCTGCGAACACATGTATCGTAGACTTCGAGAAGTTCACAGGCAAAGTACCGCCAGTGACTTCATTCGGTGGTCCAATCGAAGTTGCTTAATTAGTGCAATTTGCATAAATCGAAATACCAGCCTTCGGGCTGGTATTTTTTTAACCAAAATTTCAGTGAGCGTTATCTCAATAACTGTTTTTGAGCGTCAGAGTGCATGGATTCGTGACGAAAATAACGAATTGCTCGCATCATTCACAGGATAATGAAGTCATATTCAAAAGGCTTCACGCGCAACCAAGCATCGTGGGGTCAATTGGACACAAAACAATAATAATCAGTGAGTAGATGCAATATGGCTCAGACCATTCAGTTAGCCAACCATTCCGAAATGACGATCATCGATAACGATCTGCACGTGGATGTGATTGGTAATCAAGCCCATTTCTCTTTCTCTGGGCTTCACAATAAGACCTTTACTGACCGTGAAGTGCTGTTCGAAATGCCGTTTCTATACGAGCACGAAGCCAACGTGATTGGTGATGGTTTTCAAATGTTGGCGCAAACGTCAGGAACGATCACGCACCCGATTGAAATAGGTCGATGCCCCGACAACATTCCCCCATACCGTGTGTACTCGCAACATGCACCTAAGCGTTACTACAACTATCTAGTGATTGAGGATTCTGCTGGTTACACCTTGTTTGGCTTCACGACGTGCCGTCGATTTGCTGGTTACTTTGATATACAACAGCGAAATGGGCAGTGGATACTGACCGCTGCAATCGATGGCGAACACACGCAAGTGGCGGATTGGGAACACAATCAACTTGAGTCCATTACGATTTTAACTGGCAACTCGCTATCCGATCTGTATCAAGAGTTCAGCGAGATGATTGCCGTGCATCATCCTATTCGCAACGGTGTTACGCAGGATGCACCGATAGGCTGGTGTTCTTGGTATGCGTACTATGCCGATGTGACCGAGCAAAATGTTTTAGAAAATGTTGATTGCATGCAAGACAAGCTCGAAGACTTAGAATGGGTACTTCTGGATGATGGCTATCAAGCGTTCATGGGGGATTGGCTTACGCCGTCGGATAAATTCTCTGGCGGTGTGAAGGAGCTGATTCAAAACATTCGCGCAAAAGGCAAAAAGCCGGCGATTTGGATGGCTCCTTTCATCGCGCAGCCAGAATCTGAGGTCTTTCAGCAACATCCTGAATGGTTTGTTCGTCATCCTGACGGTCAGCTCCTTAAAGCTGAAGATGTTACCTACGGCGGCTGGCGTTGCACGCCTTGGTATATTCTCGATACGTCTAACCCCGAAGTGCAAGATCATCTAACGCACGTTGTGTCAGTGATGAGGCTAGAGTGGGGCGTAGAGCTGTTTAAGCTCGATGCGAACTACTGGGGAACGTTAAAAGGAAAACGTAGTCAGTCTGGTATTACGGGTGTCGAAGCGTATCGATTAGGGATGGAGGCGATCGCCAGAGGCGCAGGAGACGCTTGGTTGCTTGGCTGCAACGCGCCAATGTGGCCATCTTTGGGGCTGGTGGATGCGATGCGTGTGTCTGATGACGTCGAGCGCCATAGCCACCGTTTTGAACAGATCGCTAAAGAGACGTTTTTCCGTAGCTGGCAGCACCGTAAGTTGTGGCAAATTGACCCAGACTGCGCGACGTTTACTTCTCTTGCTAATCAAGCGGCATCACGTGAAGACTACGAGTTTCACCGTACCGTATTATTGGCGTCTGGCGGCTTGCTTTTGTCTGGCGACCCTCTCCCGGAAATCACGCCATTTGCGAGTAAAACCTTGGCGAAGCTGATGTTGCGACAACGACGCAGCCAAGAATCTGCTAAGTTCACGGCGTTAAGTTTGAGCCATGCTTTTTTGAAACTGACGGACAAGAATGATCTACATTGTTTGTTCAATTACGCGAATCACAATGCGACTGAATTTACTCTCACAGCGGATCAGCCCGTTGATTGGTATGACTACTGGACCGGAGAAAAGCTCAACCAAGATCCTTGTCAGTTGCTTCTAGTGAGTGTCGATAGAGGTCTGAATGCCAAAGCAATAGTGACCGCGTAAAGATCATTGAAAACAACGTATTAAACGAAAAGAGCCAATTGGGCTCTTTTCTTGTTTTTACGCGTTCTTTGTTGAGAGCGGAATTACTAAAACTCAAACAGAAAGTAATAACCATAGCCCACAATGAACGCAGGGATAGAAGAATAGATCGTTGCCATCAATGCCGCTTTGGGAGCCATGGCAATCGCGGGGAACAGTGCATCTCCATCGTTAGAAATCGCATTCGCAATCTGCGCGGATAATGGTGCGGCACCAGTAATGTACAAACTGGTGACGAGAATCTGTGGGCCGCAGCCTGGTAGCATACCGATGGCTAAGCCAGCCAATGGCATCCAGATGCCCCAATTTGAGAAGGTAGCAGCCAAATCAACGCCTGAAAAATAGGTCGTTAATTCAAACGCAAGAAACGCCACGATAACCCACGCGCTGACAAAGTTGGTGTCTTGAGCTGCTTTTTGAATCGGGTGTGAATCAACGATTTTTTCATCTTCTGACACCGTCGATTGATAATCTCCCAGCTCTTTTGTCATTGCCCACAACGACATGGAGACCACCGCAAATATTGATCCTAACCATTCAATGCTATTTGGACTCAAATTCAGTAGCTGGTTGATATCCACTTGGAGTGAGGTTAGTACGGCAACGATGCTCGCAGGGACTATCAACCACTTCCAGAATGCGCCTTGAAGATTAATCGCACGTTGCTCTAAAGGTGTGTATCGCTCGCTTTGATGCTGACAACAATGGTGGTGAGCGCTCGCTTGCTTTGGCTCGGGGCGTAGAAAATCATCAGGATGAAATGCGTTGACGATCAAACCCGAAACCGTACCTACCACAATGCCAAGTGCGACGACGCCAACGCCGACGGACGGTTTTGCCGCGAGTAACAAGAATGCCGCATCGCCCATGGTTGATGTCAGTACGGCTACGATTGCGCCAAATCCTACTCGTCCACTAATAAATTGAGTCGTAACAACAATAGCGCCGCCACAGCCCGGAAGCGCACCGAGTAGGGCTGCAAAAAACACCTGATGATGACGAGAGCGATGATAGAGCTGAGTGATGCGATTCGTCTTCGACATAAAGTTGGAGAGGTAATGATAAATCGCCAAGGTTGCTGCGACATAACAAGATACTGCCCAGAAAGAATCGGAAAGCGTGGTCACTGTGATCTCTCGGGTGTTCTCATTCGCTAATAAGACAAGCATGATAATGGGGATAAGCAGTCGCTTATAAGCTAACTGGAACTGAGTTGGCTGAAATAGCTGCTGTGCGGAGTGCAAAAATCGGGTCGCGTTCATCGTTAACTCAAATGCAAATGGTAATAATTATCATTATATGTAAATGAGATTTATTCGCAATAGGGTTGTGAACTTTTCTTCGTGTCAAACTCCCTCAAATCAGGTAAAGTATCGGCCTTTGTGAGCAAACAGCTTCCACGGCACACCGTGCCATTGTTCGGAAGCGTATCAATTGACTTGGATAGGAAGAAACATGATTCTAGTTGTAGGTCATAAGAACCCAGACAGTGACAGTATTTGTAGTGCACTAGTTGCAACAGAACTTCTAAAGGCGCGTGGCGTTGAAGCAATGCCAATTCGTCAGGGCGAAATCAACCGTGAAACTCAGCACATTCTCGAAGTAGCTGGCGCAGAAGTTCCAGAACTTCGCACTTCAGTAGCGGGTGAAACCGTTTGGCTAGTAGACTACTCAGATCTAGCGCAAGCACCAGACGACATCGCTGAAGCTGAAATCGCGGGTATCGTTGACCACCACCGTCTAGGTGACGTGATGACAGTGAACCCAATGGAAGCATGGATCTGGCCTGTTGGCTGTACTAACACAGTACTATTCAACATGTTCAAGATTGAAGGTCACGAGATCAAGCCTCAAATCGCTAAGCTAATGATGTCAGCAATCCTATCTGACACAGTAGGCTTCGCTTCTCCAACTTGTACACAAAAAGACAAAGATGCTGTTGCTGAGCTAGCTGCAATCGCTGACGTACAAGATGTGGATGCATTCACGAAAGATCTTCTAATTGCTAAGACAAACATCGAAGGTCTATCTGCGGCTCAACTCGTTGAAAAGGACCTTAAAGGTTACCCATTCAACGGTCGTGACGTAGTGGTTGGTCAGGTTGAACTTGCAACTCTTGAGCAAGTTGACGGTATGATCGAAGCACTAGAGGCAGACCTAGAATCTCGTTGTGAGAAAGATAACCTAGCGTTCGCTGCTGTTATGCTAACAGACATCACAACTGCTCAAACTCGTCTTCTATACAAAGGTGAGTGGGCTGAGAAACTTGTTAAGCACGAGAAAGACGGCATGCTAATGATGGAAAATACACTAAGCCGTAAGAAGCAAGGTTGGCCTTGGCTTCAAACTGAGCTAGCGTAATTTCATTATTACCAGCATATACTGTAAATGCCCGCTTAGCTGCGGGCATTTTTCTATGGGAAACAGGAGACTGATATGTCTGAGCAACTCACCCAAGAACAAATCGATACGATTAATCGCTACAACGAAGAGCAGCGCCTAAAGTATTGTGTCAAAGAGATTGTCGCGAATCGTAAAGTTTGGATTCTTAAAGACGAGCACGGCTGTGTCATGTTAAACACAGAAGACGATGATTGCGTTCCTGTGTGGCCAAATGAAGAATTTGCCAAGCAGTGGGCAACGGGTGACTGGGAAGAGTGTGAACCAGAAGCGATCTCTCTTAACAAATGGCATAGCCGTTGGACTACTGGCCTAGAAGATGATGAGCTATCGGTTGTTGTATTCCCGAATCAAAACGAAGAAGGCGTGGTGTTGTTTCCTGACGAGTTTGATTTCGAACTGCGTAAACAAGCAAGCCGTCGTTAATCTGCCTTTACTCGCTTCACCCAATAGAAAAAGCCTGCATGAAAGCAGGCTTTTTGTTTTTCGTGAGCTGTCTGTCTGTTTAGTGGCTTGGCGCTTTGTAGAAATGGCTTTCTACCAAGCGCTGGGTAATCGCATGTTCTGGATTAGTAAGGACTTGGTTTGTCTCTCCAAACTCAACCACTTCGCCTTCGTGCATTACCATCACTTTGTCGGTGATGTGTTTTACGATACCGATATGCTGAGACACGTACACAAACGACAAGCCCATCTCTTCTTGCAGCTCCAAGAACAAGTTGATGATCTGTGAGCGCATCGCCATATCCAAACCGTTTAGCGCTTCATCCGCCACAATGATTGATGGCTGAAGGATGAGTGCACGAGCCAAACAGACACGCTGTTTTTGACCAGCAGCAAGCATTTGAGGATAGAAGTAGGCGTGCTCCGGCAGAAGCCCCACGCGAAGCAACGTCTCTTTCACACGTTTCATTCGTGCATCTGGCGGCATGTTGGTGTTTCGTTTCAACGGACCTTCCAAGATTCGTCCAATTTGAATCCGAGGGTTCAATGACGTGTTTGGGTCTTGGAAAATCATGCGAATCAACTTACATCGCGTTGCGTAATCTTTGTGTTCTAAACGCTCACCATTGACTCGGATCTCACCAGAGCTCGGTTCAACAACGCCTGCGAGCATACGTGCAAGTGTTGATTTACCGGAGCCATTCTGGCCAATAAAGCCAATAGTTTGCCCCGGTTCTAGCGTAAAGCTCACGGGTTTAACCGCTTCATTAACTTGACGTCTGAACAGTCGAGAACGCGTGACAAACTGCTTCGATAAGTTATCGACTTCGAGTAACGCACTCATGACTTCTTCTCCGTGTTCAATGGAAAGTGACAGTTAAACTTATGGTTTTTAATGCGTCGCGTGTGTGGAATTTCAACACACTGTTTTTGCGCGTACGGACAACGTGGCCCTAATCGACAACCAATTGGCAGGTGCTGCAAAGGAGGGATAGACCCAGGTAGCGATTGCAGTTTCTGCTTGTGCGGTACCCAATCATTAAAATCTGGCATCGCTTTTAGCAGCGCGTCAGTGTAAGGGTGTTTAGGTGCTTCGATGATTTTGTCGGTGTCGGCAGATTCAACCGACTGACCACAGTACATGACGGTAATTCGGCTTGCCCATTGCGTGATGGTAGCCAAGTCGTGACCGATCAGCAAAATAGTGGTGTTGTTGAGCTGGTTCATTCGGCTCAACAAACGCAGAATCTGCGATTGAGTGATGGGGTCCAAGTCGTTAGTTGGTTCGTCAGCAATCAACAATTTAGGTTTGGTTGCGATGGCCATGGCGATCATGACTTTTTGACATTCACCATCTGTTAGCTCGTACGGGTAGCTGCCCATCAAGCGTTTGTGATCTTTGATACCAACTTTGTGCAGTAGCGCAATGGCCTGTTTTTTACGCCATTTGAATCGCTCCCACCACTTGCCTTCAAAGGCGCGAGAGGGGATAGACTCAATCAATTGACGTCCTACTTCTTCGGAAGGGTCCAAACAGGTTGAGGGTTCTTGGAAGATCATCGCGATATCGCGGGCAATGACGCGTCGACGCTCTTTCGGCGTAAGCTGTAAAAGGTCGATGTTACCCAAGCGCATTCGGTCCGCGGTGATTCGCCAGTTGTCCTTACAAACCCCCACGATCGCTTTCGCAACTAAGCTTTTACCTGAGCCAGACTCGCCCACCAAGCCTCGGATTTCACCTTCGTTGAGCGTTAGGCTCATTCGGTCGACGGCTTTCACCATCCCTTGTGGTGTTTCGATCTCGATAGTCAGATGTCGAATATCTAATAACGGCATTATTCGATCCCCGCATTCAGCGCTTGGCGTACACCTTCACCTACTAAGTTTAAGATAATTACGGTGAACATGATGGTCAGACCCGGAAGCGTCACGGTCCATGGTGCGATGTAAATCAGCTCGACGGAATCACCCAAAATGGCACCCCATTCGGTACTCGGTGCTTGAGCACCCAAGCCAAGAAATCCAAGAGCTGTAATATCCAAAATGGCCGCCGACAGAGCGAGAGTAATCTCTGCTGCAATGACGGTTAAAATGTTTGGAAGAATCGAGCTCCACAGCAAGTAGAAGTCATTTGCGCCATCTAGGCGGGCTGCCATGATGTAATCTTTTTCTACCTCAGTATGCACGGCAATATACACCGAGCGAATAAAGCGTGGGATCAGAGCCAAACAAATCGCCAGCAAGATATTAAATTCACCAAAGCCAAGGAATGCCACAAAAATGATCGCGAGCAATAGCGATGGGATCGACATAACGGTGTCGAGAAGGTGGTTCAAAGTACTGGAAAGCAGACCTTTCGTCATCCCCGCCAGCACTCCGATAAAGCAACCTACGATGGTCGCAATCGCAGTAATGCCAACTGCTGCGCCAAAAGTCAGTTGAGAGCCCATGATCAAGCGCGACAGAATATCACGACCTAAGTCATCGGTTCCTAAAAAGTAATCGACGGTGCCCGCTGGTGCCCATGAAGGGGGAACGAGTAACTCACCAGATTGTGCTTGTGGATCAAACGGGGCAAGCCACGGAGCTAAAATGGTGATCAATACAATCAAGCCTAAACACCACAAGCCAAACATCGCTAACCCGTTAGCGCGGTAACTACGCCAAAATCGCTCAAACTGAGTTGGAATGCGTTCTTCCTGATAAACGTTATTTGTTAGCATACCATTCCTTTCTCACCAGAGGGTTGATCATGGCGCCAATCAAGTCCGAAAGGATATTGGCAGTTAATACGAGAGTCGCAAGCACCATTACTCCTGCTTGGATTGAGGCGTAATCTTGATTGGCAAGCGCATCCAGCAACCAGCGACCAATTCCCGGCCAGTTAAAGATCGACTCGGTGATGATTGCTAAAGTGATCATGCTAGATAGCTGAACCCCAACTTTTGGAATGATAGGCGGAATGGCGTTACGCATTACGTGCTGAGTGACGATCTCACGATTCGATAAACCTTTGATTCGGGCTGCGCGAATGTAGTTTTGGCTCATAACTTCTGCAACAGAAGCACGCATCAAACCAACAACTTGAGTCGTAGGTGCTAACGCCAGAACCAAACACGGCAGAACCATGTGCTCGATGACACTTTGCAGTGCGTGAGCTCGGTATTCACCTTTCGCCATAAAGGCGTCAATAATGGCAAACCCAGTCACATGGTCGATTTCGTACAGCAAGTCGTAGCGTCCTGCAACAGGGAAGATATGGTATTCCAACGAGAAGACCATGATCAGCAGTAGTGCCACCCAGAAAATCGGAGCAGAGTAACCCGACATCGAAAGAAACGAGATACCAGTGTCGAGCCACTTACCCTGTTTCATCCCTGCAATCGTACCAAGTGGGATACCGATTAAGAGCGAAACCAGAAAGGCGAAAAAGCACAATTCTAATGTGGCAGGAAAAACAACGGCGAGTTCGTCGTAAATCGCATTGCCGTTTTTGCTTAAACCAAAATCGAGCTGAGAAAGGTTAATTAAGTAGCTTTGCCAGCCAGACCAGAACTCCACATTTGCCCAATGTGAAAGCGGGTCAAGGCGCAGCAGAGAAAAGCCCACCAAAGTGAGAATCATCAAAGTGATGAAAAAGAGGTTAAATCGTCGAACGGTGTACCAAAACATCAGTGGATTCTCTCAACTCTATCAAACGGTTGGGCATTGAAAGGGCTCGATTTGAAGCCAGTTAATGACTTGTCGTGCACACGGAATTGAACCCCATGTGCCAACGGAATAACTGGAAACTCTTCATTCAAAATATTTTGCGCCTGACGATACAGGTTTAGGCGGTAACGTTGCTCTTGCGTCTCTAGCGCGAGATCCAGCAAAAAGTCGAAATCATCGTTACACCACATCGAAACATTAAGGCCCACTCGGTCTGATTCGCACGATAGTAAAGGACGGAAGAAGTTATCCGGATCGCCAGTATCGCCAATCCAGCCAGTAAGGAGCAAGTCGATATCGTTGATGTTTTCAAGATCCACTCGCTCGAAACGGTCGTCGGTGAGCAGAGTCAGCTTGATGCCGATATCGGCAAAGTTCGCCTGAATGAGCTCAGCAGTTTTGCGTGGACTTGGGTTGAATGCTCTTGGCTCTAGCGGCACCCACATCGACAGTTTTAGACCATCTTCGTATCCCGCTTCACGAAGTAGAGCGAGAGCGTAATTTCGGTCATAACGAATTTTCGCACTGTCTTTTTGATACGCCCAAGAGTTCGGCGGCAGCAATGTATAAGCTAGGGTTCCTGTACCGTAATAAACCGAATCCAAGATATTTTGACGATTGATCGCAAGGTTCAAAGCTTGGCGGACTCTTGGGTCGCGAAGTGCTGGAGTCTCGGTATTAATCGCAATAAAGGAAACGTTATTTGCTGGTGTTGCCGTCAACTCAAGGTTTTCATCTTCTTGAATGATTGGGATCTGGCTAGAGATAGGTGAAGACAAAACATCGCATTCATTGCGCAGCAACTTAGCTAACGTGCCAGTACCACGGTGTGAAATGTCGAACACTACCTGTTCCATTTTCGCTGGCGAGTTCCAGTAGTTCGGGTGACGTTCCAAGCGAATCAAATCGTTTACTTGATACTCTTTGAGCTGGTAAGGCCCTGAACCAATAGGGAGTTGGTCGATTTGCTCTTTGTTGTCTTTTGCCGCCAATTGTTGACCGTATTCTGCTGACAGTATTACCGCATGGCTGGTGGCGATGTTTGCCAAGAATGAAAAGTTTGGTTGCGCGAGTTTAAACGTCACTGTGTAATCATCGACAGCAATCACATCTTGCAATAGATTTTGAAAATCTAAACCAGCAAACCATGGATAAAAACCACCACCAACTTGATGAAAAGGATGGTCTACATCAATGATTCGCTTAAAGCTGAATACCACGTCTTTTGAATTTAACGGGCGAGTCGGAGAGAACCACGGTGTCGTTTGGAACTGAACGCCATGTTTGAGCTTGAATGTGTACTCAGTACCTTCCTTGTTCACAGACCAACTTTCCGCAATGCTTGCAATAGGTTGGTGTGTTTTAGGATCAAGCGTGAGTAATGTATCGTACAACTGAGGGCTTAACGCCTCGGCTGTAATACCACTGTCTATAAGCTGAGGATTAAATGTTGTTGGTTTACCTTGCCCACAAAACACAAAACCTGCTTGGCGAATATCGTTGTGATCGATTTCTTCACCACAGGCAGTCAGTAAGCTAATACCAATAAGGCTCAGCGATAATCTTATAAAAGCATTCATAATATGAAATGTTCATTGGATTTTGCTTGTTTCATTTGATCTTACTCGTCCAGAGCTCACAAGCGAAAATGATCTCGCTAATTTAACACCTTTGTGAACTCGCTCCAAACACAAAATCTTTTGCTGGTAGGGTGTTAGATCAAAATACGATGTCTATTTAACACTGTAGCCCGAATTTTGCAGACATGAGTTGCGCTATCTATGGCTAGTGGTGTTTTTGGTTGTGTTAACTTTGTCCGACTAAACCGTACTTTCTGACCATACCTCGTAGCTGGTGATAGCTTAATCCCAGCAATTCGGCTGCTTGTCGTTGGTTGAATTTTGCTTCTTCCAAGGCACGATTGAGAAGATTGATATCTTGCTCCTCTTGCCACTGTTTGTAGTCGAGAGGAAAGTGGATCGAAGTCGTTTGAGACGAGGCTTCTTCTTGAGGATCTTCGTTTGCCGCAGTATGACCAAGCGCATTGTTCCAACCAGTCGCAAAAGGGTTAAAAATCAGCTCATCAATCGGATCTGCATTTAGTCCGTGTTGATAGATAGCGCGCTCAATTACGTTTTTTAGCTCACGCACATTACCTGGCCACGAGTAATCGAGCAGGGCTTGTTGCGCTTGATGAGTGAAACCAACGAAGTATTCGAGTTGCAACTCTCGACACATTTTCATTGCGTAATGTTCGGCAAGCGACAGGATATCTTCTTTGCGTTCTCGCAATGGTGGCAACATGATAACGTCAAAGGCTAGACGATCGAGCAAGTCGGCACGGAAATCACCTTGCTCAGCCAGTCGTGGCAAATCTGCATTGGTAGCACACACTAAGCGCACATCCGCGTTAAGAGCGGTATGGCCACCGACGCGTTCGTATTCACCGTATTCAATCACTCTCAGCAGCTTCTCTTGCACAAGTAACGGCGCAGTTGCCAACTCATCCAAGAACAAGGTGCCACCTTCCGCACGTTCAAAACGGCCTTTATGTTTGCCTTTTGAACCAGTGAACGAGCCGGATTCATGGCCGAACAACTCGGAGTCAATCAAACCTTCGCTTAAGGTCGCACAGTTGAGAGAAAGAAGTGGCTTATCCCAACGTTTTGATAAGTAATGCAAACGTTGAGCGATCAGTTCTTTACCGGTACCTCGCTCACCAATAATGAGGACGGGACGTTCAATTGGGGCGAGTTGTGATACTTTATCCAATACAGCAAGAAAAGCGGGAGATTCACCAATAAGGTTTTGCTTCATAAAATCCTTCTTATTTTTGCTACCTAGCCTAATTTAAGCGCAGAGTTGGTGAATTTTACCAACTGTTGGTGAAAAACATCATAGCATAACGGTGTATAACAACAAGATTACTGATAACTTGTTGATTTTAATAGATTATAAAAGTTGGCATGGTACTTGTTATATATTCAGGTAGACACAAGGTGAATCACCACCTTGTCGAGTTTTAATAGGAAAAAAGAGGAGTTCCGTTATGGGTATTTTTTCTCGTTTTGCAGATATCGTTAACTCAAACATCAGTGCATTGCTAGACAAGGCGGAAGATCCTGAAAAAATGATCCGTCTTATCATTCAAGAAATGGAAGACACACTTGTAGAAGTGCGTACTAACTCGGCTAAAGCGATTGCAGACAAAAAAGAGCTGGCTCGTAAAGTTGAGACGCTAGAAGAGCAAATTGGCGAATGGGGTCAAAAAGCGAGCCTAGCGTTGGTTAAAGAGCGCGAAGATTTGGCGCGTGCAGCCCTAATTGAAAAGCAAAAACTTGAGCAAGTCGTAAAAGGTTTGCACACAGAGCAAACGCTGGTGGAAGAAACGATCAACAAGTTGACTGGTGAAATCGGTAAGCTTGAGAACAAAATCGCAGAAACACGTGCAAAGCAACAAGCACTAGCGATTCGTAATCAAACAGCGTCTAACCGTCGCGATGTTCAAAAGCATCTGCATACTAGCCGCACAAATGAAGCAATGGCGAAGTTCGATCAATATTCTCGTAAAATTGACGAAATGGAAGCGGAAGCCGATTTGTACGCTCAAACTGGGAATGCAAAATCGCTAGAGCAAGAGTTTGCAGAGCTTCAGGCTCAAGACGAAATTGAAAAAGAGTTGGCAAAACTGAAAGAACAGATGTCATCGCAAGATAAATAAGAGAGGAGCCATTTATGTCGGCATTTTTTTTAGTAGGACCAGTGATTGTCTTTTTAATCTTTGTCGCTCCACTATGGCTCTTCTTACACTATCGCAGTAAACGCAAAACGGATAGTGCACTGTCGAGCCAAGACTTAGAGCGCCTTCAGGTACTGTCTGAAAAAGCGGAAGCGATGCAGTCTCGAGTTGATACATTGGAGCGCATCTTAGATGCTGAGTCACCAACATGGAGACGTAAGTATGAATAATCGAGAACTGTATCGTGATCCAGTAAATGGCAAAATCTCCGGTGTTTGTGCCGGATTTGCCAACTACTTTGGTGCAGAAGTTTGGTTGATTCGTATTGTAGTGATTTCTGCTGCCCTATTAGGTGGTACATTCTTAGTGGTGTTAGCGTATGTCGCGATGGCATTTATGCTCGAAAAGCAACCCGTGAGATATTCTGAAAACATAAGAGAGCAGCAAGAGCATACGCTTAAAAGTAAGCCTTGGCAGAAAGGACAAAGTCCGGATCAATTACTCAGTGTTTTGGAAAGAGATTTTGACCGTCTTGATGGCAAAATTCGTAACATGGAAGCGTATGTGACGTCCGATACATTTAGGGTGAACCGAGAGTTCAGCAAACTCTAAACTTGATGCATCTATCAATGATTTAAATAAAGCAGGCGACAAGCCTGCTTTTTTGTCACAAATTACTAATTTTTAAGCATAATTAATCTTTTGTGCTCTGGAAGTTAATTCATAATTCATCTACTTTAAATGTAATCACTTACTTTTTATGGATGAATGTGATGAGAAAACTGCTCATTCCGATAGCCGTCACGGCTGCATTGTCGGGTTGTGGTAAAGAGCTTCCACCAGTTCCTGAGCCAGAATCTCGCCCCGCAAAACTTTTTACTGTTTCTGTTGGCAACGCACAATTTGAACGCCATTTCCCCGCCACCACAGAAGCCGGTGACAGAGCTGTACTCGCATTTCGTGTCCCTGGATTGCTTCAATCTATCGAAGTTAATGAAGGGCAAGTCGTTAAAAAAGGCGATGTGCTAGCAGTTCTTAACCCAGATGAATATTCCTTATTGGAAAAGCAAGCAAGAGCGAATTTTGCGTTAGCTGATGTTCAGTACAAGCGCTATAAAAAGCTGCGGAAAGACCAAGTGGTCTCTGAACAAGATTTTGATGAAGCGAAAGCCAATCATAACTCTGCTAAAGCCCAATGGGATCAAGCCAAAGCGAATTTGCGCTACACCCAACTCGTTGCTCCTTACGATGGCACCATTTCTTATCTTCCTGCCGAAAATCATGAATACGTTGCCGCCAAAGAAGGGGTGATGAACATTCAAACCAATCAGGTAATGAAGGTGATTTTTCAACTGCCTGACTATTTGCTCAACCGCTATACGCAAGGCGTGAATGTTTCAGCAAAAATGATATTCGACGCGTTTCCCGAACGCTCTTTCGATCTGACTTTCCAAGAAATTGACACCGAAGCCGACCCAAAAACAGGCAGCTATAAAGTGACGATGGTGATGGAAAGACCGCCAGAGCTAGGCATTCTTCCTGGTATGTCAGGCAATGCGTATCTCGTGTCACAAAACTCCGGAGCGACCAAAATTCCAGATTCTGCGCTCTTTGAAGAAAATGGAAAAACTTACGTTTGGCGCGTCGATGACCAAGGTGTGGTTGCGAGAGCCGACATTACGATGAATGACAACGGACAGATCTTGCAAGGGTTAGCGGATGGCGATCAAATCATTATCTCAGGCATTAATGTCATTGAGCCGGGAATCAAAGTCCGGGCTTGGGTGAAGGAGCGAGGGTTGTAGTATGAAAGGAATCATAACCTTAACCACGATTTTCGCGGCGCTTACTTTGACTGGTTGTGGTGAAAAAGGGCCAGAAAGAACCGTCGAAACTCCCAAAGTAAGAGTGGTTTCGCTGGAAGGTAATCGAGTTGATGACAATCTGTATTTTCCTGCTGTTGCGAACGCCGCGGACCGCTCTCATTTGAGTTTCCGTGTGGCGGGCGAAGTGAGTCGCGTGATGGTGCGAGAAGGGGATAAAGTGCAAAAAGGCGCTGTTATCGCCACCCTAGACCCAACGGATTATCAACTGGATGTCGATAATGCCACGGCGAGATTTTCTGTGGTCGACAGTCAATATCGCCGCTCTCGACCTTTGGTGGATAAAGGTTTGTTGGCGAAGTCGCAGTTTGATGAAATTGCTGCGCAGCGCCAAATCGCATTGGCGGAGTTGGAACTCGCTAAGTTGCGTTTATCGTTCACCACATTAAAAGCGCCGGTTGATGGCATCATTTCTCGGGTCAATATTGATCAATTTGAGAATGTTCAAGTTGGACAACACATCGTCAATATCCACAGTCTGGATCGCGTAGAAGTTCTGATTCAATTGCCAGATCGCTTGTACGTCAAACAGCCTCCTACAGAAGAAAGATTAACGGCAATTAATGCGGTGGTTCGTGTTCCTAGTGGCAACGAGTACAAGGCGACGGTTAAAGAGTTCACCACTGAACCTGACCCAACCACGGGAACGTTTACCGTGACGCTTTCTTTACCGATGCCAAAAGAGGAATACATCCTTGATGGCATGGCCGTTGAAGTGACCTCGAAAGATGAAAAAGTGGGTTTAGAGCTGAACGTTGGGATCAATGTGCCGATTGAGGCGATTTTCAATGCCGATGGAGACGAGCTTGGACGTGAGAACAAGTTTGTTTGGGTGCTGAATGACGACAGTACTATTTCACGAAAACAAATCCGAACCGGTAAAGCCTCTAAAACGTCGATTCAAGTGCTTGATGGATTAGCGCTTAACGACAAAGTGGTGGTTGCGGGCGTTTCGCGACTCAGAGATGGAATGAAAGTGGAAGTGGTTAAGCAGGAGGCTGGTTTATGAGCGAGCAAAATAAAGTGCCTCAAAGTGATGATGACGTAACTGGCATTGCGGCTTATTTCATTCGAAATCGCGTGATTAGCTGGATGGTGTCTTTGATCTTCTTGATTGGTGGTATTGCTGCCTTCTTCGGGTTGGGACGTTTAGAAGATCCGGCCTTTACCATCAAAGATGCGATGGTAGTGACGTCATACCCAGGTGCGACGCCGCAACAAGTGGAAGAAGAAGTGACGTACCCGCTGGAAAAAGCCATCCAGCAACTGACTTACGTTGACGAAGTGAACTCCATTTCCAACCGTGGTTTATCTCAGATCACCGTGACGATGAAAAACAACTATGGTCCCGATGATTTACCACAAATTTGGGATGAATTGCGTCGAAAAGTGAATGACTTAAAAGTCACGTTACCACCGGGTGTTAATGAGCCTCAGGTTATTGATGACTTCGGTGATGTGTACGGCATCTTGTTGGCAGTGACAGGGGATGGCTACAGCTATAAAGAGTTGCTGGATTATGTCGACTACTTACGCCGTGAGCTTGAACTGGTCGATGGCGTCAGCAAGGTTTCAGTCTCTGGTCAGCAGCAAGAGCAAGTCTTTATTGAAGTTTCGATGAAGAAGTTAAGCAGTATTGGTTTGTCGCCAAATACGGTTTTTAACTTGCTGTCCACGCAAAATATTGTGTCTGATGCTGGCGCTATTCGTATTGGTGATGAGTACATTCGAATTCAGCCTACGGGTGAGTTCCAAAGCGTTGATGAGTTAGGGGATCTGTTGATCACCGAATCTGGTGCGCAAGGGCTTATCTTCCTCAAAGACGTAGCAGAAATTAAACGTGGCTATGTTGAAGTGCCGAGTAACATCATCAACTTTAACGGCAGCTTAGCGCTGAACGTCGGTGTGTCGTTTGCTCAAGGTGTCAACGTGGTTGAAGTCGGTAAGGCCTTTGATCGTCGCCTTGCCGAGTTGAAGTACCAACAACCGGTTGGTGTCGAGATCTCGGAGATTTACAGCCAACCGAAAGAGGTAGATAAATCGGTCAGCGGCTTTGTGATCAGTTTGGCGCAGGCAGTTGGCATCGTAATTATCGTATTGCTGTTCTTTATGGGGCTGCGCTCGGGTCTATTGATAGGCCTGATCTTGCTACTCACGGTTTTAGGTACGTTCATCTTCATGAAATATCTCGCGATTGACTTGCAGCGCATCTCTCTGGGTGCGTTGGTTATCGCACTCGGTATGTTGGTGGATAATGCCATCGTGGTGGTGGAAGGGATATTAATCGGCACTCAAAAAGGGCGAACGCGATTACAAGCCGCGACGGATATCGTCACTCAAACCAAATGGCCGCTATTGGGTGCAACTGTAATTGCGGTAACGGCATTTGCGCCAATTGGTTTGTCTGAAGACTCCACGGGTGAGTACTGTGGCACCTTGTTTACGGTGCTGCTGATTTCCCTCATGCTGAGTTGGTTTACCGCTATTTCTCTAACGCCGTTCTTTGCCGATATTTTCTTTAAGGGACAGAAAATCAAGCAAGGTGAAGGTGAGGAAAACGACCCATATAACGGCATTATTTTTGTGGCATATAAAAAGTTTTTAGAGTTTTGTATGCGTCGCGCGTGGTTAACGGTCGTAGTTTTGATTGTTGGGCTTGGTGCAAGTGTTTATGGGTTTACCTTGGTAAAACAATCGTTTTTCCCATCTTCAACCACGCCAATTTTCCAATTGGATGTGTGGCTACCGGAAGGTACAGATATTCGTGCGACTAACGATAAGCTAAAAGAACTGGAATCTTGGCTTGCTGAGCAAGAGCACGTTGATCACATCACAACAACTGCGGGTAAAGGTCTGCAACGCTTTATGCTGACGTATGCTCCGGAAAAAAGCTATGCCGCTTATGGTGAAATCACTACGCGAGTTGATAACTACGAAGCGCTTGCGCCGTTAATGGCACGGTTTAGGGATCACCTAAAAGCCAACTATCCAGAGATCAATTACAAGCTCAAACAGATTGAATTGGGCCCTGGTGGTGGCGCGAAAATTGAAGCGCGTATTATCGGCTCTGATCCAACGGTGCTTCGCACGATTGCGGCGCAAGTAATGGATATCATGTACGCCGATCCGGGCGCGACCAATATTCGCCACGATTGGCGTGAGCGTACTCAAGTGCTTGAGCCTCAGTTCAACGAAAGCCAAGCGCGTCGTTACGGTATCACTAAATCTGATGTGGATGATTTCTTGTCGATGTCGTTCTCGGGAATGACGATAGGTCTTTACCGCGACGGTACTACGTTGATGCCGATTGTGGCGCGTTTACCAGAAGACGAGCGTATCGATATTCGTAACATCGAAGGCATGAAAATTTGGAGCCCTGCGCAGAGTGAGTTTATCCCACTCCAGCAAGTCACAATGGGTTACGACATGCGTTGGGAAGACCCTATCATCGTGCGTAAGAACCGTAAGCGTATGCTTACTGTGATGGCGGACCCTGATATTCTCGGTGAAGAAACCGCATCGACGTTGCAAAAACGCCTACAGCCGCAAATCGAAGCGATTCAAATGCCACCTGGCTATTCTTTAGAATGGGGTGGTGAGTACGAGTCTTCAGGTGATGCTCAAGAGTCTCTGTTCACAACGATGCCAATGGGCTACTTGTTCATGTTCTTGATCACCGTGTTCCTATTCAACTCGATTAAAGAACCGCTGATTGTTTGGCTCACTGTGCCACTGGCATTGATTGGTGTGACCACTGGCTTGTTGGCACTCAATACGCCGTTTGGCTTTATGGCGTTGCTGGGCTTTTTGAGCTTATCTGGTATGGTACTCAAAAACGGCATTGTTCTGCTCGACCAAATTGAAATTGAGATGAAGTCGGGGAAAGAGGCGTATGACGCAGTGGTTGATGCGGCAGTCAGTCGTGTTCGCCCAGTGTGTATGGCAGCGATTACCACCATTTTGGGTATGATTCCTCTTCTACCTGATATCTTCTTTAAACCGATGGCGGTAACGATTATGTTTGGTTTAGGTTTTGCCACCATCCTGACACTTATTGTCGTGCCAGTGTTGTATCGTCTGTTCCATAAAGTGTCGGTGCCGAAATAGGCTTAATGTAAAGTAACGATGTAAAGTTCAGCGCCTCTAGCTGGTGAGTTAGAGGCGCTTTTTATAAGGACGAAAAATGACAGAACACAAAACGTGCGCGTGGGCGATGAACCACCCTCTAGAGCGCGAATATCACGATGCAGAGTGGGGCGTTCCGGTTTATGACGACAAAGTGTTGTTCGAATTTATTACGTTGGAAGGTGCGCAAGCAGGATTGAGTTGGATTACGATTCTGAAAAAACGTGAAGGATACCGAGAAGCGTTTGAAAACTATGATTTGGACGCGTTGGAACAGAGAAATGAAGAGCGTGCCGAGTTCATCGTCGAAAACTTCGATGTAGTGAAGCATCGCGGCAAAATCAATTCGGTATTTAGCAACGCTAAAGCAGCCAAAGCACTTATTGCTGAATATGGCAGCTTATCAGAGGCGTTGTGGCAGTTTGTCGATGGCAAGCCTGTGGTAAATCAGTGGCATGAAATGAGTGACGTACCTGCTTCGACAGAACAGTCCAAAGCCATGAGCAAGTTTCTCAAAAAGAAAGGCTTTAAGTTTGTCGGTGAAACCATCTGTTATGCCTTTATGCAAGCCGTTGGCATGGTGGATGACCACATCGTTGGATGCCCTAAAAAACAAAACCAGTAACGTTTCGTTTATATAATTGTTCAGTTTATACAGCTAGTTCTGGCTGTCATGAATACGTTCCAAGGCTTCGATACGGCGCCATTGAGTTGTCTCGAAGCTTTGCTTCCTTAAGTTGGCAATTTCTAACTGCTTCTCTTCGCGACCCAAAAACTCATCATCAAGAATATCTGCACGTTTTTCTAGGTAATTTGTTAGCTCTGTTTCAAACATTGCTCGTTGTTCATCCAATGTTTGCAGCCTTTGCGCGCCTTCTTCTCCTACCAGCTCGACGCGAGCGAGATACTTATCCTGTGAGCTGAGTAATGCGGTTTGGTCGAGTTGCCTCGTTAAGGCATTGTTGCGTTCACTTTGCTTGATGTACTCAGGTTGTTCAGATAACGCTTGGTTGAGTAGTAGTTGCTGAGAATCAGAGTCTTGCTCGTACGTTTTAATCGCCAGTTTCTCTATTGCGAGTTGGCGTAGTCGATTTTCTTCATCAAATAGTTGGGAAATATGTTGATCGTTAAAGTATTCAAGTTGCAAATTTAGAATGGCTTCATTCAGCCGTTGCAGTTGGTTTAACGACAACGTCGTATCTTCAAGTGGTTCTAATTTAGAAAGCGCCCGTTTGTACGCGAGATAGGTTTGAAACAACTCAACATCAATGCCTAGTGAGTTTTGCTGCGAGATACTTTCTTCAACATTTTCTTGGATTTCTTCAAGGCTATGTTCCCCCAAGCCACTTAATGAGTACTCAAAAAAGTCTTTCTGAGAGGAGAGGTCGATAGTAGTGTCATGTTGCGATTGAGCCATCTTGGATTGTGGTGAGTCCGATACGTAGAGGGAAGCCGCTCCCACACCGAGAAGCGAAAGAATGCGCACAGCGATAAGAGCGACTTTCTTCATACGGAACTCCTGTTACAGACCTTGCAGTTTCAAACGATTCGCATGCTGGCGATACAGCGTGACGGGGTCGGTTTCAAAAAGATGGTGGATACCGAGTAAACCGTTTATTTCGTCCAAGTGATTCATTTTGTAATCATCACGAATGACTTTTCCTAAATGAGTGCTGCATGCGCCAACGAGCCCATCGTTTGGCCCATCGAATGCCAAGCCGAGTACCATCATGGCTGCGTCTGTCGGATCGAAAACGTTGGAAAAAGTGGATGATCCGGTCCATGAGTAGTAATACACGCCGTTTGGTGCCAGTAAATCACCGTCGCCACATTCGCTGGTTGGAGTACCTTCAGGGTAGTGTTGGTTAAAAGCTAGCGAGCCTTCCGTCGTTAATGCGGCTAACGAAGCCAGTGGATCTTGATCAAGATCTGAACCACCTGAAAGCAGATTGATCAGAGTGGTTAACCCCTGCGCGAGTTTAACGGCTAACTGTTCTGTCCCCGATCCTTCTGGAACGGTGCCGCGTACTAAGTCTGCGACTTTTGAGCCTTTGTTCACTCCGCCGATACTGGTGACAGAAGCCACTAAATCAGGGCGTACAGAGGCTACATAACGCGCTGTTGGGCCACCATGGCTGTGACCAATGAGGTTCACTTTGCTAGCACCTGTGGCGGCGAGTAAGGTTTCGACTTGAGAAAGAAGCTGCTCACCGCGGGCTTCGCTACTGTTTGTCGCAGAAACTTGTGCCACATAAACTGTAGCGCCATCTTTGGTTAATGAGTGAGGGATACCAAAGAAATAATCCACGCCAGCCAGCGAGTCAAAGCCGAACAAACCATGAACCAACACAATGGGGTATTTGGTTTGCGTATAGCCAGTGGCGGCGTTGGCTGAAGCAATCGGCAGGGTAATTAGAGTAAAAAGCAACACTGCTATGAGTTTGAGTTTCAAAGTTATCTCCTTGTGGTATGACCTCTTATGAGTGATAAAAGGTAGGAGACAAATTGAGAAGATGGGAAGTCTTCATGTAGCACATGTTTTTATTCTGTGATTGCTCAAATGAAAAACAACACAAATGATGAACATTGAAGGAGAGGAAGAAGGGAGGCGGTAGATCTCCAGTTATTTCATTAGCTTATAAAAAAGCCCTGCTGAGCAGGGCGATAACATGAGTTATTTCAGAGAGACTTCTTTTTCAAGCATTAGGGCGTTGTATCGAGCAAATCCGGCTTCTAAATCGGCGATTAAGTCTTCAACATCTTCCAAGCCCACATGAATACGAATCAGAGTGCCTTCAAAGTTCGGATTGGCGACCGTGCGTAAGCTGTTAAAGCTGCGAGGTTCGTTAGCCAAAATCAAACTCTCATAACCACCCCAAGAGTAACCCATGCTGAAGTGTTTCATGCCATCAAGCAAAGCTGTGGTCGCTTTTGGATACGAGGTTTTCAGCACAAATGAGAACAAGCCATTGCCGCCAGTAAAATCACGCTCAAAGAACTCATGACCAGGGCAAGTCTCTAGGGCAGGGTGACGAACATGATCCACTTCAGGGCGGCTTGCCAACCACTGTGCGACTTTCAAACTGTTTTCAGCGTGCTGGCGTAAGCGAACATCCAAAGTGCGAATGCCACGTAGGCCAAGGTAAGCGTCATCAGGAGAAACGCATTGACCCATCAGGTAGCTTTGTTCGCGAAGCTGGTCCCAGTATTTCTCAGACGCTACTGCGGTGCCGAGCATGACGTCAGAGTGTCCAACGATGTACTTTGTCGCCGCTTGAATAGAAATGTCCACGCCATGCTCGAAAGGTGAGAAGTTCACGCCTGCGCCCCACGTGTTATCGAGCATCACAATGATATCGTGCTCGTGAGCGATGCGCGCCATGGTTGGAACGTCTTGAACTTCCATCGTGATTGACCCCGGCGATTCAAGAAACAGTATTTTGGTGTTTGGTTGAATCAAATCACGAATGTTTTCGCCGATCATCGGATCGTAGTAAGTGGTTTCTACGCCCATCTTTTTCATGATCACGTTGCAGAAATCACGTGTTGGTTCGTAACACGTATCAACCATCAAAATATGGTCGCCAGCTTCAACGAAAGAAAGGATCGCGTTAGAAATAGCTGCCGTTCCGCAAGGGTAAAGAGCACAACCCGCACCGCCTTCGATCTCGACCATTGCATCTTGAAAAGCAAAGTGAGTGTTAGTGCCACGACGTCCGTAAAACAGCGTTTTGTTTGCGCGGTTTATTGCGGCTTGGTTTTTCTCTGCAACAGTATTAAACACGACAGTAGAAGCGCGTTGTACTGGTGGGTTTACCACGCCGTTGGTCCACTTCTTATCGCGGCCTGCGGTAATGAGTTTGGTCTTTTTGCCCTCTGACATAAATATTCCCTGTCTTAAATATTACAATTTGGATTATTTAAAACATGGACGACATAGGGTTTGCAAGGGAAAAGTCACATATCAACCAATAACCGTTTGGATTGAACGTTTAGAGCGCCGTGTGGTAGCGATGATTACATGAGACGTATTGGGGAAAGCACAGAATAGTCGATGCGAAAAGTAAGACGCAGATAAAATAAACCTCCAGCAAGGACTCTCATTACTGGAGGTTTGAACTGAAATGGTCACTGATTTAGAGCAATGGGTTGAAGAGGTAGAACACACGCTCAAGGAAACGAGAATAAAGGCTACGTTTTTCCCACTCGTCCAAAACGACAGGATGAGATTGCTTGATATAACCATCTTGCAACCATGACAATTGCTTAGTGAACTCTTCATCGTCGACAGCCAGAGTGACTTCAAAGTTCAGCCACAGGCTGCGCATGTCCATATTCACCGTACCCACCAAACAGAACTGGTCGTCGATAACGACCGATTTGGTGTGCAGCAAGCCACCATAGAACTCGTAAATTTTCACGCCAGCGGCCAAAAGCTCGCTGTAGAAAGCGCGCGATGCCCACTGAACCATAAGTGAGTCATTTTTGTGCGGTATGATCAGCTCAACATCAATACCGCGCTGCGCCGTCATTTTTAACGTCTCAAGCAAGTCGGTATTAGGTACAAAATACGGTGTTGTGATTCGTACCGAACGATTGGCTTGGTTAATTGCCAAAGTAAGCACTTGATAAATCAAATACTCTGGCATGCCGGGGCCAGATGGAACGACCTGAATCGGATGTTGGTATTTGCTGTTGTCAATTTTGCACTCTGGCAACTTCGGCAGATAACGTTCGCCCGTTTCTACTTCCCAGTCCCAGCAGTGAATCGCACTCAGCACGTTTACGGTTGGCCCTGTAACTCGCACCATGATATCGATCCAACGCCCAACGCCGCTGCTCTGTTTAAAGTATGCAGGATCGACAAGGTTCATTGATCCTGTATAGGCGATTTCATCATCAATGACGATGATTTTACGGTGCTGGCGAAGATCAAGACGACGTAAGAACATACGCCACATCTTCACTTCGAGCGCCTGAATAACCTCGATACCCGAATCTTTCATCATTTTGTACCAAGGACTTCTGAAGAAGCGTGGGCTACCCGCAGAGTCCAATAACAGCTTCACATCCACACCACGTTTAGATGCTTGGATAAGAGCGGATGCTACCGAATCGGCCAAGCCGCCTGGGTGCCAAATGTAGAACACCATTCGAATGCTCGTTTTGGCATTCTCGATGTCTTCGATGATGGAGTGCAGAATTTCATCAGGAGATTGTTGCAAGGACAGAGTATTCCCGCTCAGAGCAGGTAGCCCAAGACGGTTGTTACACAGTTCATCGATGCGGTAGATATGGCGACCCATGGTTTCAGGCATGTGCGCGTGGCAATCATTGAGTTGACTAAACCACTTGGCAAAAGGGGTAAACATCTCTTTTGCTCGTTCAGCTCGTTTTCTGCCTAAGTTCAGCTCACCAAATAGGAAATAGCACGCGACGCCAAGCACGGGAAGGATATAGATGATCATTAGCCAAGCTAAAGACACGCTCACCGCACGACGCTTCAAAACAACGCGTAAAGTAACACCAGCAACTAAGAACCAATACAGTCCAATGCCAGTAAGAGTAAGAAAATGATAGAACTTGTCCATATACGCTCAAAGTAATATGCCCATCTAGGATATTAAGCATAAAAGTGGGTTGGGGGAACAGATTTCCCAATGAGAAGTGGGATTGACCCTACATGAGGAACAAATTTCATAACAGGTGATTCTGTTATTTTAATGTGAAAAATAAGGCTATTCTTTAACTTTTGAACAAAAAAGCAGCATTTAACGTGCGTAATACTACACTTGTGCGATAAATGTACTTTTTGGGGTTCCAATTCTAATGGGGAACTGCTTTACTTGCTATACATAGAGCGTCGAACAAACTTCTTATAAGTGTATATAAATATTTACACAAACATTTTAGACGCCTATCTCTATGCATACACAACACAACAAATCTTTGGAGAATAAGCGTGGCTACAACTAATACAGCAGCACCACGTGATACGTGGGGGTCTAAATTAGGCTTCGTAATGGCAGCAGCGGGTTCCGCTGTTGGTTTGGGTAACATCTGGAAGTTCCCGTACACAGCAGGTGAGAGTGGCGGCGGTGCGTTCGTTGCGATCTACCTCTTCTTTGTTATTTTTATCGGCTTTAGCGTCATGCTTACTGAGTTCGCTATTGGTCGTAAGACAGGTCTATCAGCCGTAGGCGCATTTAAATCCACTGACCGACGCTGGACGTTCACCGGCGTAATTGGTGTATTTAGTGGGCTACTTATCATGGGTTTTTACCCTGTCGTAGGTGGTTGGGCGTTAGCTTACATTTTTAAAGTCGGTGGTGGTCTATTAAGCACGCCAGAGGCAATCGGTGACAGCTTTGGTGGTTTCATTTCTGATCCGCTACAACCGCTGTTCTGGATGGGTGTGTACCTTTTCCTTAACGTACTGATCGTAATGAAAGGTATTTCTGGCGGTATCGAAAAAGCAGGTAAAGTTCTTATGCCGCTGCTGTTCATCATCTTGATCATCGTATCGGTGAAAGGCTTGATGCTTCCAGGTGCGATGGCAGGTCTTGAGTTCTTGTTCATGCCAGACTTCTCAAAAGTGGACAGTAACGTGGTACTTGCAGCATTAGGTCAGGCGTTCTTCTCATTGAGTCTTGGTATGGGTTGTATGATGACTTATGGCTCTTACTTGAAGAAGAAAGAAAACCTCGTTCAAACAACAGGCATGGTTACGGCAATGGATACCGGCGTAGCGATCCTTGCTGGTGTCGCGATGTTCCCTGCAATGTTTGCTTTCGGCATGGAGCCAGCAGCAGGTCCGGGTCTGGTGTTCGTCGTTGTTCCTCAATTGTTCGCGGAAATGGGCGGTGTGATTGGTTTGCTACTTGCGCTTCTGTTCTTCATCGGATTAACGGTAGCGGCGCTTACCTCTTCGGTTTCATTGTTAGAAGTAGTGGTTTCTTATCTTATCGATGAGAAAGGCATGAAACGTTCTAACGCAGTAGTTTCAGCAAGTGTCGTGATGGCATCACTTTGTGTCTTTGCATCGCTTTCGCTAGGCGGTATGGGACCAACGCTATTTGGTACTGGCGCATTCGATATCTTCGACCTACTGACAGATAAAATCTTCCTAGCGGTTGGGGGTATGTTGGTATGTATCTTTGCTGGCTGGCGCTTAAACCGTGCAGAGCTTGAAAAAGAAATCACGAATGATGGCGAAGTATCATTCCCACTATTTGGCTTATGGTACAACCTCGTTAAATACGTCATTCCGGTAGCGATTGCTATTGTTGCCTTCATGGGCATTAAGTCTGGCTTCGATAGCGGCAAAGGCGAAATCATGGTTTTAGGTATCGCGATTATTGGTTTTGCAGGATTACTTTCGAAGAAACTGTAAACGGCTTAAAAAGATAAAGAAAAGCGGGGGCTTAGTAAGGCTCCCGCTTTTTTTGTGTCTGTAGGATAAGACTGACATTTTTAGATTAATTGTGTCTTTTTATAAAACTTTAATTGCAATGTGATTTTTGTCACATAAAATGCGCAACCACTGCAAAGGGGTGTCTATCGTCCCGAAATAATTCATGTGCAGATTGATACAGCAATGTCTGCACAGAACATAATTTATAAGGAACCTTGTCAGTGAAAATGTCAGTTCGTAAAAAGTTATATGCGAGCTTTGGTGCCATTTTGGCAACAATGTTGGTGATGATCGCGATTATTACGTTTGAAGTGATTAATTCACATAAAGTGGCACAAGAAGTCAGAACAGACGACGTCCCAGAGACCATCGGATACATGGCTTTGATCGATGAAGCTGGGGATATTTATCGAGATGCTGTCGGTATGATCATCAATACCAGTGGTGCACAACGTGAATATCAATCGAACAAGAAAGAGTTTGCCTCTGCGTTGGCTGATGTAAAACGTCTTGAAACCGCTGGTGGAGAAGACTATCGCAATATCGAAAAAATTGAGCAGCTTATGGCGAATTTTACGTCGAGCTTTGAGAGCCAAATTCAGCCGAATATTGGGCATCGCAGTTTAGAAGAAAACGTTGAGCAAGTCCGTCAGTTGTACGAGGTGAATCTAGCCCCAATTGAAGACATGCTCAATGCGGCAACGGCAGAAGGCCGCCAAAGCACACATGATGCGCTTCTCCAATTGACCGATTCATTCAACGATATTGAGAACACCATTTACGCGCTAGGTACGCTTGCGGCGATCGCAACAATGTTCATTGCATACTTGTTGTCTAATTCAATCACAGGGCGTTTGACCGCACTGGATACTTTGGCACAACGCGTGGCGGAAGGCGATTTGACAGCTTCTCCTATCAAAGACGAATCGGGTGATGAGCTTTCTAACTTAGCGACCTCTTTAAATAAAATGCAGGCATCTCTAACGGGGTTGATCGGCTCTATTTCAGTCGTGTCTGAAGAAGTTAAGTCGGTCACGAGTGAGCTGTCTGTTGTTAGCCAAGACATTGTTTCTGGTGCGAGTAGCCAAGCCGACAAAGCGAACCTCATCGCAACGGCAGCAGAAGAGCTGAGTTTGACCATTTCACAAGTGGCGGAACAAGGTGCGTCTACGTTTGAAGAAGCTCGTAAGTCAGAAGCCACAGCCGAGCAAGGCCGTACTGTCATTGTTGAAATGGTAGAGAGCATTCAACAGGTATCGAAGCAAATGGCGGACATGTCGGTTCAGATGAATCACCTTGGTGCTCATGGCGAGAAAATTGGCGCAGTCATTAAAGTGATTGAAGACATCGCAGAGCAAACTAACTTGCTTGCGTTAAACGCGGCAATTGAAGCTGCACGTGCGGGTGAGTTTGGTCGCGGGTTTGCGGTTGTGGCTGATGAAGTCCGTGCACTTGCCGAGCGTACGACGAAAGCAACACAAGAAGTAGGCGAGATTATCCAAGCGATTCAAGTTGGCACGCAAGAAGCCGTGACTTACACCGAAGATGGTTGCCGTTTGGTGGAAATTGGTGTTAGCCAAAGCTCGGGAGCGGTGGAATCATTGGAAGAAATCGTTGCTGGTGCAGGGCACGTGCAAAGCATGGTGAACTCTATTGCAACCGCCGCCGAAGAGCAAACTGCGGTGACAAAAGAAATTGCCGCAGATATTACGTCGATCAGCGACATTTCGGTTCGCTCACTGCAACTAGCGAATGACAGCTCACAAAGCGTAGAAGGTTTGAACCGCAAGGTACACGAGTTGGAAACACTAGTGGGTAAGTTTAAGCTCGCCTAATCAATCAGAATCGGTATACTTCTGGCTCCAAACGTGGAGCCAGTTTTTTATGTTCGATATTCTACATACCCATCCCGATTTTCTGATCATCAATAAACATCCCAACGTCTCTGTTCATAAAGACGATGGCGACACAATGCTGTTGCAAGAAGTGGCTAAGCAGAGTGGTGATGAGCAGCTCTATCTTATCCATCGCTTGGATAAAATGACATCGGGTATTCTGCTCCTCGGACGCAACGCTAAAGCGGCCAGTGCGTTATCGCAAGCCTTCGCAGACCGCCAAGTGGAAAAGTTTTATCTGGCGATTGGCTCTAAAAAGCCGAAAAAGAAACAAGGTTTGGTCGTTGGTGATATGGAGCGTTCGCGCCGTTCATCATGGAAGCTGGTCAACAGCAAAAATAACCCAGCCGTCACCCAGTTTTTCTCTCTTGCGGCAGAGCCCGGAGAGCGCCTATTTTTATGTAAGCCACACACTGGTAAAACGCATCAAATCCGCGTGGCATTAAAATCGGTTGGCTCAGGTATTGTTGGCGACCCGATTTACAATGCAGGCAATGAGGCTGATCGCGGTTACCTGCATGCACTTTCACTTTGCTTCCAATACCGAGATGAGCAATATCGTTTTGTTTGCGACCCACGAGAATACCAAGTGCTGGGTAACAAATGGCACAGTGAAATCGTCTCTCAGGGTTTGGATACTTGGCTTTCCCCTTGGGAACTGAACTGGCCTACGATCAAATAACCGTCACAAAGAAAACTAATAAGAGAACTCGATGCAAGCATCACAACTTCCGCTGTTTTTTCAGCATCTAGAAACCGAGCTCGCGCAAGCTCCGAATGAAATTCGTCGACTGTTTCATGGTCGTGGCCGTCGTTTTGAAGGCCTAGAGCAAATCACTTGTGACTGGTTACAAGGTCAGTTGATCATCAACTTGTTTAAAGAAGTCGACGACGCGTTTCTCGCCGAGCTGAAAAGCGGCCTTAATGCGTTGGCACAATTACAACTGTGGGCAGATAAGCAAGGTCGCACTATGGTTCTTCAGCACCGTTATGCCGATGGTGCGCCTTCAGAAGTGCTTGTTGGTGAATTAGACGCTCGCCCTGTCGTTGAAGAAAGCGGTTTGAAATACCAATTGGATATTGGCCGCAACCAAAACTTCGGTCTGTTTTTGGACATGCGCTACGGTCGTGATTGGGTTCGCGAAAATGCGAAGCATAAAAACGTGCTCAACTTGTTTGCTTACACGTGTGGCTTTTCTGTCGCTGCCATTGCGGGTGGCGCAGATAAAGTGGTTAACGTCGACATGGCAAAAGCGTCGCTGTCTAAAGGTCGTGAGAACCACAAGCTAAATGGTCATAACATCAACCAGGTAAGCTTTATGGGGCACGATATCTTTAAATCGTGGGGTAAGATTAAAAAATCTGGTCAGTATGACTTGATTATCATCGATCCGCCTTCATTCCAGAAAGGCAGCTTTGCGCTGACTAAAGATTACAAAAAGATTCTACGTCGGTTGCCAGATTTGTTGGCAGAAGGCGGTCAAGTGATGGCATGTGTGAACTCGCCATCTGTGACAAGCGACTTCTTGATTGAAAACATGAAAGAAGAAGCGCCAGAGTTGACATTCCGTGAGCGTCTGGATAACCCACCAGAGTTTATGGACGTAGACAGCGAAGCTGCATTGAAAGTGTTGTTATTTAGCTAAAAGACTTTTGTTGCAACAGAAGTAACATCAAAAAAAAGCGCCGCGAAACATCTAAACAGACGTATCGCGGCGCTTTTTTGTATTTGGAAAACTAACCAATCTGCAGTTCAAGATCTGCTTCAATGGTTGATGAGCAGGCGAGCACATAGCCTTGTTCAATTTCTTCTTGCGTCAATGTTTCTAGGCTGGTGGAAGAGACGCTGCCTTGACGAACCTTGCATTTGCACGAGCCACAAATGCCGCTACGACAAGCGACGATTAATGGTAAACCTGCGCCTTCAAGCACATCGGCCAGTACCTGACCTCTTTGCGCATCGATGGTTTGAGCAAAGTCAGGAACAGAAACACGAACAACTTCATCGGAGACCGATGTTTCTGCGCCAGTCGCTGGCGTAAAACTCTCTTGGTAGAAGTTCGTCATGTCAAAACCAAGGTCATTCAAATAGCCGTGAACATCTTGCATGAACTGACTTGGACCACACAGGTAAACGGTGCGTTGCTTGAAATCAGGAACAAGCTCTTTAAGCCAGTCGGCATTCAAACGACCTTGTGGGTGTGACGTTCCTTCGCGGTTTTTCAGCAACAGCTTTAAATGGAAGTTGGGATACACAGCGTCGAACGTTTCTAGCTGATCGTAGTAAATCGTCTCTTCTGGGCTGCGTGCGATATGAAGAAATGCGATGTCCACATCGTTGTCGTTTTCATCTTGCTCACTCAGCCAGTGTTTTGCCATCGAAAATACGGGCGTGACGCCGCAACCTGCACTGATAAGCAAGGCTTTTGTTTCGCCATCACGTAAAACGGGTGGGTGGTCAATGCAGTTAAATTCGCCCGCTGGTGGTAATGCTTGAACGGTATCACCGAGCAGCAGCGAGTCAACGATGTAGTTCGATACTTTACCGCCTACTACTCGTTTGATGGTGAGTTGAAGGTGATCGTCTTCATTGATCGAGCTGATTGAATAGGCACGAAACTCCATTTTTCCATCAATTTCGACGCCCAAGTTAATAAACTGGCCAGGCTTAAACTGAAACAGAAGTGATTCGGTTAGTTCGGCCAATTTGATGCTGACTGTGTCGTGTGTTTCGAAGTATTTGTCGATGCAACGGAGTGTGACGGGTTGGTTACCTTGCCATTCAAAAAACATAACAATCTCTTTGGTTGTGGCTATTCTTAGTTCGAAATAGATAGCGCCTCCACGTAAGGAGGCGCGTAACAAGCAGGTTTATTAGGCTGCTAGGATGGCTTTTAGATCATCCTGAACATTGCCAATACTGCGCATATCGAACTTCTCTTGGATGATGGCGATTAGGTTTGGCGTAAGGAATGCCGGTGCAGTAGGGCCTGTGTAAATGCCTTTCACGCCCAATGCAAATAGCGTTAGCAAGATAACGATCGCTTTTTGCTCGAACCAAGAAAGTACAAGCGTGAGTGGCAGTTCATTGATGTCACAGTTAAACTCTTTCGCCAGTGCAAGTGCAAGCTGGATTGCAGAGTAAGCATCGTTACATTGGCCCACATCCAATAGGCGAGGGATACCGTTGATATCGCCGAACGTATTCTTGTTGAAGCGGAACTTACCACACGCCAAGGTCAGGATTAGCGTGTCTTCTGGCGCTTCAGCCGTAAAATCGGTGTAGTAGCTGCGTTCCGCTTTATCACCATCACAACCGCCGACTAGGAAGAAGTGTTTGATGTTGCCTTGCTTCACTTGGTCGATAACCGCAGGGGCGGCGTTCATCAGTGCATTGCGACCAAAACCAACCGTGATGTGGTGTTCGATTTCATCGTGTTGGAAACCGTCTTGCGCTAGAGCACATTCAATCACTTGGCTAAAATCATCGCCTTCGATGTGAGCCACTCCAGGCCAGCCAACAATACTACGCGTGAATAAACGGTCTGCGTATTGACCCACATTTGGATTCAACAAGCAGTTTGACGTCATTACGATTGCGCCAGGGAAGTTTGCGAATTCTTTCTGTTGATTTTGCCATGCGCTGCCGTAGTTGCCGACAAGATGAGGGTATTTCTTCAGCTCAGGGTAGCCGTGTGCAGGCAGCATTTCACCGTTGGTATAAACGTTAATGCCTTTGCCTTCAGTCTGTTGCAGGATTTTTTCTAGGTCATGCAAATCATGGCCAGAAACAAGAATACATTTGCCTTTTACTGGCTTGACGTTCACCGTGGTTGGTTCTGGATGACCGAAGGTCATTGTTTCACCTTGGTCGAGCATTTCCATCACTTTGTAGTTCATCAGGCCAATGCGCATTGAGCAATCAAGTAGTTCGCCGAGATCTTCAGGATCTGTGCCCAACCACGCCATGATTTCATGGTATTCGGCATAGATATCGTTGTTGGTTTGCTCAAGAACACGTGCGTGCTCCATGTACGCGGCTGCACCTTTAAGGCCGTATAGGCAAAGTAGGCGTAGGCCAATAACATCTTCATGTACTTGGTCTTTACCACGGTTAACCGCGACTTGCGGAGCAAAAGCTAAGATTGCTTCTGCGCTGTTTGGTAGCTCAAAGTGAGCAACCGCAGGAATGTCAGCGACTTCGGTATCGGCAAGCGTTGCTGCCGACATCACTTGCTCTTTTAGCAATGCTTTGTACGTTGCTGCTTGAGAAGTCAGCTCTAGGACACGTTCAGGGTCGAAGTTTACGTTCGTCAATGTAGAGAAAAATGCTTTTGGTGCCCATTGGTTGATTTCATCGTTAATGATGTTGAATTCAAGTGCTTTTGATGCCCAAAAAGAAACCCCTTGCAGTGTGTAAACCAACACGTCTTGTAGGTCTGATACTTCAGAAGTTTTGCCACACATGCCTTGTGCAAAAGAACAACCTTTAACAGCAGGGGTTTGAATTGTCTGTTCACATTGAATACAGAACATATTGGGTTCTCCAGTGATTGTTTAATAGTCGTGATGTTGACCACTAGAGAGCAGAATGCGTGCCAATTGTTATCTTGTTGATTTTTAATGGCTTTGTTTGTTTTTAATAGGGCGGGTGATGTAATTAAGACAACGCAAACGATGTCTTAATTACATCGGATTCCTGTGGTTGGTTATTTATTGATCCCGAGCTTTTTACCCATTCGATATAAGTTACCGCGATCCATTTGTAAAAACTCCGCCGCTTTTGCCCAAACGCCACCAGTTTGGCTTAAAGCATGTTCAATTAAATCACGTTGATAGCTTTCTATCAGTTCTCGCATTGGTTGACTTTTTTTGGGCAGATAATGTGATGTGTTTTTTACATCATCGAGAGCCAATGAGGTGTCGAAATGGTTAAGCATGATCGTGCTTGCGCCTTGTTGAATGGCGTGCAAAGCCGCGCGAGTTAACGTATGTTCGAGCTCGCGCACGTTTCCGTACCAAGGTAAAGATTCCAATTGAGTCAACACTTTAGGGTGAACGTGCAGATTGGGTGCATTGAATTGTTGGCGTACTTTTTCCAACAAATATCCTGCTAAAACGGGAATATCCCCGTCACGGGCACGCAGTGGGGGGACTTGGATTGGGAACACGTTTAAACGGTGGAAAAGGTCTGCTCGAAACGTGCCAGCTTCGACCTCTTTTTCTAATTGTCGATTGGTCGCGGCGATGATGCGCACATTGACCATCAAATGCTGATCGCTACCTACACGTTGCAGCTCACCTTGCTGAATTACGCGCAGCAATTTTGCTTGCAAAATCAAAGGCAGTTCGCCCACTTCATCAAGGAAAATCGTTCCACCGTCTGCCAGTTCAAACTTACCGGCACGGTGGCTATTAGCACCTGTAAATGCGCCTTTGACATGGCCAAACAGTTCACTCTCAGCCAGACCTTCAGGCAGGGCCGCACAGTTGACGTAAATCATCGGCTTATCGCTACGATGAGATTGCGCGTGTACCGAGTGCGCGACCAGTTCTTTACCCGTACCGGTCTCTCCTGTGATAAGTACCGCGTAATCTGATTGAGCAACGGTCGCAATGTTGTTTCGTAACTGGTTAATCTGCGGACTCAAACCCACCATTTCGCCATGTTGAGAACGGGCTTGCTGGATAAGGGTTTGAGTGACGCTTTTTTGCTTCTGGTTTTGCGCTTTGAGTGCTTTTAATTGAGCGATGTTACGCAGCGTCGCAGCGGTCAAAGCCGCAAAGGTTTCGATAGCGACAGGGTCAATGTCATCAAACGCGCCCACCGTTAGGGCATCCATAGTTAACGCGCCGACAAGTTGTCCTTCCACATACAAGCTAAAGCCCATGCAATCGTGAACATCAATACACTGGTCTTCGGTTAACAACGTGCCGTCAAAAGGATCGGGCAGTGAACAATCGGCATCGAAACGCACCGGTTCACGGCTATGAATAATGGCATCTAAGCGTGGATGTGCTTTGGGGAAATAGCGACGACCTAAGACCGAGCTAGATAAGCCTTTTACCGCGACAGGAGTCAAAAAACCATCCTCATCAAAGATAAACAGGCAGCTCGCATCACATGGGAATACTTGCGCGACCCCATCAATGAGGTTTTGATATTGCTGCTCGTGAGAACGATTAGAGCTGAGGTTTAGCGCGATATTAAGGAGTACGTGGTCAACAGTCGGTGTCATAACAAGCCCAAAGTTATCAGGAATGGGCTCATGCTAGCAATTTGATGTCATTTTAACATCGAAAGGTGTGGGAGATTGATGTTCCATTGACGACGATCAAACTTGATACAAGTAGAATCGCGCAAGCCGATGAGTAAGCAACGTACGCTTGCGCGGATTAAACTCTTTGAGCCAAAACAGCAGAACAATGGAACGGAGTCATCGTGTTCAAATTAGCGAGGTACAACCCTTGCGTCATTACCAGACATGTTGATTTGAACGGCTTGGCCTGGCTGGAAAATCATGTTTGGGTTTGCTTCTTGAACGACAGATATGATCTTTCCATCCTCTAAGCGAATAGTCAGGTTCACACCATTTCTTTTCGCGGTTGCTTCGGCGGCTTTACTACCTGCATAACCACCTAATAAACCACCACCAATGGCTGCGATATCCGAGCCAGAACCGCCCCCAATTTTCGAACCCAAAATGCCACCCACGGCAGCCCCTGCTATTGTACCGATGGCGTTGGATTGGGTAGAGGCATCAATGGTTACGGGTTCTACTTTTTCTATCGTGCCGTAGTAAACCTGCTGAACTTTGCGAGTGTCGGACGAGCCGTATGCATCTCCGTACGGGTTAGGTGAGCTACAGCCGCCAAGCACGATCGCACAAGTAATGGTGAGCAACATGCCTAACTTGATGTGTTTTTTCATATAGCCTCCGAATGGTTTCTCCACCCAAAGAGTATATACCTCAATTTAACATGTGCTTTGATGCTTTATAAAACAGTTACTTAGTGATGTTTTCTCTCTAGTAAACGTACATTTTCTAACCGTATTAATGGTCTTTGAGCGTATGAAACCCAGAGTAAATTCGCGTGAATGTGGTAAACCAACATGCCGCACCGAAGATGTATGCAATGACCGAAAAGTGCTGTGGCATCAGGCAAAACAACACAAAACAGCCGATGGTTTCCGTACCTTCGGTTAAACCGCTCATGTAGTAGAGAGATTTGTGTTTATACACCGGATTATCGATGCCTTGTTTTCCCGCCATGATGGCAAAAGCTAAAAAGCTGCTTCCCGTCCCGACAAAGGAAAAAATCAAAAATGCTCCTGAAATGGCATTTTGCTCTGGATTTGCCAACACAAAGCCAAAAGGAATCAGCGAATAGAACAGAAAATCCAAGCTGATATCGAGGAAACCGCCAGCATTAGTGATACCCTGAATCCTTGCAAGTGCGCCATCCAATCCATCACAGATTCGGTTAAGCAAAATAAACAGCAATGCCAACAAGTATTGTTCGGTGATCAAAGCCGGCAGAGCAAAACAGCCAAGCACAAAACCTAATACTGTCGTTTGATTTGCGGTGATACCACATTTGTCGAGGTATGTCGCACTGAGTGCCAGCGGTTTGCGGATGAGCTTTATACTTAGGCTATCAAGCATGATTTGTCTCCCACGGCCAGTTTAGACAACGGCTGCCATTGGGAATATCGTCTTCATCGTGCGTTACCATCAAAGTAGGGATGTTCGCTTGCTGCAATTGCTCGACCACCCAATTGCGAAACTGTACGCGCAGATCTTTATCTAACTTGCTGTAGGGCTCATCGAGTAGCGCAACTTTCGGCTTTGCCAACAGCATACGAGTCAAAGCAATACGGGCACGTTGTCCTCCGGAGATTTGATCTGGGAAGGATTCGGCAAGTTTGGTCAATGCAATGTTCTTCAGTGCTTGCATGGCGTGAGCTTTACGCTCTTCACCTTTGATTGAGTTTGGTAGCGCGAAGGCAAGGTTCTCCCACACCGTCAAGTGAGGGAAGAGCAAATCGTCTTGGAATAGAATACCGACCTGACGCTTATGGGCAGGGAGGGCATCCAACTTTTCGTTATCAAGCGTAATGGATCCAGAGTAGTTGAACTCGGCGGATAGGTGCCCAGCAATAGCATCCAACAAAGTGGATTTACCACAACCACTTGGTCCCATCAGAGTAACAATTTCACCTTTCTCTACGGTCATGTTGAACGTTGAAAAAAGCGTGTCGCCATTGGCTTTACGGATGGCGAGGTTTTCGAGACAAAGACTCATTCAGTAGTAAACCTTTTATAGACAAGCGGCGATACTTCACGTGTAAGCGGCTTAGTAGTATCGCAAAAGAGAAGAACAAGAAAGGCAAGAGTGCTTGCCAAATGGCGTAAATCGCGGTGACACGTCGGTCAAAACCACTGGATAGCGCAACGGCTTCGGTGGTGATGGTGCTAATGCGCCCAGCCCCTAGCACCAATGTCGGCAGGTATTGCGCCAGACTTACGCTAATCCCGACAGCCCATGCGAATGCAATCGCAGGTAGGAGGATTGGCAGTTTCACTTTTAACCAAGCTTGCATCGGTGATTTACCCAAGCTGAGTGCGACGCGAGTTAAGCCGTTATCGAAGCTGCGCCATGGACCGTCTAGCGAGAGGTAAATAAATGGGAACGCGAAGAACACGTGCGCCCAGCATACCCAAAAGAAATACGCGTTACTGTTTAAGTACAGCGTCACTACTTGCATACCGAATAGCACGGATAGCTGAGGAATCAGCATTGGGATGGCGATGATGTAACCGGGCACCTGCCAGCGATAACGAAGGCGATACTCATGTGCGATCAAGGCAAGGGCTAGAGCGACGGTCGCGCTGATAACGGCAATCAGCATGCTCTGCTCCAGCGTACCAAGAATACTGTGCCATTCGTATTCCCAAAAACGCAGGCTATAGCGGCTCGGTAGTAAATCTGGAAAGCGCCAGCGTTGAGCAAAGCTCCATACCACCATGAGTGGAATCATTAGAAGTGCAAGTAGCGCGATCAGTGAAAATAGGGTTTTACCGGGTAAACGAAACCCGTTTCGACCAGAGTACTGCCAGCGTTTGAAGCCTTTGGTAATACACCATTCCATTAAGCGTGCAAATCCAATCAAAAGGCTAGCGATAGCAAACAACACGACCGCGCCTGCGGCAGCTCTTGGTAGAAGTGATAAATCAGGATCGTTAAACCACTGCCATACCAAAACCGCAAACGTTGGTGGGTTGGTAGGGCCAATAATCAATGCAACATCAACAACCGACAAGCTGTAAGCCAATACCGCCAGCATTGGAAAGCGCAGTTTTGCTATCCATTGTGGGAATACGCATTTCCACCACGCTTGCGCCGAACTGTAGCCCATCGAATGACTGACTTTTTCAATCTTATTGACTTTCAATTGCTGAAGAATTGGAATACTCATCAACAATAAAAACGGCACTTCTTTAATCGCAAGCATGATGACCAAACCGAGTGCATGCGGGTCTTTAATTAGCAACGCTAAGTCATTCACCGTTTGCGCATTTGGATCATAACCAAACAGTTGGTTGAGAACACGAACGCCCATACCGGTTGGTGCAAACAAGAACGCAAAGCCAATTGCAAACGCGACATGCGGCATAGCGAGAAGTGGCGAGAGGCTAACTTCAATTTTTCGCCAAAACTTGCTGCCCCACGATGCTTGCAAAATCGCAAATGTGATCAAGCAAGCCAAGTAGCTACTGAAAATGGCAGAGTAGAAAGTCAGCCCGATGGATGTCCAAACACCCTCCCAATCAAAAACAGCGTTAAAGCCATCCAAAGAAAAGTGGTGCAAGCCGATAGGAGGTACATAACCGAGCGCAGAAACCACCACTCCGAGTAGTCCCGGAATGGTAGGTAAAATACAAACAGCGATAATGACTAAATATAGCGCTCTTAACATGGGCTCTTATTAATTCCCGTAGCGTTTCAACCATTCTTTTTCTAAGGCAGATTGCCAACTCGGATGCGGCTCAGCGATAGATTTGAATTGTTGAGTATTTTTAGCCGAACCTGTTAGGTATTGGCTGCTTAGCACTGAAGGATCGCCCCAGATGTTAAGGTTACCTTTGCGAGATTGTGCTTCAGGGCTCAATAAAAAGTTTATCGCAACTTGCGCACCGGCACTGGCATTTGCGTTCCAAGGAATCGCTAAGAAGTGAATGTTTGAGAGTGCACCTGCGTCCATCGCATACGCTTTGGTGCTTTCTGCAAGATTACCACTCGATTGCGCAGAAAAAACCGCGTTTGGGTTAAAGGTAATCGCAAGATCAATCTGACCATCATCCAGTAATTGAAGCGTTTCAGCCGTCCCTCCTGGGAATTGCTTACCGCCACGCCAAGCAACTTTATGGAACTCATCTAGGTAAGCCCATAGCGGTTGAGTGATTTGCTCAAATGTTTCACCAGTGACTGGTTTTTGCAAAGCGGGATCGTTGTTGGTCAACTCAATCATCAAGGCTTTAATAAAGCTTGTCCCATGAAACTCTGGTGGGCGAGGGTAAGTTAGGCGATTTGGAAACGCTTTTGCGTAACTCAGCATTTCAGCAAAAGATCGAGGAGGGTTATGCAGGGTTTGCTCATCATGAATAAACACTAATTGCCCCACCCCCCAAGGTGCTTCCATACCTTCAGTCGGCTCTGAAAAATCCACATTAATTGGCAATGATTTATCAACGTACTGCCAGCTTGGCAAACCTTCAACAAAAGGACCAAACAGTAATTGGTTATCCTTCATTGATTTGAAGTTCTCGCCATTGATCCAAACCATATCAACACTGCCACCGCTGTTTTTGCCTGCGGCTTTTTCTGCAATTAGGCGAGTGGTGGTTTCGGAAATATCAGTGACTTTCACGTGATTTAACGTCACGTTGTAGCGAGATTTAAGCTCTTTGCCTGCCCATTGGATATAGCGGTTGATCTCTTGGCTACCACCCCAAGCATGAAAATAGACGGTTTGTCCGTCGGCTTGTTGTTCGATTTTTTGCCATTCACTAGCGGCCGATGAGTCAGCAAAAGATGAAGTCGCAAAAGTGGTGGCTAAAATGCCAATGGTACTGAGTAGCTTTTTCATACGTAGTCCGTGTTTTTCTTCTGGTTCTTGTTTGAAGCTTCGCTGAGTTTGTTCGCGAATGGCCTCTGTCCTTCACAAGGATAGTAATCTATCTCGCGGTATTATCAATGTGAATCCCAATAGGATTTATTAATTGATTCAGGGAATTACTATCAATGATGTAAAGGGTAGAGCGCAGCACGATAGCTGCACTCTTTTAGCGTCAATGTTGGATAGACCGGACTACTTCGCTAATTCTTCCATGTTGATGCCTTTTTTCTTCGCGATGTATTTTGGAATCAGAGACATACCAAACAGCACAAGACCCGCAACCGCAAATTTCACTAGCAACATCACAGACACGCCGTTTGTCGCAATATCCCCCGCCATGTAAGCGAAGATGAATGCGCCTGGTGCCATGGTCAACAGAGAAACCAGAGCGTAAGTGCCAAGGTTGAGGCTGGTTAGACCGTAAGCGTAGTTTTGTAGGCTGAATGGGAATACAGGCACAAGACGAGTCAGAATCAAGAAGCTGGTGCCGTTTGCTGCTACACCGTCATCGATTTTCTTGAAGATTGGGTTATCGCCAAACTTTTTCATGATGGTGTTGCGCAGTAGGAAACGTGCCACGATGAATGCCGCTACTGCGCCAAGCGTTGCAGAAAACAGCGCTAAGATACCGCCTTTGATAGGGCCAAATACGATACCTGCCACAATGGTGAACGCGCTGCCCGGTAGTAGGAAAACACACGCAAACACGAATGCTGCTACGAATACGGCGTAGCCCCACACACCAAAGCTGGCGATCCAATCTTGTAGGCTCTTGATGTCTGTGATGATTTCAAGAATGCCAGTTTGTTTAGCCGCGAACAGAGCAATAGCTACAACAGCGACAATAAGAGCGATTTTTACGAATTTCATAAGTTCAACTTCACTTAAACCTAATAATTAAAAAGAGATAGCTATACAGACATACACTTGATCAGACCCGCTTTTGATTTGTAGCGGTTGAACCAAGCTTTCACAGGGCTAGCGAGTACGTTGACTGGCGGTTCATCGCCTTGCATGATCACAGGGCCGAACATCAGATCCAGAATGTGCCAAGATTTCGTACCAACCCCCATCATGGATGCACGACAAGCTGAGCAATAAACCACGACGTAGTCTGTCTCGAACTCTTCAACACGGCGCTTGATTACGCGTGTTGCCACGTCTGGGTTTGCAGGTACAACCATGCCGCCGAAACCACAACAGCGCGTGTTTTCACGTGTGTGTTCTGGTTCAGAGGTTTTGTAACCAAGTTCGTTTAAGATCCAACGAATACCGTCTTGCAGTTCTTTCTCGTAGCGAGTCGAACAAGAATCATGAATGGTAAACACCACGTCACTGTTTTTTGCTTTGCCGCGTAGCGCTTCTGGCAAACCGATTTCTGGAAGCAGTTTCCATAATGAAACCGGCTTTTGTGTGCCGCCAGACTTCTTGATCATGCCGTAGCAGCTTTGGCACGCCACGATGACTTCTTGTGCATCTAGCTTGTCGAAGTCTGCTTGAAGCTGGCCGTAGCGTTCTTTGAATTTCTCTGTTTGGCCGATAGCCGCGGTCGGTTTGCCACAGCATTTCTGTACTGCGCCCATTTCTGGGAATACTTCTTTTAGGTAGCTCGCAATGGCCGCTACGCCTTCTGGTGAATAGGATGGCAAACTGCATCCTGGCATAAATACTTTATTACTCATTTTGTCGATACCGCTCGTTTTGCCATAGTGAAGATTTTTGAGAAGCCCAGTTTCTGGTGCATATTGATCGCTTTATGACCCGGCATTGGTGATTCACCATTGTTTGCCTTAACAAAGTCAGTACGTGCGCCTAGGAACATTTCCTTCATCGGGAAGTCTTTCGGACACACGATGGTGCACTGGTCACAGGCGTTACATGAGTAAGCCAGCAATGGATCCATCGACTTGTTGTTCACGAAGTCAGAGAAGATGGTCTTCGGACAATCACTGAAGTCGTTCATCATGATGCACTCGGTCATACACAGCTTGCAGCTACATTGCAGACAGCGAGATGCTTCTTGTTTGATTTGTTGTTCAGTAAAGCCTAAATCCACTTGGGCAAAATCTTGCTTACGCTCTTCAGCGTCACGCAATTCACCGTGTAGGCGAGGGGTATCTACCGTACCTTTTGGTAGTGGTACGTCTAGACGAGATGAGTAGCTGTATTCTTGCTCGAAGTCGCGGTCTTCAGTTAGTGGGCGAGTCGTTAGGAAACGCTCAACACTCATTGCGGCTTTACGACCTAATGCCATCGCTTCAATCACGATGTTACCGCCACACGCGTCACCGGCTACGAAGACGTCTTCTAGGCTCGATGCTAGTGTTTGTTTATCGACCACGTAACGACCACCGCGAGTTTGCTCTAGTGCACCGTCAGTAATGTCTGCCACGATTTGACCGGTTGCAAAAACGATGGTGTCTACAGAGATGGTTTTGCTTTCTTCGCTGTACTGAGGTGCAAAGTTGCCTTGCTCATCAAAGATAGACAGGACTTTCTTGATAGTGATGCCGGTTACTTTGCCGTTCTCGTGTTCGATAGCAACTGGGCCCCAACCTGCGTTGAACTCGACGCCTTCTTCTAGTGACTCGTCGATTTCGACTTGGCTTGCTGGCAGGTTTTCAATACTCTCAAGTGAGCATTGGTACACGTCGCTTGCACCAATACGCCATGAAGAGCGCGCACAGTCCATTGCAACGTCACCACCGCCGACAACCATCACTCGTTTACCTGCACGTGGAAATTGGCGAGTTTCAGAAATCTCTTTTAGGTATTCAACCGCAGAGAACACGCCATCGTTGTCATGACCCGGCAGAGGGATGATCGAACCGACGTGTGCACCGTGAGCCAGAATCACAGCATCATGTTCGCTACGTAGAGTGTCGAAGCTAATGTCTTTGCCGATCTCAACGCCAAACTGAGTTTTGATACCCAGCATCGCTAGGTAGCTGTATTCGAAATCGATAACATCGCGTGGTAGACGGTATTCAGGGATACCCACACGCATCATGCCGCCGTAAACGTCTAGCTTTTCGTAAATCGTTACTTCGTGGCCTTGACGACGAAGCTCAATAGCCGCTTGCGCGCCAGCAGGGCCTGCACCAACGATCGCGATGTGTTTGTTCGTCATAGGGGCAATGTTGAGATCCCAGTGATCTTGGTTATCCATTTTCTCTGCGACGAAACGTTTGATGCCTGCAACGCTGATTGGCTGACCGAACTCAGTGTTACGACGACAAGACGCTTCACAAGGGTGGGCACAAATACGACCAAGAGTTTGAGGAAGGAATAATTTGCTGCGGATCAGATCCAAAGCGCCTTGGAAATTCCCTTCACCAGCCATGCGAACGTACTGTTTTACGTCTGTGTGCATTGGACATGCGGTTTGACATGCCGGATCGGCATCACCCATACAGCCATCGACAATCATTTGCGCGGTGTCGTATAGCTTTTGGCTAAAAATTACATTGTTCATTAACTGCGGTTTCCGTGTTGATTAGCTCTTGCCGTTGATAACGTTCACTTCAGGATTCTTTTGCTCGTAGTGAGCATGGCTGTACTCGATCCATGAGCCGTCGTAGTTGTAGACGCCTTCTGCACCTAATACTTCAGTAAGAATCATGGTGGTGTGGGCAGAGCGAACACCAGACTGGCAGTAAGCGATAACTTTCTTACCTTTGATGATGTCGCCGTAAAGGGCTTGCAGTTCTTCTGCTGATTTCAGCGTCGTGTCTTCGTTTAACGCTTTGGTCCAATTAATGTGAACACTGCTTGGGATAGTGCCCGGACCGTATGCGCCAGAAACCGCAACTTCACCGTTGAACTCGTCGTTTCCGCGAGTATCTAGGATCACCCAATCAGGGTTGTTTTGCGCTGCGATAACCATGTCTAGCGTTGCTAGGGCATTGTTCTCTTGTTGTGTGTTAGGTGCGTTGTATTCAACCGCTGCAACGCTTTGGTTTGCAGAGCCAGTTGGGTAGCCAGCGCCCATCCAAGCGTTCAAGCCCCCGTCAAGGTAACGAACATCTTGATGGCCAAGGTTATGGATTTGCCAGTAAAGACGCGCAGCATCGTGGTGTGAGCCCGCAGCGTAGACGACGATTGTGCTGTCTGTTGTTGCGCCGAAGCTGCCTAGGATCGTCTCCATTTCTTCTGTGCTATTACTCATACCGCCGAAGTCGTAGGCGTCTTCAGTCGCTGAGTAATCGTTACGCCACATAGTGTAAGAACCAGAAATAGGACTATCTGGTTTGATAGGGTTTAGCGCACCGATCACAACCACGTCTTTGTCACCATCCATCAGAGATTTCAGTTGTTGTGCAGAAATGAAGTGTTCTGGGTGAGCGTACTGTGTGAACTTCTGCTCTTGAGCAGCAGCATCCACTATTACAGCCTCAGCTGAGAACATCGTATTGTAAGCTGAGTAGCCAACCGCTGCGACAGCGGCCAACACACCCAACGCAATTGTCGATTTTTTCATGAGTTGCTTCCGTATTTTAATTTAAAGTTTTGCTGCCGAATCCTTGATGTTTCGACAGATAGAATGCTTTTGAAGGGGGAGTACAGGCATGAACGTTTCTTAATCATTTTTGGTGTTCATGGCTTAAAATAAGCGGAAATGCACTCTACCCCTTTGTGGGTAAGGCATTCTGAGGAAATCAATAGTTAGGTGGTATTGTGGTTTCCCACAATAATGATGTGGGATTGATCTAAAGCAACAAAGTTAGAGAGGGGAACGGTGCTAAAATGCGAAACCAATACGCTGTCGTTGTGCTTTATTAAGTGACTAAAAATTATTTTCAGAAACTCCTTTATTCTATTGTATTTGTTGGTTTTACCTGTATTTCTCAAGTCAAAGCAGAACATCAGCCTGATAGGACAACATTTGATGTAGGTGTGCTGGCTTTGAGAGGGCATTCTCACGCTAAAGAATCTTGGCAACCCACAATGACATGGTTGGAAGAACAAAACCCTAACTATGAATTCAACTTACATACTTACGATTTTGACCAACTAGAAGAAGCCTTTTTACACGGTTGGTTGGATTTCATATTAACGAGCCCAGGACAGGCAACTAAGCTTGCTCGTGAGTACCCTATTAACTGGCTAGCAACGCAGAAAACGGCTTACAGCAATGTGCCGAACAAGTCGATAGCATCAGTCGTTGTTGTGCGTGAAGAATCGACTTTTAAAACACTGAGAGACATCAATGAAGCCAGTATTGCCGCTGTATCAGAAAAGGCGTTTGGTGGTTTTCTTGCACTACGTTATGAGCTCGACAAACTTGGGTATTTCAACTCATCGTTCTTTGAAACAATCCACTTTACTGGCCCACCGACCGATCAGTTGATTCTCGATGTGATCGACGACCAAATTGATGTTGCAATTGTTCCTGCTTGTACGCTGGAAAACATGGCGGCCGAAGGCAAGATAGAGCTGCATAATTTGCGAGTGCTCAACGAAAGAAGGCCTGCTGATTCCGTTTGCGCAGTTAGTACTCCTCTGTACCCAAATTGGACCATGGCCATGACGGAGCGTGCTCCGGTAGATGTTGGGCAAAAGGTCGCACAAACCCTGTTTGCAATGCCTGCAGATCATTCAGCCGCTATTGCTGCCAACAATGTGGGTTGGACGCTACCTGCGCCTAGCGTTAACGTAGATAAAGTCTACAAGCATTTGGACTTACATCCCTTACAGAAACCTTGGGCGCAAAAGGTTCAAGAGTGGCTACATAAAAACCAAGCAGTCGCTATCGCAGCGCTGCTAACATTGGTGTTACTGACTATCTATCACTTTTGGCTAGAGTGGACGTTCAAACGTAGTAGAGAAAAGTTGAAAGCTACCCTCAATGATTTACGTCGCAAGAGTAGCATGTTGGAACACGCTCAACGGATTACGATTGTGGGGGAATTAGGTAGCAGCATCGCACACGAAATTAATCAACCATTGGCTGCGATTAAAAACTACAGTCAAGGTGCAAAGATGCGGATGGAGCAAGGCACTACACCCGAGGAAATGTTGCCGATAATAGAGAAAATTCAACAACAAGTGACGTCTGCGAGTGACATAGTGCAGCGTTTACGTAGTTTGATTCACCGGACGCCAATCGAGAAAAGCTGGGTTGACTTACCTGCCGTCATCAATGATGCAATGAAGTTGGTGGATTATGAGTTCCAACGTCACAATATCCAACTAGGTGTGATGTATTCTGGCGAGGTACAAAACGTTTATGCGGATGTGACTGGATTGCAACAGGTGATCATTAATGTGCTTAATAACGCCAAAGATGCCTGTCTTGCTCATTCGACTTCGCAAAAAGAGTTGTTTGTTGATCTCCATATCAGCTTTTGTGATGACGTTGTCATCATTGATGTTATGGATAACGGGGTCGGGCTCGAAGAGCAAAATACCCCTCTTGATCAGCCTTTTTATACCACGAAGGAAAATGGCCTAGGGTTAGGGCTTGCTATTTGTCGCGATGTAATTGAAGCGCACCAAGGTTCCATCAATTTTAGGTCAATTGACCCATTTGGGTGTCAAGTGACTATCGTTTTACCATATCAGGAAGCTCAGAATGAGTCGTAATCTTTGCCCACTTTATATCGTTGACGATGAAGTGCCTGTTTTAGAATCAATGGCCTTTATGTTAGAAAGTTATGGTTATAGCGTCGATGTCTATTCAAACGGGCAAGATTTCTTACAGAGTGTGAATCTGCATCAAGCTGGATGTGTATTGTTGGATAGCCGAATGCCAGAAATGCGTGGGCAGGAGCTTCACCTGCTAATGCGTAATCAATGTAGTCCAATCAGCGTTATATACCTGACTGGGCATGGTGATATTCCAATGGCAGTCGAGGCCTTAAAAGAAGGCGCGTTGGACTTTTTTCAAAAGCCTGTGGACGGTAATGCTTTAGTGGCGGCAATCGATAATGCTATGGAATGTTCACTAAACAACCAAGAAAAACAAAGTGCAAAACTAACTCTTCAAAGCCTTACTAGAAGAGAAAAAGAAGTACTGATTCTGGTGGTTAAAGGGATGAAAAATCAGGATATGGCTAACCAACTGTGTGTTTCGCTTCGCACTATAGAAGTTCATCGTTCCAATGTAATGAAGAAGTTGGAAGTAGAAAGTTTAGCGGCATTGATTCATAAAGTAGGGCACGTAATTTAGGTATAAAAAAAAGCAGCCAGTTGGCTGCTTTTAAAAATGGTTTTGTTTACTGACTTGGGATTAGTTTACCCAGTCACGTAAAGTAAACGTCAACTCATGATCGGCATTTTTCAGAACAAGACCATCTTTAGTTAGAGTGATGTCACTCCAGTTAGATAGTGTTTGTGTCATTGCATTTTCGATCTTCATTTGATCTTCCATACACATCTTCATGGTCATGCCCATTTTTTCGATGCGTAGTTGGTTGTTTTTCAGCTCAGCTTGACCGAAGAAGTTGTTACAACCCGCATTGCCGTTTGCTGTTAGGTTTTCACCGATTTCTAGGCGAGCCGCTTTTTGGTTTTCGTCTAGAACGATATTCTTACCATCAACTTGAACAAGTTCCCAGTTGTGGTGCTGTAAATCTTGAGCCGTAATTTCTTTCACATCATCACCGTTGCTAGCACAAGCAGTCATAAGAACAGGGAGAGAGATTGCTGTAACTAACGTTTTTAGGCTAAGCTTCATTTTATAGACTCCGTTTTTAGAAACGCGGTAAGTATAAGTAATAAAACACTGTTTTTGTCAGCATACGGTTATGGTTTCGTATGTTTTTGACATAACGAAGTGTATAACAGATTTTGTCGGTGAGTAATCTTCTCGTTTAGTTATTTAAACTAGGCAAACACGCCCTAGCATGGAAAGAGCGTTTATAGTATGGAGCAACTGGAATTTTTCACTGTCCCAAGCCCTTGTGTTGGAGTATGTACCTCCGATGAAAAAGGGTATTGCAAGGGGTGTATGAGAAAAAGAGAGGAACGGTTTAATTGGCTGAACTTAACCCCCGCTCAGCAGTTGCACGTTATTAAGTTGTGTCGTCAAAGATACAGAAGAAAGATGTTGGCAGGGAAGACGAAGCCAGAACAGCTTCAAGATAATTCATCACCTCAACAAGATTTGTTTTAGAAGCATTTCTAATTAAGGTGCGGACACGCCATCGTTCTTGTTTCTGCTTTTTACATATTCCCGGCCCGGCAAGGTATCCTTTAAGAACCGGGAATCTCCTATCCATTTTTCCCTATAAATCGGTAATTGGCGTTATTTCATCGACCAACGGTCGCTAACCCAGCCTCCCGCTTGTTCGTCAAAGTGATTTCCTGCAAATCGATGGTTGAGCTCAACCTCTAATTTGCTTGTTGGAAGCTCATCCATTAACTGGTGAATGTACCTTGCCATAGGGTCGGTACATGCTTCACGTTCTCGGCGGATGACCACTTCTTTGATCATTTGGAGTCTGTAGCTATTGCTGGCTCGTTTCATTTTTGACCTCCAGAACTCGATGGCAGCAGTTTGAACACATTGACGTCCAGATCGCTGCTCATTGGCGTGCGCGTGGAGGCACATCACCATCGTTTGAAGTCCAAAGACAAATTGTTTGAGAGCAGTGTTTGTAACGCCATTCACATCTTTCTCAGAATCATTGACTATGCGAATAAAAATGTCTCGCGAAATTTAGCCGATGAGCCTGCATATTTGAAAGACCTTATCAAACATAGAAGCCCAGCACAGGGGCGTCAACAACACAAATGAACAATTTTTGAACAGATTGTGAAGGTGGAGAATTATCAGCAATTTATCGAAAATAAAAAACCGAAGCACAAAGCTTCGGTTTTGATTTAGGAGCTCTGACGGATTGATTCGATAGAACCATTCTAGTCAGAGCGTAAGGTGTAGAGTATTAGCTACCAGTTGCAGGACAGCCTTTCACTGCTTGGCTATTGCTGAAGTACTTGATGTTGTCTAGGTTCTTGTTGTAGCTATCCGCCGAGATTTGCGGGTTGTTTACGAAGAACTCACGCAGTACTGATGCGTCTGTCATTTGAGTTGATTCAACTTGGATAACTGGGTAGTCATCACCGCCTGCAGCGCTGAAGCTAATTACAGCGAACGTGTAAGTTGCGTCTAGGTTGAAGCCTTTACCGTTAATGTCAGTAATAGTTACTGAGCCAGCATCACAATCTACATCTAGAGTGATGTTGTCTAGTTGAGCGTAAGCACCAGAACCCGCAGATTTCGTAGCAACGACGTCTAGGTATTCTTTTACTTCTTTACCTGTCATGGTCGCTTTTGTTACGAAGTTACCAAATGGTTGTACTGTTAGTACATCACGGTAAGTGATATCGCCAGCTTGGATTGAATCACGAACACCACCGGAGTTCATCACACCAAAGTCTGCTTTCACTAGCTCGTATGTACGGTACGCTTCACCTAGTAGGTGGCCAAGGTTCGTTTGCTGTGAGCGAACTACACCGCGGTCGCCTTCAAGTTTGCCATCCGTAGAAGATACTTTAACGTCAAGCAGATCTTGACCTTGCTCTTGGTAAGTACGAAGAATTTGCTTAACTACAGCATCTGGCTTGATTTCTTCAGCGATGAATTGGTAGTCACCGTTCGCATCTTTTGCCTTTAGGTTAACTGGAATCAAAGCGTAGTTTGCTAGGTGCAGTTTGCCATCGTAGTATTCGAAGTCTGCACGACCAACATATTTACCCCACTCATGCGCTTGCATGATGTATGTGCCGTTTTGTTGGTCTGGAGCACACTCGTCACCTGGTTTGAAGTCTGCGTATTCGTTAGTACCCGGCTCCATACATACTGGGTTTTGTGAGTGGCCACCAATAATTGCATCTAGTTGGCCTTCTTCAAGAGAACGCGCTAATAAAACGTCACCTGGTGCTTCGCTACCATGGTTACCATCTTGGTAGTGACCCATGTGTGTTGTTGCAAAAACTAGATCGACAGTTTCGTTTGCTTCGATTTCCTTAAGTACTTTTTTGATTTCAACTTGAGGATCTTCGAAGTAGATATCAGCAACGTTACTTGGGTTTACCAGTTTCGCTGTATCTTTTGTTGTTAGGCCAACAACCGCAACTTTAAGTCCGTTAATCGTGAAGACTTTGTAAGGCGCGAAGTAACGTTCGTCGGTTACTTTACCATCGGTGTCTTTCTTGTAGATGTTTGCAGCGAGCATAGGGAAGTCAGCCCATTGGATCTGCTTGTTCAAAACATCTAAAGCGTTATCAAACTCGTGGTTACCGACAGCCATTGCGTCGTAACCAAGCAGGTTCATCCCTATGAAGTCCGGTTCTGCATCTTGCATGTCTGACTCAGGAACACCTGTGTTGATATCACCGCCAGACAATAGAATGGTTTCGCCACCGCTTGATTCCACTTCTGCACGAATAGAGTCGATCAAAGTTTTGCGTGCAGCCATGCCGTATTCGCCTTTGCTGTTTTCCCAAAAGCGGCCATGGTTGTCGTTAGTGTGTAGAACGGTGAATTTAGTACAAGAATCTGCAGTCTCACAGGTTACTGGTGAATTGTCGCTGTCTGAGCCGCATCCTGCTAGCGCAGCGCCCACTGCCACTACCAATAGAGATTTGGAAAACTTCATAAGGGATCCTTTCTTTGTGATTTTGTTATTGTTACGGCGTGAAATATACGGAATTAATGTGAAAGTTTAGTGATCTATCTCTTATTTATACTTCTATCGAAGATACGAATTAATAAGCATGCAAACTACGTCTATAAATAAACAGAATTGGTATTTAGCATCTATTTTATGTGGCTTAAGCTATTTTTTGTGAGGCAGTTAATTGAATGCGTGTTATTTGTGTGAATCAATACGCACTTTGGTGAGGTATGACGCTAAGTTTGGTTATTATTTTGCCAAATTCATGTTTTTCTAAGTTCCTACGAAACAAATAGTTATAATTTTCTACTGCAAAGGTAGAGAGGTAGGGATGCTTATAAAATCATCTGCGAAAACAGCAGAAATCGATTGCTCTTGGCGCAATCAGTTTGAACTCAGTCAAAAACCGTACAACGGTTATTACTATGACTCCCAATTTTGGAAAAGGTTTTCCGAACACACCGCTGTTTATTTATTCCAATCTGATGCGTTTACTCTTTTATCCTGTCCGGAAAATCTCTGGCATAAAATTAAACATTTTCAGCCGAGTGAGCTAGAGAGAAAATTAAATAATCTGCAATTATTCTGCGAATATGACGACGTCGACTATCATTTATTTAATGATAATACCTTCAATAAAGATGCTGATGTTTTCACTTTGAATATTGAATCTGACAATGAGTTGCTTGACGTATTTTTACGTAGTAACAGCGCAGAAGATATTGAGAAAGCCGATTTCGAGCTCGATAGCCACTTCTTCTATGGCATTTTAGAAGAGGGTAAATTGGTTGCGGCATTAGCGTCATATTGCTACGAAGGAAAGGAGCCATTTGAGTCGTTATCGTTACTGGTTAGCCCTAAAGCGAGAGAAAAAGGGTACGGTAAGCGCTTGCTTTCACACTTAGTGGCGGAGGTTAAAACGCGAGATCGTAAAGTGAGATACCGAGTAAATATCGAAAATACACCTTCGATTAAGTTGTGCGAATCTTTGAGATTTGAAGCTTATAACCGATTGCGCGTATTTACTCAGGATGAATAGAAAGGAAAGTAATGGGATACACAGTAAGGAATGCTGTCAGAGAAGAAGCAGCTCAAATTGCTAAAATACATGTCGATTCGTGGCAGGTGGCGTACAAAGGGTTAATGCCACAAAGCTATATAGAGCAGTTTACCATTGAGCGCCGAGAAAGGATGTGGACACGAGTTATCACGGAGCAACTGGCTCAATTGATCGTGGTTGAGAAACAAGGGGAAATCGTCGGGTTTTTAAGTTACGAGTTGCCTAACCACACCAGTGAAGATAAAACGGCGTTGGTAACGTGTTGCTATGTCTCGCCGTTACATTATGGGCAAGGGGCAGGAAGTGCGCTGTTAGATGAGCTCGAAACACGTCTACTCTCGACGCCAGTTATGCAGATAAGTCTGAAAGCACTGAACACCAATAATCAAGGGCTGAACTTTTACAAGAAGTGTGGTTTTGTGCGTACTGGGGAAGAAGAAGCCGAAGTGATTGATAGCATGACACTGACTGACCTCACTTTAGTGAAGTACATCGCCCGTTCGTAAATCAAATGCCATATATAGTAAAACCCCGGAGGTGGTAAGACTCCGGGGTTTTGAAATTTTTTAGATGTCTCGGTTGGTAAATCCGATTATCTTTTATGCAAAAGGTCTGGATTTAATCCGATTAATTCCTTGGTAGGGAATTAGATACGGATGAAGTCCATGTGTTCAACTTTTGGCTTGAACGCGTGACGTTGAACGTCTTGTGGCTTAACTTTAACTTCTTTGCCATCGATAACTAGAACGATGCCTTCGTAGAATTCAGGCTTGTCCATTTGGTTTACGATGTCGTCGTGGTTAAGAACGATAGCTACTGCTGCTTCTTCACCGCCGTATACAACTGCAGGGAATTTGCCAGCGTGACGTAGGCGGCGGCTCGCACCTTTACCTAGTTCAGTACGTACTACTGCTTCGAATTTCATAGTATTTACTCTCAAATTAGTAAAAATCAAATGTTCACAATCAACAATGCGACCTTGTTGTTCGTGGTAAAGCTTGAAACAGGAACTGTTCAAGCGAGCGCGGATACTATCATTCCACTTAGAATTGGGCAACCCAAATCGTATCTAAATCAATAAAAACACATCATTTGGCGGATCCGAAGTTGATGGTTTTCATCACTTAGCGTGAAAAATGCTCGTATCGCTTCTATTTTCATCGGTTTGATTAGCGTTTACCGATGAAAAAGAGTCTTTCGTGATTCGTTTTAAGTACGGCTACGGTGCAACGTTAATGTGGCTTTTAAGCCACCCATTTTGCTCTTTTCCAAAGCCAATTGGCCTCGATAGCTGTGCGCCATTTCACTCACAATATTTAAACCGAGCCCAGAACCTGGCGTTGTTTCGTCTAATCTGACACCACGTTTGATGACTTGGCCTAATTGCGCTTGAGGGATTCCAGGCCCATCGTCTTCTATAATCAGGTGGATACTATCCTTATCCTGAGTAGAGTGGACGCGAATCATGCTATTTGCCCATTTATAGCCATTTTCAAGCAAGTTACCGATCATTTCATCGAGGTCGGTTTTTTCGACTGCAACATTCAACTCAGAATCAAGCTCATTAACTAAGGTGATGTCTCGCTCGGCATAGACTTTATCGAACGCCATTGAGATAGCATCCACTCGCTCTGCTGGATTGGCTTTGACAGAAAGGATGTTCATGGAACCCGCCATTCGAGCGCGACCTAAATGATAGTCAATGTGATCTTGAATCTGGTTGAGTGGGGCGTTTAAGCGGGCTTGCGTTTTGGGCTCTAGCGTTTGCACTTCATTTTTTAACACAGATAGCGGCGTTTTAAGTGCGTGTGACAAATTACCCGCGTGGTTACGCGCACGTTCCAGTAACTCCTGATAGTGGAAAAGAAGAGCATTGAGGTCAGAAATAAGCGGCGAAATCTCTTTCGGATAAGTTTCTTCTAAACTCTTTTTATTTCCAGCTTTGAGCTCTGCCAGCTCTTTTTGCAGTTTAGTTAATGGACTCAATGACCAAACGATTTGCAAGAGAATGACAGTCAAAACGCCAGCAAACAACAATCCTAGAATTAGCCAGAGTTGACCAATAAGGGTTTGCAGTGTGCTTTTTATTGGCTCTTCGTCGATACCTACGATGATATGAATTGGACCATCGTAGTCGGGTAGATATAGCGCTTTTTCCAGAGTAATCAGTTTTTCGTCTCTTGCACCATAAGCATCTTTATCGAGTCCTTTATACTCGATTCTTTTATCCCACAACGAGCGAGAGCGTTCGAGGCTTGTATCTGTCGATGCACTCCAATATAAGCCGCTGTACGGGCGACTAAAGCGAGGATCCGACAGTTGAGCAGCTAACGAAAGATGGCCTGTATGATCGACTTCCAATTGTGCGGCGATTTCATCCATAAAGATGCTCAGTTGGGAGCGCGTATCGTCCACCATATAGCTATAAACTTGGGTAGGAATGGTGACACCCGCAGCAAGGATCATGGCGGTGAGCCATACAACCGCCGCCAACACCAATCGGCTTTTGATACTTAAGCGTTTTAAGGCATGCAGCGGCAGTTTGTTCTTATTCGGCATTCAGTTGATACCCTAAGCCACGCACGGTTTTTATGACTTTTGGAGCGATTTTCTTACGAATACGACCGATAAATACTTCAATTGTGTTGGAGTCACGATCAAAGTCTTGCTTGTAAATGTGCTCCACAAGCTCCGTGCGTGAAATGACTTTTTCAGGATTATGCATAAAGTAAGCGACTACTTTATATTCCAGCGCTGTTAGGCTCACTGCTTGGCCTTGCCACATCACTTTTGAGGTTCTGGTATCTAGGCTTAAATCGCCTATTTGCATGACCGGAGAAGCGTTACCAGATGCTCTGCGCAGTTGGGCGCGAAGACGAGCGATAAGCTCAACCATTTCAAACGGTTTAGTCAGGTAATCATCGGCGCCTGCGTTTAGGCCTTCTACTCGTTGAGTTAAGGTATCACGCGCACTTAGGATCACGACCGGAGTGTTGATGTTTTCATCTCGAATGCCCTTTAAAACGGTCAAGCCATCGAGTTTCGGTAGACCAAGGTCGAGTACAATCGCGTCCCATTCTTCGGATGTCGCTCGGTAGAGCGCGTCAATGCCATCTTGTGATAGCTCAGGTACCCAACCGTTATTTTCCAACGTTTCGATAATTTGCTCGCCTAGACGAGGATCATCTTCGACAACAAGTATTTTCATGGCAGCGTTTCTTATTATTTAGTTTTGTGGTGGTTTTAAAGCTTTATTGAAGTTTCGACCTTTTACTTCCAGCATTTCCAATGTGGCAGCGTCATATTCGACCTTCAACACGCTATTGTTGAAGAGTATTTTCAGTTCGTAAACCCATTCATTGTCATCTTCTTCAAGCTCGACTTTGATGATGCGACCATAAAGGTCATTTTCGACGGCCGCGTAAAGCTCAGAGAAGGGACGAATGTAGCCTTTTTGTACGGCGCGGTAGACCTCATCTTGGTCTTCATCAAATTCGATACGTGTGCCGGGCTTTTCGACATCTTGCACGATGGCGTGGCCATTTTGCGTGGTGTAAATATCATTTTGCTGCGCGAAGCTTGGTGCAGAAAGCAGCATCGGGGCGAGGCTGAAAAACAACGCAAGATTTTGAGAGGTCACTGGTTTATACATAGCAAAACCTTTTCTGAAGAGTTGGCAAAATTATATCTAGCTGTACATGAACAGAAAGTGAATCATCGTGTGAACTGTCGGTTCAGTCACATTCACTTTGCTCTTGGCAAAATCACTGGTGCGAATCGAGCGTTATTTAAGTTCATCTTCAAAAATCTTGTCGCGCAACTTCCAAAAGCGCCCAGACTTTCTGGCAATGACAAACTGCGGTAAACGGAAACGGTGTTGATTGGCGACGACTCGTGTAGGCGATGCTTCTTCAAACGGGCGATGTTTATCTGCAAGGTGAGGGCGCACAAACTGGTCTTTAAAAGTTTGCTTCTGTTTCTTGGTGTTTAATGACCAAAACTCATGAACTAACGCATGACCTTCGCCTTGGTATGGTTCCCCCGAATACGTGACTTTGAGCTGTGATTTGCCATCATTTGATTTGAATACGGACAAGTCCATTTCTGTGCACTCGAAGATCAGTGCGTCTTTCAAATTCAGTGCTTCTTTTAGTTTCTTATCTGGGTCGACCAATGTTGCATCACATTCATGGCATATACGAGCGGCAATATCATTATCTGCGCCACATTCGCCGCAATATTTGGCACGAAAACGGTAGCCACAATGTTCGCGTTCGCCCGTGTCTTCATCTTCAAAGTAACCTTGGCATCGTCGGCCAAAGTGTTCGAGTAAAAAGCCATTGCTGTCCAATTTACCCCAGAAATTGTTGTTAAATCCGCAAGCGGGGCAAGGAATAGTAATGATCTCGCTGGTGGAGTCGGGTTTTGGATCTCCCACTTCTGGCTGATACAAATCGTAGCTGTTACCCGCGTAATCGAGTACCAGACATTCATTTTTACCTTCCGATAAACGCAAACCTCGTCCAACAATTTGTTGATATAAGCTGACCGATTCTGTGGGGCGCAAGATGGCAATCAAATCCACATGAGGCGCGTCAAATCCGGTGGTTAACACAGAGACATTCACCAAGTATTTGATTTCACGATTTTTGAAAGCTTGAATGATCGCATCGCGCTCTGGCGTTGGAGTATCACCAATGACGATGGCGGTTTCGCCTTCTGGCAGCAGGCCGTGAATTTCTTGAGCATGTCGAACTGTTGCAGCAAAGATCATCACGCCTTTACGCTCTCTCGCGTATTGAATGATTTGCTCTACGATCTGAGGAGTGGCGCGTTTGGCTTTGTCGATAACCATGTCCATTTCCGCTTCTTTGTAGCGTCCGGTATTAGCGGGTTTCAGCTGCGAGAAGTCGTAAGACAAAACGGGCGCATCCATCATGCGTGCGGGGGTGAGGAAGTTTTCGTCAAGCAAGTAACGGATCGGCAGTTCGAAAATACAGTCGCGGAAAAAGCGCGACTCTTCGGTGCGTACTTGACCTCGGGTGTGGTATTGATAAATCCATCCCATTCCTAAACGATAGGGTGTTGCCGTTAAGCCCAAAACTTTGATGCCAGGGTTGAGCTCTCGAAGGTGCGTAATCACTTTTTGATAGCTGCTGTTTTTATCGTCTGGCACACGGTGACATTCATCGATAACCAGAAGTGAGAACTGGTTTTTGAATGAGTCCAAATTGCGCACTACCGATTGCACCGAGGCAAACACCACTTGTTGGTCGGTTTCCTTTCTTCCTAATCCTGCCGAAAATATGGCGCCTTTCAAACCGTAGCCTTCATATTTCGCGTGGTTTTGTTCCACCAGCTCTTTTACGTGGGCCAAAACCAACACACGCCCTTTGGCAAGGCGTGCTAGTTCTGCAATAACTAAGCTTTTCCCAGCACCAGTTGGTAGTACGATCACTGCGGGGGTGGAATGTTTGCGAAAGTAATGAATAACGGCTTTAACAGAGTCAGCTTGATATGGGCGAAGTGTGTACATGAAAATATGTGAAATTGCTCAACTATTCGAACTAGGAAGGCTATAATACCTGACTTTTATACCCAAGTGACCTTTGAACCGTAATTCGGAGATCACTTGGGTATAATTCAATGAGGTATTCATGCGTTTAGATAAGTATTTGTGTGATGCTCTGGGTGCGACTCGCAAGCAGGCAACAAAGATCATCAAAAGTGGCGAAGTGCTCGTCGATGGCGAAGTACAAAAAAGTGGTTCATTCAAAGTGCCAGAAGGTGGTGTTGTGGAATGGGATGGCCGAGAAGTCGGTGCGCCAGGGCCTCGCTACATCATGTTGTACAAACCAGCGGATTTTGTTTGTTCACACGAAGATGGTTACAACCCTACGGCCTTTGTATTGCTTGATGAACCTAAAGTCGAAAACCTTCACTTCGCTGGCCGTTTAGATGTGGACACGACGGGTTTGGTGTTGATTACAGATGATGGCCAATGGTCTCACCGTATTACATCACCGAAACACAAATGCGAAAAAACATACCGCGTGTGGCTAGAGGATGCGATTCAACCTGATTACGTTGAAAAGTTTGCGCAAGGTATTGAGTTGAGAAACGAACGCGAAGCGACGTTACCAGCGCACCTTGAGATCGTGAATGAAGCAGAAAACGAAGTACTGCTTACTATCGTTGAAGGTAAGTACCACCAAGTGAAACGCATGTTTGCTGCACTTGGTAACAAAGTAGAACTACTTCATCGTGAGCGAATCGGCGATATCGTGTTGGATGACACTCTAGAACCGGGTGATTACCGTTATCTGACTCAAGAAGAAGTGGATTCTGTGTGGAATTAATCGTCGCTCTCGGAAATTCTTTAGTTCCTAGCAGGAACTAGTCTTTTGGTAGGAATTGGCTCAAAATGACGATTCCTACCAAAATGTTTTCGTGCCTAGACAATTTCGGTATGCATGCTTAACCTCAGTGTTATGCCGCGGTGTTTTATCACAGGCTCACGCATACTTTTCTCGCGAAACATCCGTTCGTAGTGAATCAATCAAGCTGTCATCTTTGGTTTATTGCGCGCAATTATCGGGTGAACATGCATCGTTATCATGCGCTTTTCTATGTCGAGCTCGTCAAGGCCACCTTGGTAAACATTCGTCCTTATGACCCTCGAAAATTGAATCAGCAAAGCACTGTGCTTTGTTTTCAATGGTACGAGAAGCATCCTTGCTAGTTTCTGCAAAGAAATGGCTGATGGCAAGGACACAACTAGAGGTAAAAGAATGACAGAAAAAGCTCAAAGCGCTCCCCAATCTCAAATCAGTTTTTTACTGTTTCTTGTGCTCGGTGCAATTGGCGCGCTAACGCCATTGGCGATCGACATGTATCTACCGGCAATGCCGACCATCGCAAAAGATTTGGGCGTTGCACCTGGTGCGGTTCAAATTACGTTAACGGCTTATACGGCGGGTTTTGCGATTGGTCAGTTAATTCATGGGCCGCTTGCCGACAGTTTTGGCCGCAGACCTGTACTGATTTTGGGTGTGCTTTTCTTTGGATTAGCAGCAGTGGTGAGTGCGACCACAAACGGCATTGATGCGTTAACCTATGTTCGTACCGCCCAAGGTTTTGCTGGCGCGGCTGCGGCGGTCATTATTCAAGCTGTGGTGCGTGACATGTTTGACCGTGAAGACTTTGCGCGTGCAATGTCTTTCGTCACATTAGTTATCACGATTGCCCCGTTGGTTGCGCCGATGATTGGCGGTCACCTTGCGATTTGGTTTGGATGGCGCTCTATCTTTTGGGTGTTAGCCATTTTCGCTGTGGTTGTCATTCTGCTGGTGTTCTGGAAAATTCCGGAGACGCTAAAACCAGAAAACCGCCAACCACTGCGTTTTCGCACCACATTAAAAAACTACGCCCGTTTGTGTTCAAGTTCTGAAGCGTTGGGCTTGATGTTGTCTGGTGCATTCTCGTTTTCGGGGATGTTTGCATTCCTAACTGCGGGTTCGTTTGTTTATATTGATTTATACGGTGTTCGACCTGACCAATTTGGTTACTTATTCGGTTTGAACATTGTGGCGATGATCATCATGACCAGCATTAACGGTCGTTTGGTGAAAAAAGTGGGCTCTCATGCCATGCTTCGTTTTGGGTTGTTCGTGCAACTTTTGGCGGGTATTGGTCTGTTCGTAAGTTGGTTGATGGACTTCGGATTGTGGGGCATCGTGCCTTTTGTTGTGCTGTTTATCGGCACATTGTCGACGATTGGTAGTAATGCGATGGCGCTGCTTTTAAGTGGCTACCCATCAATGGCGGGTACGGCATCGTCTCTGGCGGGGACGTTAAGATTCGGTATCGGCTCATTGGTTGGCGCGCTGGTGGCATCACTACCAGGTAATGTTGCGTGGCCTATGATCATCGTTATGTTTGCTTGTTCTGTGCTTTCAGCACTGTTTTATTGGACTTTAGGAAGAAAGGCGTAATGTCGAATTACACTAAAGAAATTCAAAACTTGGTTAACTCTGCTCTGAATGAACTGGAGCAGGAACATCGTTCTGGCAAGTTGGCCAATGCGCCAGTAGCGAACAACCACTATCTTGTTCGTTGGGTAACAAAAGCTCTGAAATCTCAGCGTTTTGGTCGAACGGTCGGCGATGACTTAACTCGTTGGCAAAAGGCGGGTCGTTCAAAGGGGAATGACGCTGGTTTGTTGTTTATCTTCAAACGTATTTCTGCTTTCTACGCGCAATTCTTCCCTGAAGGTGAAGATTCAAAAGTGATCAAAGACTCTGACGTCGAAGCTTTTTTGGACGTCATGGAGCAAGCGGGTTGGGAGGTTTCTACCTCTGAACAATTGGTTGGTTGTGGCAAAATCCAAATCTTCACGGAAGGCCAAAATTCTTTGGCACTGTGTGCCGACCAATGCGAAAGCTGCTTCGACGGCGAGTTGCTCGTCAAACCAATGAGCTGGTTTGTGCGTGGCAACCATGCTGAGTTTGTTGAGAAAGCAGCGCAAGCGGGCTTTATGGTGCATAAAGTGACGGACTACAAATCGATGGTGAAATACCACGGCGAGTACCTTATCTTCCCTGCAAACGAAGGTAACCAATTGGCTGAGATTCCTTTGAGCTTCCAAGCTTAATCAACTTCTCACAGCAGTAGAATTGAAATACGAAAGCATCAGACGCTTGAAACGTCTGATGCTTTTTTACGTCACTCTGTGTTTAAAAGCGATATTTCCAATAGACGCCGCCATACAGACCTTCATAGCTTTGCAAAACGTCGCCCATCGTTCCGGTTTCGTTGTTAAACAAGTAATCCTCTTCTGAGTAGTCTTCATAACGAAGGTTAAGCTGCACGTTTTGATTTTCAGATACTTCATAGTCAGCGATGACTTCAAATCGATACGAGTTCGCCTCGTTATCAGGATATTGATAACCACCAGATGTGGTTGAAGATTTACTGTCCGCTTGGCTGTAGCTGTAATCAAATGAGATAGAAAGTTTGTCGTCCAGCAGTCGCTCTTTACTCACACCAAAACCAATGGTTGTGATGTCATCTTTGAGCTTGGTGGTGTAGCGATTCCAGCCGACAATGTCAGAGTTTGCTTGTTGTTGCTCGGAGCGGATGATCTGTTGATTGTAAAAAACATGCCCGCTTAATCCGTCGAGTAAATTGAAGTTGAGGCTGAGGTCGTAGCCGTAATCTTCCCCTTCGCTTAAACCAATATCAGGTTTTGCATAGTCATCATTTCCGTACCAAAGTTCTGCAAGTAGCTGGACATCGTCTGTCATGTCATAACTGCCGTCGCCACGGAGCTCAATCCTCTCTTTGTCGGCTAAATAGTATTGGCGCAAATTAGGCGAGTCGCTGCTGTCGTCCTGCCAATCAGAGCCATCGCGGAAAGAGTAGGAGACTTTACCGCCTAATTGCCACGGACTGTTTGGTCTGTACTGAGCACCAACAAAAACGCGTTGTTCATCGGTACGTTTTCGGTCGGCATAGCTTCGCTCGTCTTGTTTGAAGTGATAACCCGCATTCACCTTCACATCAGACGCAACACGATGCGTTAACGTTGTTTCCAGTTTGGTTTTTGTGTGGTCGTATTTTTCTCTTGTAGAGCCGATGATGGTGTTTCTATCGGAGTTATCGTCTTTGTCTGAATAGTCCGCAGAAATGGCGAAAGCTGTGTCTCGCGAAAGCTTGTTGTGGTAATCCGCGCTCATTTGCCAAGTGTTGGTTTCGCCATGGAATGTATTGGAGTTAACGGGGGACTGCGGAAACGGATTTAACCCGCCTTCAGAAGACGTTTGTGACCAAAGTAAGCGGCCACTGAACGTTTGTTGATTCAACCGATAATTCCCCGTGACAACAAACTGGTGAAAGTCGTTGTCAGGCTCATACGCGATGTGGTTGGCGTAAGGGTTGGTAATGCCGCCGTAATAGAGTGCGGACTTGTCATTGCGGAAAAACGAGCCGCGATACGCAATATCCACCAGCCACAAATCTTCAATGTAGCTCACTCCTACTTGAGTATTTAAGGTTTCATGATCGACGGCTTTGGGTATGAATCCCGGCGCGTTGGCGTAACCCGGAATGGTCGATGAATAGCGCGACGTTGTGCCTTCTTTACGTTCGTGCTTCATGGAGGCATATGGCTTCCATGGCGTATGTGGTGTGTACTTGAGTTCTAACTTAAACGTCTCTCGCGTCACTGAGTTTTCATATTTCGATAGGTCACCACTAACGAGTGCATCTTCTCTTGGATGATACGCACTGAGTGAGGACTGATTCCAGAAATACGGAGTTTCACTGTAACTGCCGAGGATACGTAATCCGTCGTACTGGCCCATTTCCCACTGCAGTAAGAAGCGTTGCAAACCAAGATCTTCGACGACGATTCGATTGTAGAATCCCTCGTCTTCATATTGTTCGATATCGGCGTTTAGGCTAGCGTTAAAGTGTTTATTGTCAGAGTTTGTACCGTAAACGGGCGGATTCCAATTATAGAATCGAGAGGAACCGTCGTTGTTAAGGTAACCGACGCCCGCGCTGACTTCTCCACTCCATGTGCCGTCGCTGCTGCATTCACTGCACTGCCAGCGGCTAGTGTCGGCTGGTTGAGAACGTTGTAACGAATAATCGTTGGCGTGCGCTTGCACAGCAAAAGCAAGGGAAATAGCGATGCACAGTTGAGATAGTTTCATGCTTCCCTCCTAATAACTTAATGTTTGACCACGTGGGTGGTTAGAGCCATGCACTTGATTGTGGCAGTTTAAACAACTTCCGCCACGCACTCTCAAGTCGTTTTCAGGAATGGCTACGTTTGCATGTGGCACACGGTGACATTCCTGACATAGCATTGGCAGCCGTTTATTGAGCAGGGCTTTGTTCACTGAACCATGAGGTGTGTGGCAGGATGTGCAATCTTCAGTTACCGGCTCATGCTCCCATAAGAATGGGCCGCGTTTTTCCGCATGACACTCGTAACAAGCGTTATTGACGGTTGACCAGTTCAGGCTCGCTTCATTTAATGTCTGATGTGGATTGTGGCAGCTAGAACAAGTCATGACGCCGTCAATGATAGGATGACGACTGCGTTTGTGGATATCCGATTTGGTGCGGGAGTGACAATCGGTGCATTTGTCTGCTTGCATTTCGGCAACCATCATCGGATCGTCTTTTTGATGCAGTTGGTGACAGCTTGCACAAGACAGCCCTTCAAAAGCGTGCTCGCTACTATGCCAAGTCGAGCGTTTCGCATCTTGGTGACAAGATAAACACACGCTGTTTTGCTTTTCGGCCGGAACAGGGGAGTTTGGCCCAAAAGTGATCATCGGTTCACGAACTTGTCCTTTTCGTGGATTGCGCTCGTGATTGTTTACTGGGCCATGGCATGCTTCACACTGTTTATCATTCATTGGCCCATGCAGGTTTGCGGACTTGCCATGAATGTTATCGAAAATACCCGTTGCAGGTTTATCTGATGTATCGTCATGGCAACGAAGGCAGCCATCTGGTCCGCGGCGTGAATATTTACCCTCGGAAAACTTGGTGTCTAATATGGTTTCAATTTCTTTTTGAGTTAACGTTGCCGCTTCGGGTTCTGGCTTGGCGACATCTTCCGAACTGACGGTGAAGATGACGCCTAACCCAAGTATCCCAGCTACCAACCACCGCAGAAACATTGCTTTCATAGCTCTTCCTTTTCTTGTCCTTAATTGTCAAAGCATTGTGTTCAATGACGAATTCAACGGTAGTCGTATACCTTGTGAACCTTATCTACCCCTTGTGACTGACCAATAGCATGGCAAGTTGCACATTGTTCGGAGCCCGTTGCTTGTGCTGCTGTGTCTGCTCCAAATACCGCGCCGTGATTCAGCATATGGTTCAGAGGCGCATCTCCTGCCACGGTATCCGGGTCAGCATTAGCTAAAGATGACTCTAGGTGACACGCGCCACAGGCGACTAACGCAGGACTAAAGTACTTACCACTTGCCAGAGAAGGGCGCGTATTTTGTTGGCTAGGTAAGTTGTATTGAGCATTGGTATGGCAGGCCTCACAGTTGTTGACTGCGCCAGGGAAAGAAGCTTCACCGCTATGAGCGGAGCCAAAGGTGTGGAATGAGTGCACGTGGTACTTTAGATCAGCCGCCATTCCAGGATAAAACGCAGAACGTTCAGAGTTATGGCAATTTTTACATTGTTGGAAGTCGGTGGCGGCATGTGGATGCTCACCAAGCTTATGGATAGTCAGCTCTTTGTGACAATCGTTACACGATGAAATGTCCGCGCCCACTGGCAGTTTGTGTTGCTTGTTGATACCAGACAAATCAAACGAGCCGGATGCGTTATTGGCGGCAATGACGAAAGGCGATTTGATAAGATCGATGCCTTCAAACGTGACGCATTCGGCGAGCTCGCCATCTCTACGGTTGGCGCAAAGTGGCATGTCGGCGATGTTAACCGTCAACGTAGAGTTGGAGGTTGGCTTGATCACAGCGTCAGTGAAGTCTTTATGACACAAGAATAGGCCTTCTCCTTGAGCCTCACAGCCGTCACCAAGTGCGCCATCATCGGCGACGTTGAGACTGTTGTTTGCGACCATCGGGCCTTGGCCGTTATCCCAGTTCAGCAACAAATTGAGGTGCCCATGTTCATTAATGAAAGGGGTCAGTTCGTTGATGGATCCAATACCTGTGCCCGCTTTCGACACTCTTAGTTCAACCTCAAACTGGTCATCAATAAATCGCGCGCTTTCAACGTTGATTTCAAGCGAATCACGCGCTTTTGCAAGATTCTCTAAACGCATTACGTGAACCGTTTTAGCACTTTGGCTTGCGTCTTGGCCGATGATTGGATCGCCATTGTCGTCTCGGTCATAAGGTCGGTGACAGCCCGAGCAGGAGTTTTGTGGCTCGCCGTTTCTTACCCAAGCCGTACCGACTTGGTTATCATGCGCGCCTCTGTCTCGGTACAAGTGACAAGTCTCACAGGCAACTTGGCTTGGGTGTTCAAACCAATTGTTGGCGTCTGATGCTTTCGCGACATCGGTTGAATGGCAGGTTGTACAGTTGCGGGCATCTTGCGGGAAAGGGTTGCCTTCAATGACTAAACCATTGATGTCGGTAACGAGCATGTCATTGTCGTCGACAGGCTGTTTGTAAGTATCGGTGTTATTTCTGTCGCTACCTAATTTGAAAACATTACCGTGGTATTGATGAACAACGGCAGCGAGAGGGCGTCTGGCTGGCGCAGCGCCAGGATTACTGTCATTGTGGCAAGCGGTACAAACGGCAATGTTGTTATCAATTGAGCGATAGCCGGGTCCATGATGAAGCGGTTCGCCCATATGACAGTTTTCACAGGTACCTGTTTCAATCACATTGCGGGAGACAGCCGTATCTGAACTTTCTTGCGGCACCCATTCAAACACGTAGGTAAAACCATTGCCTTGCTCGCCATACGCCATGACGATTCGGTGGAGTTTATCCGCATCCCAAGCGATAAAACCATTGTTGCTAGAAGAGTCGGCAGTATAAGGATCGGGCACTTTCAAAACGTCAGGAATGGCAAACGTGTAGCGATATCCCCCGTCTGTTTTTACGAGTGTTCCATCCCAAACACTCTCCATGCTGGCACGGTTATTTGCGGTGTTACTTGAGTGATGGAAACTCTTCCAATAGGTATTGCCATGACGCCCATTGAAGGCAAAGGCTGGATCGCTCGAATTTTGTGTATCGACACGAGAGGGCATTGCTTTAAGAAGTGCGATGCGAAAATCTTTCGTTTCGTCTAGCTCATGAGATCTGCCACTGCCGTCTTTGACGGTAAAATCGACCACCAGTTTGGTTTCTCCGGTTTCTTGAGTGACCAATGATGGCTCGGAAACACTGACCTCGAAATCACCAAGTGCAGGTGGTGGTGTATTTTGATCGTTTTTGCTGTCTGGACCACATCCGGTGAGCAGTAAAATAAAAAATATTAATGTAGCGATCGACTTTAAACCGTTCATAGTCCCTCTCGATTCGTCCTAAAGTAAGTGGGAATGCGTTGGAATGGTTAAATATTTCAATAAACAATTGATTGAAATATTAATTTTGTATTCAAGCCAAAAGCAAAATATCCATATTTACATCGCTTGAATAAATCGAAATACATGGCTTGTAAGAGTATAGACGCAATATGAAATATTATTAAAATAAACCGCTTTTTCTACGCGTGAATTTTGGGTTTTAAATTATTGTGTTTTTAAATCAATTGTTTGCATTGAAGTTTGTTGTTCTTGAAGAGGTCGGTGCAGAAAAAGTAAGGGTATTGAACTACGCTACTTTAAATGGTTGACGGCTTAATATTTTTATCTTGGATATCGTTGGTTTTAAGTCGCGTTTATAAAGTGATTTTCTTATCGTTTATTCGCTGTCTGGTTTTGATTAACAAAGATAATTACTACGGAGTCAGTCTAATATGCACCAACTAATTAAATTATCTCTAAAATTTTCCTCGATGTTAGCCATTAGCTCAGTTTTGGTCTCCCACAGTTTAGCGTCACCAAGTGAGCTAATTTCACAACATGAATGTGAAGCTTGTCATGGGCCAAACGGTGTTAGCTCAGAAACGAATATTCCGACCATCGCAGGGATTCCCGAGTTCAACTTTTTCGACCAGATGTTGCGTTACCTTGAAGGCAGACCCTCAGCTTCGGTTAATCACGTATACGGAGACACGAGCCAAAAAGGCGACATGGTGACGATAGTCAAATCTTTATCTGAAGCGCAGATTGAAGAGTTAGCAAAACATTATGCTGGGCTTGAGTTTGTGCCTGCTAAGCAGTCTTTTGATCAAGCGTTAGCGATGAAAGGTAAGGCTATCCACGCGAAAAGCTGCGAGAACTGTCATTCGGATGGTGGCAGTAACGCTCTGGATGAAGCTTCGATTTTAGCTGGTCAGCAGAAGGGCTATCTCGCCACTACGTTGCAACAGTTTAAGCAAGGCAAACGCTCCGTTGATAAAAAAATGGATGAGGCGTTCAAAGGACTTAGTTCCGATGATTTAAACGCGCTCGTAGAATACTATGCGAGTTACCGCTAGCGCTGCTTTGGGATGAACACCAATGAGTTTATGGCGTAAACCAAACAGAAAATGGATGCTCGGCATACCAATTGGTGGCTTATTGGCGTTTATCCTTGGTGGTGCGGCAATCAGTGTTTTTCACTTTGGTATGGATTACACCAATAGCAACGAGTTTTGTTACAGTTGCCATATTGGGATGGATACGATAGTTGAGGAGTACCAAGCATCCCCACACTTCAAAAATGCTCAGGGTGTGGTTGCCGCTACGTGCAGTGATTGCCATGTCCCTAGGGAGTTTTTTGCTAAAATCGCGTTGAAAATAGGCGCTACAGCCGACATCTATCACAAACTGACTGGTGACATTACACTTGAGAACTTCGAGGCGGAGCATCGCCCGAGGTTGGCTGCTGAAGTCACACAGCAGTTTATCGAGAATAAATCAAAACAGTGTCGATATTGCCATTCCGTTGACAAGATGGATTTCGAAGCGCAAGGACGAACCGTTGCGCGTCGACATCAGATGATGGAAAGTCGAGAGCAATCGTGCATTGATTGCCATGCGGGGATTGCTCATCACCTGCCTATTTCTCTAGATTCTCCAGAGACTGTTCCTCCTGAGGAGTAATACTGATACTTTCGGCTTCTTTCGCGATGGCTTTGACCATGCCTTTGAATATGAATAGATGGGCTGGCATCATGGCAAACCAGTAAAGCAGCCCGAGAAATCCCTGTGGGTGCCACCAAGCGGTGATATCCAGTTCTCGTTCATCACCATGGTCTTTGATGGTAATTTCTAAACGTCCAAGCCCTGGGCCTTTCATCCCAAAAAACAGGGAGAGGAACTGATTTTCCTCGCAGCGAATCACTTTCCAAGAGTCTATATAATCGCCGACTTTGAGCTCCGGCCCCGGAGGAGAAACGCGAATCGGTTTCCCGCCACCAAAAAAGATGTCGAGCCATTCACGTGTGCGCCACAAAATGTTGGCAAAGTAATAGCCTTTTTCACGACTCCCGATTTTTTGAGCCACTTTCCATAATGCCGCAGCGGAGGCTTGAGTTTTTATGCTCGCACCGGCTTGTTTAGGGTAGTAGCCATACCCCGGTTGCCATCGACGAAGTGCCGCTGGCTCAAAGCCCCAAACATTACTGCGCACAAACGTGCCTTCATCTTGGATGGTATCGGATACTGCTTGCTCGTAGCTGATCAGCGTTTGCGGAAATCGTGCTTCAATCGCTTTTGAATCGGCAATGTAGTCATGCTCTAACCCCGCGAGTAATGCTTTGCCGATGTTTGCTGGTACAGAGGTGACCAAGCCGAGCCAATACGATGCCATTTTGGGGGTAAGCAACGGTGTCGACCACAGCCGATAAGGCTTGTTGGTGATTCGGCAAATGACTTTAAACTGCTCGCGGTAGCTGAGTGTATCTGGCCCACCAACTTCATAAATTTGGCTTTCTTCTGGGGGTGATGCTTCGGCCAACTGCAATAAATAGTGATTGAGGTTGGGTAGGGCAATAGGGTTGGCTTTTGAGTCGACCCATTTAGGCGCGATCAAAATAGGTAAGTTGTAGACAAAATCTCGCATGATCTCGAAAGCCGCGGAGCCGGGGCCAATGATGACGCCTGCACGCAATTCAGTTACTGGAACGCCAGACTGTCGGATAATTTTGCCCGTTGCTTTGCGTGCGGCTAAATGGCGCGAGTTTCCGGTTTGCGGTTGGATGGCACTTAAATAAATGACATGTTTGACACTGCTTTGCTCCAATGCGTATTTAAAGTTCAAAGCAAGGTTTAGCTCGTACTCAACAAAGTCATCGCCTTGTGCCATTCCGTGTACTAGGAAAAATACCAAGTCAAAATCGTTCACCACAGCGAGCGTGGCTTCTGCGTCGGCTAGGTCCAGATATCGCAACGTTAAATTAGGATGGGGCCGAGTCCTTGACTCCAAATAATCGATATGTCGCGCCGCGGCCGTGACGGCGTAACCTTTTTCTAAGAGTAACGGAAGAAGTTGAGAACCAATGTAACCCGAGGCGCCTAGCACCAACACCTTTTTCATTATCTGTCCTTTTAATCGTTGGTGGAATAAACACCACAGAGTATAATCATGAGACACTTTCCCCATTCTATCAATAAGTTGTCGTTGGAGCGCTTGTGACTTTTCTCTCTCAACTCTCAATACATGCAGATAAAGCATTCTTACGTCGCTTATTCGCGATCGCGCTACCAATTACACTGCAAAGCATGATGTTTTCTAGCCGAAGCCTCGTCGATGTGCTTATGCTCGGCCAACTTGGTGAGGCTGAAATAGCCGCTGTTGGGGTAGCGGCGCGCGCGACGTTTGTTACTACCATCATGTTAGTTGGGGTGACGACGGGTGGTGCATTACTGACCGCGCAGTACTGGGGAGCGGGAGACAAAATTGGCGTAAGACAAAGTACGTCGCTGACTTGGATGATTGCGATGGTGTTTGCCGCGCTGGCCGTTTGTTTATTCGTCTTTTTCCCGCAGCCAATCATGGGCTTGACCACGGATTCCCAAGAGGTGATTGAGCTTGGGTCAAGCTACTTGGTAATTTCATCAGCCAGTATGTTCGCAGTGGCGTGTGTTGCCAGTATGGCGGTGGGATTACGTGCTATGCATCAACCAGGGTTGAGTACTTTCTTTAGCGGCATCGGTATTCTCTCTAACGTGTTTTTAAACTGGGTGTTGATTTTCGGTCACCTAGGCTTTCCTGCCCTTGGTATTACCGGTGCAGCAATTGCAACGGTGATCAGTGGAGCCATTGAAGTTGGTTGCTTATTTGGTTATTTGTGGTTGAAAAAACACATTATCGCCTTTGGTTGGGGCGATATTCGTGCCAGCTTAGTGTTGGACAAAATCACTCGTTTTCTTAGCTTATCTTTACCCACGACGTTCAACTTTCTCGCTTGGGCTGGAGGGCTGTTTGCTTACCACGCGATCATGGGACAAGCAGGCGTGCAAGGTTTGGCAGCGTTGTCGGTGATGACACCCGTTGAGTCGATTGCTCTCGCTATGATGATTGGCCTATCGAACGCGGCTGCGGTTTTAGTGGGTAACCAACTCGGCGCGAAAAACTTTGAACCAGTGTATTACCAAGCTTGGGCGACGGTAATCTTGAATGTTCTGATTGCTTTCGGTGTTGCGGTACTTCTATTTTTCACCAATCAGCTCATACTCGATGCGTTCAGTGCATTGAGCGCCGAGACTCGTCATTTGGCAGAGCAGTTCATGGTGATTCTGGCACTTGGCGTCATATTGCGCTCAGTGCCTATGATGGTCATTGTGGGGGTTCTTCGTGCTGGTGGAGATGTGAAATTCTGCCTGTATCAAGATGTGTTTGCTCAATGGATAATCGGTATTCCGCTCGCTGCGTTTGCAGCGATATATTTGGGGTGGGAGCCACAGTGGGTGTATCTACTTTTCTTCACTGAAGAGGTAGTGAAGTGGTGTATCTGTTTGCCTCGAATAAAGAGCAAAAAGTGGATGAAAAACTTAATTGAAAAGTAGCGATATTGAAGTTGGTTGAAGTTTCTAATAAATCTCGTTCATAGTTTGCTTATATTTCACATTTTGCAGCCGTTTCAAGTTTTTTGCTTGCTATAGCTAGAAAAATTGCTGCAAAAATCTGCTTATAACGTCAACAAAATCTGTTATGGAAAGTGAATCGAGTTGCATTTGTACTCTCATAGTGTGATCAAGCATTCAAAATACTTCCTACTAACAGGATTTTAGTGTAGATTCTGATCCCAATTTTTAAACACCATTTGAGCGGCAAAATCAATGTTAAAACTGTCAGACCTATGTAAAGGCTATGTAGACGGGGGAGAGTTTCATCCTGTGCTACAAGGGGCAGAATTAACATTACAGCAAGGTGAGCAAGTCGCTCTGATGGGGGAAAGTGGTTCTGGTAAAAGTACGTTGCTAAACGTCATTGCTGGTTTAGATACCGCTGATTCAGGCGAGGTTCAGTTTCCAAATTTTGCGATGCATGATGCTCCAGAACACTTAAGAACGCTCTACCGCCGCAACAATATTGGTAACATTTTCCAACAATTCAACCTCCTTCCTACTTTGAACATCGCCGATAACATCCGTTTTTGCCGTCAACTAAAAGGGTTACCGGAAGATAAAGGTCTCTGGCGTCAAATTCTTTCGGCTCTGGATCTCATGCCTTTATTAGGACGCTATCCAGAAGAAGTGTCGGGTGGCCAGCAACAACGTGCTGCGATTGCGCGCGCGTTGTACATGGAACCCAAAATTCTGCTTGCCGATGAACCAACGGGAAGTTTGGATGAGCGAAATGCGGAAGCGGTAATGCGTTTGCTGACCAGTCTTGCACGCCAATTGGACTGTACCTTGTTATTAGTGACGCACAGTGAGAAAGTTGCGGCACACATGGAAGGGAAAATTCGTCTTCAAGGAGGGCAACTGCATGTTATGGCCCGTAGTTAAGGCACTACTCGGTCATTACCGTCGTTACCCACTGCAAATTATTCTCGTCTGGTTAGGCTTAACGCTTGGTGTTTCGCTTCTCGTTGGTGTTACTTCTATCAACCAACATGCGAAGCAGAGTTACGAAACAGGTGAGAAGCTTTTCTCAAACCCACTTCCTTACCGAATTCGTACCAAACATTCTGCAAATAAAATTCCTCAAGGATTTTACATTCAGTTGCGCCGCGCTGGTTTCAATCAATGCGCGCCTTTTGACGTCCTTCATCTGGATGCCAAAACGGACATGAACTTGATGCTCGTCGGCATCGATCCTGTCGCAATGATCCCTCTTCAGCACGGCAAGTCACTTAATGAGATGCCTGTTCTCTCCTTGATGAAGCCGCCGTATCCGATCTTGATCAGTCAAGATTTGGCGTCTTACATGAACTGGCAAGACGGCGACTTTATTGAGTTGAATGACGGCAGCCGTCTTGGCCCTGTTCAAGTGGATCAAAACAAGCTCTTATCAGGTACACGTTTAGTTACCGACATTTCTTTATTAAGAATGTTGAAGCGAAGCTCGGGTCTTTCAGCGATTTCATGTGGCGAGATGCCAGAAGAAAAATTGATCGCATTAAAAAACATACTGCCAAATGGCATGACTTTGGTTCGAAACACTCGTACTGAGCTTGAATCTTTGACCAAAGCATTCCACATGAACCTCACCGCGATGGGGATGTTGTCGTTTTTGGTTGGACTTTTTATCTTCTATCAAGCGATGTCACTATCTTTTATTCAGCGTCAGAGATTAGTCGGCATTTTGCGTCAAACCGGTGTGAATGGAGCCCAATTGGCGCAAGCGTTATTACTTGAGCTCTCGATACTCGTTTTGGTCGCTTGGGCTTGCGGTAACTTCTTTGGACTCATGTTGGCGAACGAGTTGATCCCTGCAGTATCTTCCAGTTTGAGCGATCTATATGACGCCAACGTTGGCCTTACTATCGGTTGGTCGTGGCAGTCGAGTTTATACAGTTTGATTATGTCGGCAATGGGCGCTCTGATTTCCTGTTTGTGGCCACTGATTCGATTGTTGAAATCGCAACCAATCCGTTTGTCTTCGCGTTTATCGTTAATGCGCTTTGCAGGAAGAGAGTTTTCTTGGCAAGCATTGGCGGCATGTGCTTTCTGTGTAGCCGCGGTTGCGGTTTACCAAGCACCTAAAACGCAAGAGACGGGTTTTGCCATTATCGCATTGATGTTGGTGAGTGTGGCTCTATTCATGCCATTTTTGATGTGGCACATGTTCCAAAGCTTCTCATACACGTTACGCTGGGTTCGTGTGCGTTGGTTCTTTGCTGATGCGGCGGCAAGTATGAGCTATCGTGGTGTCGCAACGATGGCGTTTATGTTAGCACTCGCTGCGAATATTGGTGTTGAGACCATGGTGGGTAGCTTTAGAGACACCACTGACAAATGGTTAAGCCAACGCTTGGCCGCAGATATCTATATTTATCCAACAAACAACTCGGCTGGGCGAATGAGCGCATGGTTACAAGATCAGCCAGAAGTTGAATCGGTTTGGTGGCGCTGGGAAAAAGATGTTCCTACCGAGCATGGCGCTTTGCAAGTGGTCAGCACAGGCCCTTCTGAAGGGGAGCTAGATTCGTTAACGGTTAAGCTCGGTGTTCCAAACTACTGGTATCAGCTGCATCAAACTAAGAGCTTGATGGTCAGTGAATCTATGGCTCTCAAACTGGATATTCGTCCGGGCGATTACATTGATCTGCAAGCACCACTGGGTGAAGGTTGGCAAGTCGTGGGTGTGTACTACGATTATGGCAACCCATACAACCAAGTGATGATGTCACACCGAAACTGGCTTTATGCGTTTGCCGGAACGGGCAACGTAGGGTTAGGCGTATTGCTGAAAGACAGCGTGAATGGAGAAGGGTTGAAGAATCGTTTAGAAAATGTCTTCCGATTGCCACAAGACCGCGTATTCGACAACAGCAATATCTACACTCAAGCCATGAGAGTATTTGATCACACGTTCGCCATCGCTGGCACGTTAGGCAACATTACTCTTATCATTGCTGTATTTGGTCTTTTCTTTGCAACCCTAGCAGGAGAACTCTCTCGTCAAAGACACTTCTCGCTGCTGAGATGCATGGGTGTTTCTGGCAAAGAGTTGGTTGCCTTGGGGGGCTTGCAACTGTTCGCCTTTGGTGCCATTTCTGCGATTATAGCAGTACCGTTAGGATTGGCCTTGGCCCACCTAATTGTTGATATCATTATTAAACAATCTTTTGGTTGGTCACTCGAACTGCAAACCATTCCTTGGGAATATGCACAAACTATCGCTTGGGCAATGCTCGCGATTATGATCGCCGGGGCGTTACCCGTAATTCGAATGATTAAGAGTACGCCAATGAAGTCGTTGAGGGATGCGTTGTAGTGGAAAAACAAAACTCTAAAAAACGCGTTTTTGCTTCGATGCTGATCGTAGTTGTTTTTGCCATGTTGACTGGAGCGACGTTGTATTCAACGTTTTGGCTAGAGCCTACTGCTACCCAAGAAAACGAAATCAATTCGGTACTGACGCGAGAAAATAAAACCATTTTTGAGCCCGTTTTACCGGACGAGCATGTCTCATTGCCTTCAGACTTTCGCTTCCATCCTGAATATCAACATGAATGGTGGAACTACTTTGCGAAGCTGCAAGATAAGCAAGGTCGTACTTACAACGTGCAGTGGAGCTATTTTCGCGTCGCCACCGATGAACGAGAAACCAGCGGTTGGCAAAACCCGCAACTGTACATTTCACATGTTGTCGTGAGCCATGGTTCGCATGTGTGGAAAGAACAGCGTGTTGCACGCGGTGGTATTGGTCAAGCTGGCATGACAAACCGACCATTCCGTTTATGGATAGATAACTGGACTTGGCGCTCATTAGGCTCTACACCATTTCCAGGCAACCTCAATGTTACAACGGACACATTCGGACTCGAACTGAATACCATGACAAGCGGGCCGTTTGTGGTAAATGGAGACAAAGGCTTTCAAGTTAAACATGCACTGCAATCTGTGGCGTCGTTTAGCTTTAGCGCACCGTTTCTTAATGTAAAAGGTACATTGAACTTAAATGGCCGCCTCATCCCCGTAACAGGCTCAGCCTGGACGCAAAAAGAATGGGGCAGTGGCTTAATCGGCCAAGGCCAACAAGGTTGGGATTGGTTTGTCTTTAACTTTGATGATGGACGTGCGTTAACGGTTAGCCGTTACCGTCACCACGGTCAGACGCCTCATATTTTCGGTACGCTATCGACCCGTTCGGGAAAAGTGGTCAATCTATCAGAGAAAGAGGTCTCGATTACGCCAATGCAGGTAACAAGCCTGTCGAATGGCAGACGTTTACCGTTGCAATGGATCATCAATGTACCTGAACACAAAATTAATTTGACGACTCGTATCATAAAATCCGATATGTGGTTGCCATTTGTTATCCCTTATTGGGAAGGTCCCATCTTGGCTTCTGGCTCCAACGAGGCGTGGGGCTTTATGCAGCTCACCGGCTACTAAAATCTATCGAAAGCCACTTAGCAAAGTGGTTTTTTTGTGTCTGAAGCACGTTAGTTCTGTCTAAAAAATCACAGACTTACCGTGAAGTGAGACATCATCTTATGCTACTTTAATAACGATCTTGGTTAATAACTGGATAGATAAGAGGAGGCGAGAAGGCTTACTTCGCCTCAATAGTTTGTTAGTTTGTTGAAAAATACGATGAGTAGTGAAGATAACCTCGGAAAAATCGAAGTTTATACTCTGAACAAGCGATTATTCTAAAATTTTCTGCAGCTATACACTCTTATCATTCTTTGTTAATCGTTTATTAAGATAATAAATATAAGGACGAAACCATGAACGATGTCATCCGTGACTTTTTCAAAATGGAATCCGCAGGTGGTATTCTTCTCGTGATTGCAGCGGCAATTGCGATGACCATTGCAAACTCACCACTGGGCGAAACTTATCAATCTCTACTGCATACTTATGTATTTGGTATGTCTGTTTCTCACTGGATCAACGACGGCCTGATGGCTGTGTTCTTTCTACTTATTGGCCTTGAAGTAAAGCGCGAGCTGCTTGAAGGCGCGTTAAAATCGAAAGAAACTGCCATCTTCCCTGCAATTGCTGCGGTCGGTGGTATGTTGGCTCCGGCACTTATTTACGTTGCTTTTAATGCAAATGACCCTGAAGCGATCTCTGGTTGGGCAATTCCTGCGGCGACAGACATTGCATTTGCTCTGGGTATCATGGCGTTACTTGGTAAGCGCGTACCAGTGAGTCTAAAAGTATTTTTGTTGGCTCTTGCGATCATTGACGACTTAGGTGTTGTAGTCATCATTGCTCTGTTCTACACCGGTGATCTTTCTTCAATGGCATTGCTTGTCGGCTTCGTAATGACAGGTGTACTGTTCATGCTGAACGCGAAAGAAGTCACCAAGCTAACACCGTACATGATTGTAGGTGCGATTCTGTGGTTTGCTGTACTTAAGTCTGGTGTTCACGCAACATTGGCAGGTGTAGTGATCGGTTTCGCGATTCCGCTGAAAGGAAAGCAGGGCGAACACTCTCCACTGAAACACATGGAGCATGCTCTTCACCCTTATGTCGCATTTGGTATTCTTCCTCTGTTTGCGTTTGCGAACGCAGGTATCTCGCTAGAAGGCGTATCGATGTCTGGCCTAACTTCAATGCTGCCTCTAGGTATTGCACTAGGTCTATTGATTGGTAAACCTCTAGGCATCTTTAGCTTTAGCTGGGCAGCTGTGAAACTGGGCGTTGCGAAGCTACCAGAGGGTATAAACTTCAAGCATATCTTCGCGGTATCAGTGTTGTGTGGTATTGGCTTTACGATGTCGATCTTTATCTCTTCACTGGCGTTCGGTAATGTAAGCCCTGAGTTTGATACATACGCTCGATTAGGTATTTTGATGGGCTCAACTACTGCGGCGGTACTTGGTTACGCTCTACTGCATTTCTCATTACCAAAGAAAGCACAAGACTAACTTCGTATTTAACTGATTTGTAACTCAAAGCCTCCCACTTGGGAGGCTTTTTGTTTTTGAAGAGCGTTAGATAAAGCCTGATCGACAGGCGAAAAAAAGCCCAGCCGAAAAGTTGACTGGGCGGATACAAACATAGGAGTTAATAAGAAAAAAGCAGCAACGTAACAATTAGATTGAAACAAGTTTGACGGCCAGTGAAACTTTAAATGCCCTAGTTGTTACATCTATTCAGACCGAGCTATTTCAGAACAGTTCCATTTTTTTTCAAAAAATTTTGCACTAAATTTATTCGTTTCAAATTCATTCTTTTAAGTGGCTTATCTACTTCGTGGTCCGACCAATGTCTGGAAATGTGATGTTAATCATTTGTTAATCTAAAGTTTCGAGAGTATATTTTCAAACAGTTGTTTAATACGAGTGATTAAAATGGCCCCGAGAAGCACAACAAAAGAAAAAATACTCGATGTCGCAGAAGGACTTTTTGCTGAATATGGTTTCAATGATACGTCGCTAAGAACCATTACAGGCAAAGCAAATGTAAATCTTGCATCGGTGAATTATCACTTTGGTGACAAAAAGACGTTAGTGCGCGCGGTATTAGACCGGTACCTTGAAGCACTGATGCCGAGCATAAAGGCGTCTCTCATTGAGTTGAATACCCGTGAAAGCTACAACATGGACGAAGTGTTTGAATCATTACGTTTACCGCTGCGTACACTTAATGATGTTAGACCAAATGGTACAGCACTATTTATGTTGTTGATTGGTCGAGGTTACACCGATGTACAAGGTCATTTGCGTTGGTTTATCAGCACTCGATACTCAGAAGTATTGAATTTGTTTACTTTCTCTATCATGAAAGCAAACCCAGAGTTGACGGAAGAGTTGTTGTTTTGGCGATTACATTTCACGTTGGGAACGTGTGTATTTACGATGGCCTCAAGTCAAGCTTTGACCGAGCTGGCAGAAAGCAAATTTGAAAAAGAAATCGATGTGAAATCTGTCGTCGATTTACTGATTCCTTACTTGTCCGCTGGTATGTCGGCGAAATAGTCGCTCGATAACGACAAGTAAAAAGTGAAACCAATAATAAGGATTAGCCGCAAGCGGTGACGTGAACAAAAGGATCTGAACTATGAGCTCTCTACGAAGAAAATGGATTAGTGACCCAGCATTTAAAGTGTTTAAGAAAGTTCTTCCTCCGCTGTCGAGTACAGAAAAAGAAGCGATGGAAGCCGGTAGTGTATGGTGGGATGCCGAGTTGTTTTCTGGCAAGCCAAACTTTACGACGCTACACCATTACCCAGCGCCGACGTTAACTGCTGAAGAGCAAGCGTTTATGGATAATGAACTTGAAACGCTCTTAGACATGTTAGACGATCAAAAAATCGTGAAAGAAGATCGTGATTTGCCACCGGAGGTGTGGGAATACTTGCGCAAAGAACGTTTCTTCTCACTGATTATCTCGAAAGAGTACGGTGGCCGTGAGTTTTCTGCATTGGCAAACTCAACGATTGTGTCTCGTATTGCAACGCGCAGTATTAGTGTTGCGGTATCGGTAATGGTTCCTAACTCGTTGGGTCCAGGTGAGCTTCTTTCTCACTACGGCACTCAGGAGCAAAAAGATTACTGGTTACCACGTCTTGCTGATGGTACGGACATTCCTTGTTTTGCTTTGACTGGACCGGAAGCAGGTTCAGATGCGGGCGGCATTCCTGACCAGGGTGTGGTGTGTTACGGCATGCACGATGGCGAAGAGGTGCTTGGTGTTCGAGTTAGCTGGAACAAGCGTTACATCACACTTGCACCTGTTGCGACTGTTCTTGGTCTAGCTTTCAAGCTGCAGGACCCAGACGGTTTACTCGGCGATAAGAAAGACGTAGGCATTACTTGTGCGCTCATTCCTGCTGACCATGACGGCGTTGAAATTGGTGAGCGTCACGATCCACTTGGTTCTGCTTTCATGAATGGTCCGACTCGTGGTGAAGATGTTTTCATTCCAATGGATTGGCTCATCGGTGGCTCAGATTACGCGGGCAAAGGCTGGCGTATGTTGGTTGAGTGTTTGTCTGCTGGCCGCGGTATTTCACTGCCAGCACTTGGTACTGCAATCGGCCACCTGACAACCAGAACCACTGGCGCTTATGCATACGTACGTAAGCAGTTTGGTATGTCTATCGGTAAGTTCGAAGGGGTAGCAGAAGCGATGGGCCGTATTGGCGGTCTGACTTACCTTTTGGAAGCAACGCGTACGTTGACGACTACCTCTCTCGATATGAAAGAGAAACCTGGCATTGTTACGGCTATTGCCAAATACCACATGACTGAAATTGCACGTACGATTTTGAACGACTCGTTCGATATTCACGCAGGTCGTGCGATTCAAGATGGTCCAATGAACTATCTTGCGAAACACTACTTGGGTATTCCTGTTGCGATTACAGTTGAAGGTGCAAATATCCTAACGCGTAACTTGATGATCTTTGGTCAAGGTGCGACCCGTTGTCATCCATATGTGCTTAAAGAGATGGAAGCGGCGGCGAACCCAGACTCAGAGCAGGGTGCTAAAGAATTTGATTCTCTATTGTTCAAACATATTGGTCATGCGATGGGGAATACGTTTGGTGCGCTAGGTGCAGCACTAACAGGCTCGCGCTTTGTGAAAGCGAATATGAGCGGTCCAACTCAACGCTACTACAAAGACATCACCCGTCTGAGCCGAGCGTTAGCGGTAAGCGCCGATTTTGCCATGTTGACGTTAGGTGGTGACTTGAAGCGTAAAGAGATGATTTCTGCACGTTTGGGTGATGGTTTGAGCTACCTGTACATGGCATCCGCGACGTTGAAAAAATACGAAGATGAAGGGCGTCAGCAAGGCGACTTAAACTTCGTGCATTACGCTGTCCAATACTGTTTGTACAACGCAGCTAAATCGCTGAACGAAGCGTACGCAAACTTCCCAGTGAAATATGTTGGTGGCGTGTTGAAAGGCTTGTTATTCCCACTAGGGAATCACTTCGACAAACCAAGTGATGAGTTAAGTGTCAGCATTGCTGAAGCCATGATGACCCCAGGCGTGCAGCGTGACCGTTTAACCCACTTGTGTTACATCGGAAAATCCGAAAATGATAGCGTAGGTTTGATGGAAAATGCCTTCCTAGCCATGTACGACGTCAAACCATTGGAGCGTAAGCTAATGAAAGCAGCGAAAGATGGCAAAGTGGCTCGTAAAGGTCTTCTGCAAGATCGCTTACAGCAAGCACTTGAAGCTGGTGTGTTGACAGAGCAAGAGGTTGAAAAGATCACTGCTGCTGACCAACTTCGTTACAAAGCTATTCAAGTAGACCACTTCAGTCATGATTTCTCTGAAGTTCGTACTGATAGCCCGAAAAAATCACACTTGAATCCAGCAGCCTAATGAGTGAACCTCGGTAATGAAAAGCACCTCCTAGAGGTGCTTTTTTGTGTCTTTTATTCATTACAAGGAGAGATAGTGCTCCAACCACTTGCATTTTCGAAGCATTTTTACAGAAATTAGATGCGAACTTCGAGCGAAACTTTTATCCTAACAAGGTTTTTTAAAGGAAGTTGAATATGATCATCAAACCTAGAATTCGTGGATTTATCTGTACTACAACGCACCCAGTTGGTTGTGAAGCTAACGTAAAAGAACAAATTGCTTACACAAAAGCGCAAGGCCCAATCAAAAACGCGCCTAAACGCGTTCTTGTCGTTGGTGCTTCAAGTGGCTACGGTCTATCTTCTCGTATCGCTGCGGCATTTGGTGGCGGCGCATCAACTATCGGAGTGTTCTTCGAAAAAGAAGGCACAGAGAAGAAACCTGGTACGGCAGGCTTCTACAATGCGGCAGCTTTTGAAAAGCTTGCTCGTGAAGAAGGCCTATACGCGAAAAGCCTAAACGGCGATGCTTTCTCAAACGAAGCGAAACAGAAAACCATTGATCTGATCAAAGAAGACCTAGGTCAGGTTGATATGGTGGTTTACTCACTGGCTTCACCAGTGCGTAAAATGCCAGAAACAGGTGAGCTTATTCGTTCAGCTCTTAAACCTATCGGTGAGACTTACACATCGACAGCGGTTGATACCAACAAAGACGTAATCATTGAAGCAAGTGTTGAGCCTGCGACAGAAGAAGAAATCAAAGACACAGTAACCGTAATGGGCGGTGAAGACTGGGAACTTTGGATCAATGCACTTTCTGACGCTGGTGTATTAGCGGAAGGTTGTAAGACGGTTGCTTACAGCTACATCGGTACTGAACTAACGTGGCCAATCTACTGGGATGGCGCGCTAGGTAAAGCTAAAATGGACCTAGACCGTGCGGCAAAAGCGCTAAACGAGAAACTGGGTGCAACTGGCGGCAGCGCAAACGTGGCTGTACTTAAGTCAGTTGTGACTCAAGCAAGCTCTGCAATTCCGGTTATGCCTCTTTACATCGCAATGGTATTCAAGAAGATGCGTGAAGAAGGTGTACACGAAGGTTGTATGGAGCAAATCTACCGCATGTTCAGCCAACGTCTTTACAAAGAAGATGGCAGCGCAGCAGAAGTGGATGATATGAATCGTCTACGTCTGGATGATTGGGAACTGCGTGAAGACATCCAACAACACTGTCGTGAGCTATGGCCACAAATTACAACTGAAAACCTAAAAGAGCTAACTGACTACGTTGAGTACAAAGAAGAGTTCTTGAAGCTATTCGGTTTTGGTGTCGAAGGTGTTGATTACGAAGCGGATGTAAACCCAGCTGTAGAAACAGACTTCATTCAAATCTAATTGATTGGAAAGATATGCAAAAGGCGCTCATTGAGCGCCTTTTTTGTACTTGATGATTGGGCCGTTTCATCAAACTCAAACCGGTTAACTCAGAATTATCAAAATCGTACCAGCTAGCGTCATTAGGATGTTGGCGATCGCATAAGTACCCGCATAACCAAGAGCAGGGATAGTCGATTTCGCGTATTCGTTTACGACATCCATCGCTGGTGCACAAGTACGTGCGCCAATGATCGCCCCGAATAGTAATGCGCGGTTCATCTTCAAAATGTATGCACCAACAAGGTAAGCAATCACAACAGGCACGACACTGACAATAAACGCAAGACCAATCACCTGTGGGCCAACTTGAGTCAAATGCTCGAACATCTTGCCACCAGCACTCAAACCGATACCGACCATAAAGAACATTAAACCAAGATCTTTGACCATGTTTAACGCGCCTTGCGGTACGTAGCCGAAAGTAGGGTGGTTGGCTCTAAGGAAGCCTAGTGTAATACCTGACAGCAAAAGGCCTACTGCATTACCTAAGCTAAACGATACTTGACCAAATGTCATGGTCACTAGGCCAAACATAATGCCAAGAATAAAGAAGCTACAGAACGCCAATAAGTCGGCCATTTGGCTGTGGATCGAGATAAAACCGATTTTCTCAGCAAGGCCATGTACACGACTCTTCTCACCACTCACCTGAAGCACATCACCTTTGGCAAGAACAATGTCTAAATCCATTGGCATTTCGATTTGCGCACGAACCACACGGTTTAGGAAACAACCGAACTCAGACAGGTTCAAATCAGATAGACGTTTGCCGGCAATCGCGTCGCTCTTAACGACAATCTCTTCTTCCACAATACGCAGATCGAGAAGGTTACGGTCGAACACTTCTTTACCGTTGCGGAAGCTTGGGTCCAAACGAGCGTGGCTGTCAGGGAAGCCTACCAGTGCTATTTCATCGCCTTCTTGCAAAATCGCATCACCATCAGGGTGGGCGAGAATACCATTACGGCGAATACGCTCAATGTAACAACCCGTTTGGCGATAAATACCAAGTTCTCGTAAGTTTTTGCCGTCTGTCCAATCGATAAGCTCCGGGCCAACTCGATATGCGCGAATAATAGGTAGATAAACTTTGCGCTGGCTTGAGTTACCAAGGCCACGCTCTTGAGCGATTTGTTGAGCAGAGTCTGAAAGGTTCTGCTTTTGTAACTTTGGTAGCAACTTAGCGAACATGATCATGCTGATCAAACCAATCAGATAAGCCATCGCGTAACCTACGGATAGATTTTCTAATACCAAAGAAAAATCCATATTGCGCGGTATTGTCGCAAGACCAGAGTTCAAAGCATCTTGAGCACCAACTAGAACAGGTGTCGCTGTCAATGCACCGGCCATCATACCGGCAGAAAGACCGAAATCGAGGCCAAAGTAGTGGCTTAAACCGTAAGTTAAGCTCACTGCAGCGACAAGCACGGTCATACTGAGGATGAAGTAGTGTTTACCATCCCTAAAGAAGATGCCAAAAAAGTTAGGTCCAGCTTCTATGCCAACGCAATAGATAAAGAGCATAAAGCCGATGGTTAGCGCTTCTGCGTTGAAGGAAAAGCCTAAATGACCCATTATCAGCGAGGTAATTAGAACACCTATAGAGTTACCTAACTGTAGGTTTCCAAAGCGAATTTTTCCGATGGCAAGGCCAATGGCTAATACGACGAAGATTAGAAGAATGGGGTTTTGATCGAGAAGTTGTACGACGTCTATGTTCACTGTGTGGCTCGGTAAAGTGTGTGCCAAAAAAAGGTTTAGAACTGCGAATTGTAACTAAATATAGCAAAAAGATAAGTGAATTTTTTTAGGTTTTGCTATTAGTTGACTTAGGGAAGTAACAAGCTGAAAAATAATAAAAAAGCCGCATCATGCGGCTTTTAAAAAATCTAATGCTTATTACTCGTCGAATAGACCTAGATGCTCTTTCGCGTAAGCTTCGAAATCGTCACAACCACCGATGTGTTCTTGGTCGATGAAGATTTGAGGAACAGTTTCAACTGGTTTGCCAACTGTCTTCTCAAGGTCTGCTTTAGAAATGCCTTCAGCTTGGATATCAACGTAACGGTAGTTAAAGTCATCACGTTTAGCTTTTAGTGTTTCTGCGTGTTCTTTAGCGCGAACACAGTAAGGACATGCAGGACGACCAAAAATAACAACGAACATATTCTTATTTCTCCTAAATCTATTCTTTTTTGAAAGCGTACAAACATAGAGGCTTGGTGCGCTCTCTTTTGTTGAAGTAACTATGCCTTATCCAGATACGGAAATAAAGCAGCAATTACCTCTTGTATCTATAGGCGAAATCTATCGGATAAAAACTAAACGAGCTTTAAACCAAAAGACGTAAATAACCGCTTAATCGGACAAAAATAAGCCTTAAAAATGACATGGTAACTATGTGAAGTGACGCATAAAAACATACTTTTTGAAGGGTTATTGATGGCAAGGTGGATTTGGTCAACTTTTTTTAACGCAAACCATAGCAATCTATTAAAAGTTGTCGTTTTGGGGAGGAAGTGTATGTTTCAGTTTATGACTGCAACACGGATTATTTTCGGTGAAGGAGCGCTCCAATCTTCACTATCAGTTATCAATCAATTTGGGTATAGCGTCTTGCTCGTGACGGGAAAAGAGACTCAGCGCGCCACGCCCATCATCAATTATCTCAAAGCTCAAAATATGCGTTATCAGCACGTCGCCATCAATGGGGAGCCCAACATTACGATGGTGGAAGAAACGGCGGTGCTCGGGCGAAAATTTCAACCTGATATGGTCATCGCGATCGGCGGTGGTAGCGTCATCGACATGGGCAAGGCATTGGCCGCAATCATTCCCAATCAGGGTAATGTCTACGATTATGTGGAAGTAGTTGGAAGAAACGTTCCTCTCAAAGCAAAACCGATTCACTTCATCGCGATTCCCACAACTGCGAGTACTGGCTCAGAAGTGACTAGAAATGCCGTTCTTAAGTCTGGGCAGGACAAAGTAAAAGTAAGTTTAAGAAGTCCGGACATGTTGGCTGACGTTGCGATTGTCGACCCAACATTGACTTATGGGACTGATCAATACACATCTGGACGAGGCGCTATGGATGCATTTACGCATCTGATGGAAGCTTATGTGTGCGGCGAGCCGAATCCTCTCACTGATATGGTATGCGAAGAAGGGCTTCGTCGATTGAGTCGATCAGTGATTGCAGGCTGCAAGCAGGATAATCATAAGGCTCGTTCGGATTTATCTTTTGCAGCTTTGCTTGGAGGGATGGCGATCACTAACGCTAAATTGGGCGCTGCTCATGGGTTAGCCTCTGCACTTGGTGGGAAACTTGATGCTCCGCACAGTGTGATAACTGCACGTTTAGCACCTCATGTGATGCAAGAAAACATCAATGCAGCAAAGCAAGCGGGCAGGAATGATGTGATCAATCGTTATCGAAAACTGGCTCGACTTGTCACGGACAGAGCGAATGCGAATGAACATGACGGCGTGCTTTGGGTCACGATGGTGTTAGATAAGCTAGAATTGCCATTGCTTGGTAAGTTTGGTGTTTGCCAAACTTCGTTTGAACAGGTAGCAAACGATGCGCTTAAGTCTATTGCGATTAAAGGTAACCCTTTACCTCTTAATCAGGAGCGTTTGGTGTTCATACTAAAACAGGTGTGCGATTGCAGTGGAGATTGCGTTGCAGAAAGCACGCCGCACATGAGTTCAGTAGAGGTATTGGAATCGAGAAGCGATTTATCAAGTGTGAATGAGTAAATACAAGTAAAGTCGTTGCGAGAAGAAATAAAAGGGGAGCCAATTGGGCTCCCCTTAATCAATGCTTAGTACTGACTTAGCTTGTCATAACGACTGTCTTTTAAGGCATCTTTCACGCGTTTTAGGTTTTCGCGGAAACCTGTACCACGACGAAGTGTAAAGCCTGTGGCTAATACGTCGATAACGGTCATTTGAACGACACGGCTTGCCATTGGCATGTATACGTCCGTATCTTCAGGAATATCTAAAGTGATAGCCAGTGAACTTGCTTTCTCTAATGGAGAATCTTTCGCAGTGATAGCGATGACAGTTGCACCGTTCTCACGAGCCAGATTCGCAATTTCAACTTGGCTTTTCGTACGACCAGTATGAGAAATGAGAACAATCACGTCGTTATCGCTGCAGTTAATACAGCTCATGCGTTGCATGACAATATCTTCAAAACAAGTAATTGGGATATTAAAACGGATGAACTTGTTTTGAGCATCGCGAGCAACAGATGAAGACGCACCAAGACCAAAGAAAGAAATACGTTTTGCTTGAGTCAGCAAGTCAACCGCACGGTTTACTTGCATCGGGTCTAGGCTATTTTTAGCAACATCCAAACACGCCATTGTCGATTCGAAAATCTTATGCGTGTATGCATCTGGGCCGTCATCTTCTTCCACATTACGGTTTACATATGGCGTACCGTTAGCAAGGCTCTGAGCCAAGTGAAGTTTAAAATCCGGGAAACCTTTGGTATCCAGGCGGCGACAGAAGCGGTTTACAGTGGGCTCACTCACGTCAGCCATTTTTGCTAACGTTGCAATGCTAGAATGAATCGCAGTTTGTGGAGACGCCATAATTACTTCTGCAACTTTGCGCTCTGACTTACTGAAATTCTCCAGATTTTTTTGAATTTTTTCTAATGTATTCATAGTGTTCACGAGGGTATAGAGAACAACTCGCTGGCTCTGTTAACGGGTGGAAACACATCGGTTTCTAAGTTAGAGAGGGGCGTTAACGAAAACTACCAGCGCCATAGTTTCAGTATAAACCTGATCTTCAATCTGGCTAAACCAAATACGGTTACTATTTAGTGAGAATTTGACAGGCCTCAAACAAAATGTTGTAAAAACTACAGAATTGAATGTGGAATCGTAGTTTTGTTGCGCCAGTCGCACGAGAATGATGTTTGAGTTACATCAAAAAGAAAGAAATTTTCAAGTTGATGTAACTCATTCTTAAGCTTACGCGCTTAAAATATCTGAGGCCATTTCTTCGATTTTTGCGGTCAAACTTGGTGCTTGTTTGGCGATTTCGCGTTGTTCGTCCAGTACTGAGCTCAAGATATCTCTGGTCGTCAATGGGTTGGCAAGCACCACTCGGAATACGATGGTGTTCATTCTTTGCCATTGGTCAGGGTTCAGCCTTGTACGAGAAACAAACGATTTGCCCGTTTCACGTTGACGCTTCTGGATAAACTGCGTGAGCTGGTTGATGAGCTCGTTTAGTTTCTCCTTTTGAGTACCTTCCGCTTTATCTAGCGCTTCACGAATCAATGGCGGTAGATAGCGGTATGTCAGTAGACAAAGCTCCGGTTCAGAAACGAGTTCGAAGTCATCTTGCTGTTTGATGAGGTCAGCAAAGTAGCGCGCTTTCTCGATACTTTGATCGATCAATAGTTCGTAGCCTGGGCGACTAATAATGTGCATCGCCGCATACACTAACATGGCCATGCCTGAGCGAGAGCCTTCTAGTGTATGACTACCTAAATCTTTTGAACCTTTACGTAAGATGTATTGCGCATGGTGTTCAATGGACTTCATCGCGTCTGGGTCTTTGAACAACACCATGCCTGCACCCATAGGGATGTACAGTTGTTTGTGCGCGTCGATAGTTACTGAGTCAGCCAGTTCAACACCTTCGAGAAGGTGACGGTAATGATTAGACATCAACGTTGCACCACCCCAAGCGGCATCCACATGGAAGTGACAATTGTGCTCTTGGCACACTTGAGCGATCTGCGACAGAGGATCGACGTTCCCCGTTTCTGTTGTGCCAGCTACACCGATAACCGCAATTGGTTTGATGTTTTGTTCTTTAAGCTCGGCAATTTTTGCTTTTAGGTCGTCAACAACAATACGGTTGTTTGCATCGGTTTTCACCGCGACTAAACCCTCTTGACCTAAGCCAAGTACGTCTGCTGCTTTTTTTAGTGAATAGTGACCACGTTCAGAAACCAGAACTGCCAGACCTTCGTAGCCATAGTGCTTCATGGCTTTGAATAGACCTTCTTTTTCTACCCCTTTGAAATCACCGTCTGCTTTCAACGCTTTATTGCGTGCAACCCAAAGTGCCGTAATGTTCGCGATTGTGCCACCAGAGCAAAACGCACCAAGTGAATGGTTCGCGCTGTGCATCCATTTACGATAAAACTTGTCGTTTTGACCGTAAATTAAGCGGTGTAACATCCCTAAAACTTGACGTTCAAGAGGTGTGAATGCTTTTGATGTTTCGATCTTAACCAAGTTTTGGTTTAGCGCGATCATGATCTTGGATAAAGGCATCAAGAAGTAGGGTAGCGCCGAGGTCATGTGACCGATAAAACTTGGGGCTGAAGTGTGAACCGAGTGCGACACTAACGTATCTAGCAGGTGCTCGGTGTGGTCTGACACGAATTCAGGTTGCTCAGGAATCTGAGCAGAAGAAAAGTCTTTTTCGATTTCACGTAAAGGCTTTTCTTCTGCCACGATGTGTTCACGAAGAAATTGGTTTAAGTTTCGGGAGAGACTTTCGTCAATTTTTGTCAACGTAGAATCAGGACCTTCAGGTACGGTGAAGATCTTTAGCAAGCTCTCAAAGCTAACGTCAGCGGTTTTTTGTTCCTTAACCATGGCAAAGAATCATTTGTAGTTATTTTGGTAATGCGAGCGGCACAATCTAAACTAAAACGGGCGCAAAGTCCCGTTTTAATTATTGAAACCCATGTTACTGAAATGAAAGCGTGGTCATATCTAATCGCTCTAAACCGGAGGTTTTATAGTCAGTTAGCGATTAGTCACACTTTTGTTTTTCAAGCTTCTCAATCGATTGGTTGTACTTGTTGAGTGCCGAGTCAATTTGTTGAGGGTGACTTAACAAATCAGCAAACGCTGAGCGAAGTTCGTAGTTTTTCGGATGATTGGTTGATTGACGATCGCTAAATGTTTTCTTAGCGGCTTCGCCTAAATCATCACTACGACTTGCAAGCTGTTTGACATCGTGTTGCTCTAATTTCAACCAAGCTTCGATAGGTTGTTCTGTTGCTACGCGGCTTGGATCATTTTTAAGAAAGTAATGAACAGCCTCACGATTAAGTTCAAAGTGGTGTTTGCGACCATCTAAGAACCACTGGCTGACTTCTTTTAAGTCAGGATATTGGGAGACCGTTAAATCAACAAGATCTTGATACCATTGTAGTGAAGCATCGACATAGCCATCGTACTTGTTAGCAAGACACTGTTGATCTGCGGCAAACGTAAAAGTTGAGCTTGTAGCGAGGAGCGCTGCAACGACAAAGCGTTTCATTCTTCTTCCTTCTGGTTGTTATCCCTTCATTAACGTTTAAGCGCATCGAATGATGTTGCTCTTCTCAATTGGATTTGTTGTATAAATCGTTGGGCTAAATAACAAAATTCAAATAAAGAAGTTGTCAGTGTACTGACCACTTTAACGTTAACTGGGTATTTAAATTTTTGCCGTATTGTAATAGATGTTAAAGATAAAACCTGAGATCTAGCTAGCAAGTGATACAAAGAAAAGCATCATAACGGGCACAAGTAAACTCAAGATAAAACCACTAACAATAGCGACAGGGACGCAGCGGACACCACCTGTGGTTTGAATCACAGGCAAAGTAAAGTCCATCGCAGTTGCGCCCGCATAACCGATAGCCGTACAAGGGTAGCTACGGATAAAGAGTGGGATCGCGACCAGCGCTATCAACTCACGCATGAGTTCGATAAGGAAAGACGCCCCACCAAACACAGGACCAAATGCGTCGCCCATCAAAATGCCTGCTAATGAATACCAGCCAAATCCGGAAGACATCGCTAATGCTTGATAAAGTGGTAAGTCTAAAATCACAGAAGCGATAACGCCGCCGAGCATACAAGTGGCGATAACAATGACAGCAATCGCCATGCCTTGTTTGTTGAGCAAGATCTGTCTCAGAGTTAAACCGCTGTTTCTGAGTTGAATGCCGATGAAAAAGAGCAGAAGGAAGAGGATCCATTCGCTCGCGGTGTCTACCCACTCCAGACCTATCGGCAAAATGAGACCAGCAATTAAGCCTCCACCAACGACAACAATCAGTTTTACTGATTCTAATGCCATAGAAGAAAGTGGAAGCTTGTTTTGGTTGTGATTGGTCTGCAACGGAATAATCTTATCGATTATTGGCAGAGCGAGTAAGTTACATACACTCAAGCAGACGAAAAAAGTACCAGCGTACAGCAGTATACTCTGCAAGTTGCTACTCAAGTTGTCTAAGGCAGCTAAACTTAAACCCATCAACGAAAGAATGACGTAAATAAGGTATGAAGTTGATTGGTTAATTTTCTCTAGTAAAGCTGCGCGAGAAATAGGAATTAAGTACCCCACTACAAGAGGGGCAAAAATGAATAGCATCCCTGAGAACATAAAACTTGATAATTCCTTAGTGAGACAAGCCACTGACAAAACAACACTCGACCTTGAGTTTAATGTTTATCGTGGATGACGTTAGTTAACTTAATTACAAGCCGCTAGCACTGAGTACTGCGTTGATTTCGTTTTGAAAGTCAGTATCACTCATATTGCTTAGGTCATACAAGACCTCTGCACCTGTTAAATTGAATTCCACTTCATGTTCATCAATACGTTCGTCTTGATTGCGGAACATCAATAAGTGGTTTGCAATTCGAGCAATGTCCAAATAACTGACTTCTGGACGAGCGGTAACAAACTTTTCGTTTGAAGAGACTTCTCGAAAATCGTTGTCGAACCCCCAGCGTTCTAGCACCAACTTACTGGTTGCAGAGCAGCGAGTTTGGAAGATTTGCAACGCGATATCAGGGTCAAGGTAATTGCCACTATCCAGATACAGGTGATATTCGTTAATGAGGCAGAACAAGCCAATATCGGCCAATAAGCCAACTAGAAGTGCCTTTTCCAGCTCCAGATGTGTGTAAACAGAAGGCTCGTGTTTGTGGAATTCTTGTACGACCAGCACCATCGTGGCGCCAAGCTCTCGAGAGACGGCCGCACTTTTTACCAGTATGTCATTGCACTCTTTACTCAGATTGACCGCGTGTTTCAATTGCTCGATAGCTTGTGCGGTCACGATGTCTCGAACGCGGAAGATACCTAAACGAGAGACGGCGGTAGTTAAATCACTACAAGTAATGTTTCTTCGGTTAAAAATCACCGAGTTAGCTACGCGAATCACAATAGCAGCTAACCCTGGATCTTCTAAAAGGCAATTTGCGACATCAGAAACCGTGGTGTTTTCTTCTATACAAAGTTTTTGAATTTTGATGACTACATCGGGGATGGGTGGTAACGAAATTTTACCTGTAGATATGGATTGTTCGACCAATTGGGCGAATTCAGATTCAAGCGCTTTTATAAGCTTATCTTTGTTATTTGGTAGCCAAAAAAATGATAGATGTTCCATTGTGACGTGGTGTTAGAGAACTTTCGTACAGTGTACCCTTACCCGAAGAACATTATCAATGAAATGCGTACTAAGTTCTCTATAAATGGTATACGGATCATAACGATGCGTGGTTTTTGGCACGCCATGCGTCAAAAAAATATCGCTAAATACCCAATAAGTGTGAAACTAATCACGTATGATGAATTTATACTTTTTTATATGTGACCTATGTCCTAACTTATTTTTCAACGTTAAGTATGATTAAGCAAGTTGGTGAGCACAACTCACAAAAATATCGCCAACAAATCGACATTTTAAATTCGCTACAAGCTGCTGTTTATCTGGTGACATCGCTAATCGGGGTAATTTATTCAGATTAAAGAGGTCAATGGACATGACAGACCAAGCTTTTTTTAAATATGTACGCAATTTTAATGAGTATCAGAAACGTTCTATGTTTGGTGGTATCGGCTTGTTTAGCGATGACGCCATGTTTGCGCTTGTCAGCAATGATTGCTGTTATTTGCGCGGCGGTAATGGTTTAGACGAAGAATTTACTCTGCTTAATTGTGAAAAATACAAGCACGTCAAAAAACAGACGACGGCTACTGTAAACTATTATGACGTAACCGATTTATTTGAGTCCGGATTTACTGGCCTTGACGATTTGTTACGCAAATCTATTGATTGCTCAATTAAGGAGCGAAAATACCAAAAGTCTTCTGCAAGTAAACGTTTGAGAGATCTACCGAACATGCAGCTTACATTAGAGCGCATGGTTAAAAAGGCGGGTATTGATGATGTTGAAACCTTTTTGGAACTTGGTCCAGTTGAAGTGTTCAACAAAGTAAGAGTTGCTTACGGCAATGATGTTGACGTTAAACTGCTGTGGAAGTTTGCTGGTGCCATTGATGGTGTGCACTGGAAACTAATCCAAGAGCCACGCAAAAAACAGTTACTGGCACTGTGTGAATAAGGCAACTGAACCACACAATGATTGACTCGTTTCTAATGGAGTTAGCGAGTCAGAAAAGTAAGTGTTAAAAGCAGAAAAGGGATGTTGATGTTTTTGACCACTTCATTTGAGTTAGTCATTTTATGAACAAAAAAACCGAGGCAATTGCCTCGGTTTTGCTTTTTTACGCCAATTAGAACTTGAAGCGTGTAGTGAACATTATTTGATCACCGTAGAAATCGTTGATGCGAGCTTCAGCACCAAGAGAGAAAAGCTCTGTTGAATGGAAGCGCGCGTAAGCAGAACCTGTCCAATCGTCATCGTTGTCGATTGAAACGTAACCAACTTTACCACCCACTTCAAGTTGAGGACCAAGCCATTGGCGAACGCCTAGGTTTAGCTCCATACCAACATCTGTGCTGCTTGAGCTTGTTGGCTGAACCACACGCATTAGCATTTCACCTGTAAGGTCTGCCCAGTTGTTTAGCGGTGAGTGAAAGCCAAAACCTGCAGCAGAATCAAAGTCGCTATCAAACTCAGAGTCGATACGAGCAATAACGTGCGCATTCGGGTGAATAGATTTGCTGAAGCCAGCACCAAATGTCACAGGGCTTGCGCCGATACGAGCTTCGAAATAATCGTAGCTAAAGTTGCTCATAGTTGCAGGCGCGTTGCGGTCTGCGGCTAGGGCATGGCTTGATGCCATTAATAGGGCAGCGGCTAATAGTGTTTTACGCATAACTAACGATAAACCTTGTTCTTTATTTCCATGGATTCAGGCAAATGCTTGAACCGTAATCTGATTTGTCCGACATCATAATAAAAACGAAGGTCTACGACCAACAAAAATGTGTCGAGGTTTTGTCAATTGACTTAATGGTGACGTAACAAAAGCAAAAAGCGCGCCACTAGTTGCTAGAGAGCTATTCTCAACTATTACTCTCCGAAGCTGGCTCTGCGATCTGCCATTGCATTCAAGATTGCTTCTGAATCGAGAATCGTCGTCCAAGACAACAAATTGTCATCATTTTCAATAACAAAGGCTGTTAGCTGGGATTTAATGGCTTGTCTTAGCTCCTCACCTTTCCAAGGCTTGGCAATGTAATAATCTAAGCTAGCATGGTTTACCGCTTCAACGGTGTCTTCAAGACCCGCTTGTCCGGTTAGGAGCACTTTTCTTGCTGCTTTGGTGTCACCATTTTGACTCAGTTCTATAAGAAAGCTGATGCCCGTTTGTTCTGGCATGATGTGGTCGCACAAAATCAGCGCAAGCTGAACTTCTTCTTCCGCCATCTCTTCAATCACTTGCTTTGCTTCCGTAACGGACTCTGCGCCTTCAACGATGAAATGTTCTTCGAATGGTGCTAAATCTTGAAGGACACTATCCAAGACTTCTCGTTCGTCATCGACGCATAAAATCAGATACTTAGTCATGTTTCATCTCCTTCTTCAATGACTGGTAACCAGACGGTCATACAAGTAAAGGCATTGAGTTCCGATTGAACATCAATCCAGCCTTTGTGTGCTGCAACGATTTGTTGGCAAATAGACAGTCCAATACCTAAGCCAAAGTTGCCTTCTTTTTTGGTTGTAAAGTTGAGTTCAAAAATTGCTTTTTTCTGCGAATCCGGAATACCGCATCCATTATCTTCAAATGAAATCACGGCATAACGCTGTTGGTTTTTTTCAACTTCTCTCGTTTGTATTTTTAACGACCCTTTTTCAGGAAAGGCGTCAATCGCATTGGATATTAGGTTGGTCCATACTTGTTGCAATGCAATAGGTTGGCAAAGCATACGCGGAAGTGGGGCGTAATCTGTTGAAACTTGATGTACCTTTAGCTTGTTTTCGAAAATCACTAAAGTGTCTTCGATGCCTTCATGGATATCGGCGTAGTGCATGCGTTCATCATCAGATCTCGCGTAGCCTTTTAGGCTCTTCACCATGTCAGCGATGCGAGCGGCACAAACATTGATAGAACGGAGAGAAGCACCTGCTTGATGGTATTGTTCTAACGTCTCTAGCGTAGAGGAGGCATTGTCTTTCTTCTTGGCGAGCTGGGAAACGAGTTCGGAATCGCTCTCTAGGCCTAAATTGACGACTTTTTTGGCAATGGCACGATCAGGTAACGTGCTGTTGAGCTCTTTGACGCGTGAGCGCAGTTCCGCAGTCGAGGCTGGCATGGCAGTTTGAGCTCTGGTTAGAAGCTGAACGCCTTTGATTTGTACTTCTGCTGTCGGAAGTTGAGTTAATAGCCCTTCGAGGGTATGAGTGAGGTTTTCTACACCACGCAAAATCGCAGCTATTGGGTTGTTCAGCTCATGGGCCACGCCCGCAACCAACTGGCCGAGCATGGCCATTTTTTCTCTTTCAATCAGTTGTTGATGAGCAGATTCAAGTGACTCGAGTGTTTTCTGCAATTGTAATTTTGTGTTGATGCTTCTCTGTAATCGGCGATTGAAATGACGAAGAAGTAAGTTCGTAAATAGGGGGAGAAGGTTTGAGTCACTCTGCATTACTTTACGAAACACATTTCTATCAAGTTTAATTACTTCTGTTTCGGTAAGCGTAAGTGCAGTAGAAAAGGAGCATTCCCCAGTCACAAATGACATGCCGCCGACAATGTTCCCTTTGGTATGGCGAACCACTTCTCGCTGCATACCTTGTTCGTCTCTTTTGTAAAGCGCCACTTCTCCGCTGGTTATGAACCATAAAAAGCTGTTCGGTTCCCCTTCAACCGTCAGCAAATGCTCAGGAGAGTAGGTTCGACAAGCTTTTGTTTCGTCATTTTCTTTGAAAAATTGTTGCAAGGCAGATATTACTTGTTCTGCCAGTTCATTATCAGACATCGAGTGATAGTCGTGTAAGAAACCGGCTTGGTAATTGCTCATCTGATTTTCGATATGAGCACGTAGCAATTTGTGCTGGTCCAAGATTTGGCTATAACTGAGCAAGTCTTCTTTGCAATTACGTAAGATAAACTGCGTCAGCTCTTTTTGAGCGGTATTAAAAAGGACGTTATCTGGTAGAGGCTTGGTCAAACAATGATCCAAACGACCTTCATTGACGGCCGTGAGTATCGCGTCAATATCTGAAGAGCAACTGATGAGAATTTTACGAGCGCGCTCTGTGTGCGGTGTTTTGTCCAGCCCAATGAGAAAATCCACACCATTAAAGTGCGCGTGATGGCTAGCGATCACTAACGCGACAGTTTGTTCTCTTTCTTCAAGATATTCCAACGCGCTTTGCGCTTCTTCTATCGATTCGACAGAAAAAATATCAAACTTGCTTGAGAAAGCCGACAGTTCCAATCGAAACTGCTCTGCACTGATTGGATTATTGTCGAGACACAATACAGCGTAACGATTCACAGGTGGTTGAGCTCCGGTTAAAACTTGGCCAAGCAAACTTTATCAATAAAACGGCGTAATGAGTGCGAGCTGCGTATGATTCCTGACTAATGGACTAGAATTAGCATCAATAGTCTGATTTATCTCAATGTTTTATCCGTTAATGGTTTGGGGTAGACTGAGCGCAAATACCTGAAAAGTGATGTTATGCAAAACTTAAAAAAACTAGGCGCCATCGGTGGTGCAATCTCATTGGCGTTGTGTTGGCCGCTTGCGGTTGGTCAAATTGGTCAGTCGATCATTGAAGACGGTATCGCCAATATGAACGATAAGATGATCAAAGGCGAAGTTGTTGAATACCAACGTGGCTACCTTTCTTCCGTTGTATTGACTCGATACTCAGTGGTTGACCCTGAACTGAAAACACAGTTTGAACGCGATGGTTTGCCGATTATGTTCGAAGTTACGAGTGATGTAAGCCATGGCTTAACTAGCCTCACAGCAGACTCTAAGCTGGTGGATAACGATTTTCTCCCGCTTACCATGCATAGCAAAACACAGCTTAATGGTAACACTGCGTTTACGTTGGATTTAGACAGCTGGAACTATCGCAATGAAGCACAAGGCGTATCGGTTTCGACAAGTCCTGCACAAGTGACTGGCGATGTTACCGTACTCGGTGATTTGAAGTACCAAGTATCGATTCCTTCGGTTCAAGTCGATTTTGAAAATGGTGACGAGCTACACCTGAATGATCTGAGTGGAAAAGGTAAGGGTAAGCAAGCGAAAGGCTATTGGCTTGGTGAACAAACCTTTTCTCTAGAAAAGTTAGATGTGGTTGATTCATCGCTTAAACAGGTATTTTTGATTGAAAAGGCGAGCTACAGCGGCAACACGTCGAATGACGAAACCGGTGAGAAGCTAAACAGCCAATTGAACATTAATGCTCAAAAAATGCGCCTAACGGATGGCACTGATGTTGATAACTTTAAGTTGAATTTTGCTATCGCAGATGTCGATAGTAATTCGTTCGATCAAATTATGTCGATCTATCAAAGCTCACCAGTACTTGATGAACAACAGGTGTCCGAGTTAATGCCTCACATCGACATGCTATTTAGTAAGGGCTTTAAGCTTTCAGTTAATGAGCTTTCTTTGGCGTTTGGTGAAGGTAAATTCCGCAACGAGTGGCAATTATCTGTCCCTCAAGGTACAGACCATATCACGCAAGACCCAATGAAGTTGATGACCGCAACAAACGGCGAATTGAGTACTTACTTCTCAGATGAACTTGTTGAACACTATCCATTTATCCAAGAAGGCATTGATGAGCTTTTGATCATGGAGTTGATTGAAAAAGTCGACGGTGGTTATGAACTTAAAGCTCAAATCGGTGAAGGCAAGCTTAAGTTTGAAAATGGTCATGAATTTCCATTGATTGGTCTGTTAATGCCCGCGTTGATGCAGAAATAAGCCGATTACGATTAGAGCTTTCCGTTAATTTGACGTTTTCAGTTTAAAAGAGGTCTTAAGACCTCTTTTCTTGTTTTTATCGCCATAAAAACGTGATATTAATTTCGTAATATTTACATAGCAGGAGCAATGAGCATCATGGAACAAAATACGGACAACGTATTTAACTTCAGTGCAGGGCCAGCGGCTTTGCCAAAAGCTGTCATGCAGCAAGCACAACAGGAACTGATCGACTGGCAAGGTCTTGGTACTTCGGTAATGGAAATCAGCCACCGAAGTAAAGAGTTCATCAAAGTTGCAGAAGAAGCAGAGCAAGATTTACGTGATTTGCTGAATATTCCAGACAACTACAAAGTACTGTTCTGCCAAGGTGGTGCTCGTGCTCAGTTTGCCGCTGTTCCGCTAAACTTACTTGGTGAGGCAGAAACTGCAACCTACATCGATGGTGGTTACTGGGCTGAAAGTGCAGTCGAAGAGGCGAAGAAGTACTGCGAACCTGACGTATTTGATGCCAAAACAGAGATTGACGGTAAAGTCGCTGTTCTACCTGCAAGCGAATGGAAAATTGCCCCAGAAGCGGCTTATGTTCACTTCTGCCCAAATGAAACCATCGATGGCCTCGAAATCAATGATCTTCCAATCACCGACAAACCAATTGTTGCTGATATGTCTTCGACAATTCTTTCTCGTGAAATCGACGTATCGAAATACGGTGTGATTTACGCGGGCGCTCAGAAAAACATTGGTCCATCAGGTATTGCCATCGTGATTGTTCGTGATGATCTACTCGGCATGGCGAAACAAGTGCTGCCAAGTATTCTTGATTACAAAGTTCTTGCTGAAAAAGAATCGATGTTTAATACGCCACCAACGTTTGCTTGGTACTTGTCTGGCCTTGTTTTCAAATGGCTTAAAGCACAAGGTGGGGTTAAGAGCATTGAAACAGTGAATCGCGAAAAAGCAAAACTGCTTTACGATTACATTGATCAGTCTGATTTCTACCGCAACGGCGTTCATCCATCGAACCGTTCATTAATGAACGTTCCTTTCCAATTAGCGAAGCCTGAACTTGACGCGACTTTCCTTGAGCTTGCAGATGCAAAAGGACTAAAAGCGCTAAAAGGTCACCGTGTGGTGGGCGGTATGCGCGCATCGATTTACAATGCAATGCCGCTAGAAGGTGTGCAAGCGTTGGTCGACTTCATGAAAGAGTTCGAGCAAAACTACGCATAGAGCACAAATTGAATGAGTTAAAAGCGTCGCAATTGCGGCGCTTTTGTTTATGTGCGTAACCAATTGAATGGAAGATTTTAAAGAACGAATTGCAGGATAGAGGATATGAACAAGTTGAATTTGGAAGTGCTTAAAAAACAATTCCCACTTGTAGAGCAACTGATCAACCTAGATGAAGTTTGCTGGTTTAATCCCAACGTGACCTCGCTTGAAGAAGGTTTGCCACACGTCGGATTGAACGCAGAAGATATTCATGTCGCGAGTGCAAGGCTCAAGCGCTTTGCTCCTTATCTTATGAAAGCTTTTCCTGAAACCAAAGCCGCTTCTGGTCTCATTGAGTCGCCTGTAGTGGACATTCCAAAGATGAAAGCGGCTTTGGAAACTCAGTACAACGTCCCAATATTCGGCCGCCTTATGCTCAAGCTTGATAGTCACCTACCAATATCCGGCTCGATCAAAGCCCGTGGTGGCATTTATGAAGTGTTAGTTCATGCAGAAAAACTGGCGATTGCCGCAGGGTTGTTAAGTGAGAGTGATGATTACAGCAAGCTGCTGAGTGGTGAGTTCCGACAATTTTTCCAACAATACAGCATCGCGGTTGGTTCAACGGGAAACCTAGGCATGTCGATAGGCATGATGAGTGCCAAGCTTGGTTTTTCAGTATCGGTTCATATGTCCGCCGATGCGAGAGAGTGGAAGAAAAATAAACTTCGATCGCACGGTGTCAACGTGGTTGAGTACGAGCAAGATTATGGTGTTGCGGTTGAGCAAGGTCGAAAACAGGCAGAGAGCGATCCCAACTGCTTTTTTATCGATGATGAAAACTCACAAACCTTGTTCCTAGGTTACTCGGTTGCAGGTGAACGCTTAAAACAACAATTTGATGATTTAGGTATTGTGGTTGATGAACGTCATCCACTGTTTGTGTATTTACCATGCGGTGTTGGTGGTGGGCCAGGTGGTGTTGCTTTTGGGCTCAAGGTGGCCTTTGGTGACCACGTGCATTGCATCTTCGCTGAGCCAACACATTCTCCTTGCATGTTGTTGGGAGTACATACGGGTTTGCATGATGAGATAGCGGTGCAAGATATTGGTATAGATAATCTCACCGCGGCAGATGGCTTGGCCGTTGGTCGTCCTTCTGGTTTTGTTGGGCGAGCCATGGAGCGGTTAATTGATGGTTACTACACCGTGACGGATGAACGTATGTATCAGCTTTTAGGAGAGTTGAGCGAACGAGAAGGCATCAATTTGGAGCCCTCTGCATTAGCCGGAATGATGGGCGCGGTGCATGTATCGAGTTCTCTACACTACCAGACTCGTTTACAGCTTACGGATGAACGTTTGAAAAATGCCACACACTTAGTTTGGGCTACCGGGGGAGGGATGGTGCCAGAAGCCGAAATGTCAGCTTACTTGGCGAAGTCTGGTCGTTAGAGCGTTCTTCAAATTTGTTGAGTTAGTCAATGAAAAAGCTCATCCGAAGATGAGCTTTTTAGTCTTACTTATAGAGATTGAAGCAACTGGTAGTAACGACCGTGTTGAGCGAGTAGCGTTTGATGGTCACCTTGCTCAATGATCTCGCCCTGTTCCATAAGGCAAATGTTGTCCATGTTCTCTAATTCGATGAGTCGGTGAGTGATGAACACAACCGTCTTGTTGGCAAAATACTCGTTGAAAAGCGCCATGATTTTTTGTTCGGTACGCTTGTCGAGGCCTTCGGTTGGCTCATCAAGAAGCAAAATCGGAGCATCTCGTAGTAACGCTCGCGCAATACCAATACGACGTTTCTCGCCACCAGAAAGCTGACGACCGCCATCACCCAGCCAAGCATCAAGACCCGGCTCTTCAAGCAGTGCACCCAGTTCTACTTTCGTTAGGATATCCGCCAGTTGCTCATCAGTCGCATTTGGTGACGCCATTAACAAGTTGTCACGTAGCGTGCCGTTTAACACATCTACTCGTTGGCTCACTACGGTAATTGCTGAGCGCAGATCGGATTCGCACCAATCTTTTAGTGAAGCGCCACCAATGCGAACCTCACCTTGGTTTACATCCCAGTAGCGACAAAGTAGTTGAATCAGAGTCGACTTGCCTGAACCCGTTTGACCAACAATTGCGGTTTTCGAGCCTAAAGGAAGTGAAAGCGAAAGGTCTTTCAGCACTTTCTGTTGTCCATCAGGGTATGCAAAATCAATGTTGATGAACTCGATATCCAGTGGCTTTTCTTCGCGTTTAGATTGCTCAGGGAAGACAACATCAGGCTCAGCAAGAATCACTTCGTTCAAGCGACGGGCAGAAGTCAGCGTTTGACCAAGGTATTGGAACGCACCCGCAATAGGCATCAAAATTTCAAAACTTGCCATTGTTGCAAAAGCGAATAGGGCGATCCAAGGATCAGGTGCCCGACCACCAACGCCATCAGCAGCAAACCAAAGCATGACAACTAAAGTCAGGCCGTTCACCAACATCAGAAGTCCTGACGCCATACCAGTCAGATTAGCGTTTACAAACTGGTTTGAAAGCAGTTGTTTTTGCTTTTCAAGAATCAGGTTACGGTAGCGTTCTTCTGCACCAAAAATACTCAGCTCGCTATAGCCTTGTAGCCAATCGAGTGTCGCGACACGAAGCTGAGCTTTGTTATGCGTTAAGTGCTCACCATTGTTTTTGCCCAGTTTGTAAAAAAGCACTGGCCACACCAAAAGCATGATCGTAAGAATTGAGCCTAAAAGTAGCGCAAGATGCCAGTCAAAGAACGCTAAGACTGCGGTTAAACTCAGAATGCCAAAGATGCCAATAATGACTGGGCTGACAAGTCGCAGATAAACGTGATCCATTGCGTCCACATCGGCTACCAGACGGTTCAGCAGATCAGCATCGCGCATTGTTGACACTCTACCTGGGATCAGCGGAGCAAGTTTCTTGAAGAAGAAGATACGCAGGTCTGTCAGTAATTTAAATGTCGCATTATGGCTTACAACACGCTCCCCCCAACGGCCAGCTGTTCGTGCCATTGCGGCACCGCGCACGCCAGCACCTGGCAGCATGTAGTTGAAGGTTTCACGCGCAACGGTTAAACCAGCCACTGCTGCTGCGGAGATAAACCAACCAGACAGAGTGAGCAAGCCGATAGATGCAGCAAGTGTTAGGAACGCCAATAGCATACCCAGCGACAAACCGAACCAATGTTTTTTATACAGTTTTAGATAAGGGAGTAAATCACGCATCTAGGTTCCCCTTGTCTGATTCACGCTGCGCTAGGTTGGCAGCTAACATGTCTTTAAACAAACCTTCTTGTGAGGCTAGGGTAGCGTAGTCGCCACGTTGTACGATTTGACCATCTTGCATCACGAGAATTTGTGAAACGTTTTGCAAAGGCGCAAGTTGGTGAGTGATCATCAAGTTAGTGGTGGATTGGGTATACTTATTAATTCCCTCCATCACCAGTTTTTCACTGCGCGCATCCAAGCTTGCCGTCGGTTCGTCAAGCAACCAGAAACGGCCGTTTTGTAGCATTGCTCGCGCAAGTGCAAGACGTTGAGCTTGTCCTACAGATAAACCGCCTGAACGGTCAGAGATTGCGTAATCCAGGCCATGCATTTCAACAAACTCAGCCGCGTAAGAATCGTTGAGCACTGCATTCACTTGTGCGTCTGGAATATCGTGTTTACCAAGCGTGACGTTATCACGAATGCTGCCGTGCAATAACATTGGGTTTTGACCAATCCAGCTGACAGCTTCGCGCCAAGTCGATAGATCAAGTTGAGACAACTCGCAGCCGTTAATTTTCAAACTGCCCTTGTATGGCATAAAGCCAAGAATGGTATTAACCAAACTGGTTTTACCTGCGCCACTTGGGCCAACAAGCGCAGTGCTTTGATTGGCTTCCAATGAAAATGACAGAGGGCCAGCCAATTGTTTCCCTTCAGGGCTGAAAACAACCAAATTTTGAGCTTCGATTTGAATTGGCGTGTTCTGTTCAAGAGATTGAGTTCCATCTTTCACTTGATCGACCTCTAGTTCAAGAAACTCGACAATACTTTCGGCAGCGCCCACCGCTTGTTGCTTCGCGTGATAGAAAGTGCCGAGATCTCGAAGTGGTTGGTAAAACTCAGGAGCTAAAATCAGGATGAACAGGCCAGCAAACAAGGTGACGCCAGCACCGTAGTAACCAAAGTTCAATTCACCGATGTAACTGAAGCCGAAGTAAACCGCAGTAATAGCGATAGAAATAGAAGTGAAGAACTCCAGTACCGCAGAAGAAAGGAATGCGATTTTTAGTACATCCATCGTGCGGGTACGAAATACCTCTGATGCCCCTTTTAGGGTCTCAGTTTCTGACTTTGTACGGTCGAAAAGGCGAATAGTCGTCATCGCTTGCAATCGGTCATAGAAGTGACCGGACAAGCGTTGCATTGCTTTGAAGTTTTTACGGTTCGCTTCCGCGGCTTTGATACCAACTAATGCCATAAAAATAGGCACTAGCGGGGCCGTCACAAGGAAGATTAAACCTGCCGCCCAGTTAACTGGGAATACCACAACCAAAATGATGAAAGGAACTAATACCGACAGCGACATTTGAGGTAAGTAGCGAGAGAAGAAGTCTTGCATGTTCTCAACTTGCTCTAGAATCAATGTTGCCCAACTGCCTGCTGGTTTGCCTTTAATGTAAGCAGGCCCCAGCTTGTGGACTTTGTCTAAAATGAGCTGTCGAATGTAAACTCGGATTTGTTCGCCACAGCGGTAGCCCGCAATTTCGCGGCCCCACGCACATGCAGCGCGGCCGATGACGGTTCCGACTAATCCGACAAAGTGCCAAATGAGCTCACTTTTATCGACTTGTTCGATGATTAATTGGTGAAGAATGGAGGCGAGCAGGGCTGCTTGAGCCAATAAAAACACGCTTGAAAGTACGCCTAGGCCTATCGCAATCATGAGCCAGCGCTTGGCTAACTTGCTCTGTTGCTTAAGCCACTTATTCAAGCTGCTTTGCTTTTTCTTATCCATCGTGAAGGCTTAATGATAATTGTTTTAATGAGGCGGTAGTATACAAAAGAAAACCCAGCGGGAATACCGCTGGGCTTTAAGGATATGACACAAATGTGAAAAGTTATTTGTCACTAAGTGCGTCTAGGAAGCGTTCCGCATCCAGAGCTGCCATACAGCCTGTACCTGCAGATGTGATTGCTTGACGATAGTTGTGATCCATTACGTCACCAGCTGCAAATACACCTTCAATGCTGGTTTGCGTTGCGTTGCCTTCTAGACCCGACTTCACAACGATGTAGCCATCTTTCATTTCTAGCTGGCCTTCAAAGATCTGGGTGTTTGGCTGGTGGCCGATCGCGATAAACGCGCCCATCACTTCAAGATCTTCAGTTGTGCCTGTGTTTACATCTTTAATGCGAACACCAGTTACACCCATATCGTCGCCCAAAACTTCATCTAGTGTGCGATCGGTGTGAAGAATGATGTTGCCATTTTCCACTTTGTCCATAAGACGATTAATGAGGATCTTCTCCGCACGGAATGAATCACGGCGGTGGATTAGGTGAACTTCAGATGCGATGTTAGATAGGTACAGCGCTTCTTCAACCGCTGTGTTACCGCCGCCAACAACCGCTACTTTTTGGTTGCGGTAGAAGAAACCGTCACACGTAGCACATGCCGATACGCCGCGACCTTTGAACGCTTCTTCTGATTCCAGACCTAGGTATTTAGCTGATGCACCTGTTGAAATGATCAAAGCATCACAGGTGTACTCACCAGAATCACCTTTTAAACGGAATGGACGTTGAGACAGTTCAACTTCGTTGATGTGATCGAATACGATTTCTGTTTCGAAACGTTCCGCATGTTCTTTCATGCGTTCCATTAATGCTGGGCCTGTTAGGCCTTCTGCATCACCTGGCCAGTTTTCTACTTCTGTTGTAGTGGTTAGCTGACCACCTTGTTGCATTCCCGTCACAAGCACAGGGTTTAGATTCGCGCGCGCTGCGTATACTGCCGCGGTGTAACCTGCTGGACCAGAACCAAGAATTAATAGTTTACAGTGTTTTACGTCGCTCATTGTGGCTCCAAAGAGGGCTGAACATTTCTCTCGATTGTATGGAAATTCTTATAGCTTTAAAAGCATAAACGGCGATTGAGATCGAATAAATGGTTATAGATTAGAACTCACTATCGCGTGATAGAAATTGTCTCAATCCAGCATAAAATTCTATTTGCAGTAGAGAAATCTAGTTTCAAATGTTGCGTAAGCTTTAATCTAAAACATATACCTAGCTTAGCTTTTGTTTGTGGGTTTTCATCTCGTTTTTTTATTTATGTTGAAGCTATCAACGTTAAAAGCTGGCAATTGCAGAATATTTGCGTAATCTATGTTGTAAATTAAATGTTAATTAAATGTGCCTCATTAAAGGAGTCAATGATGTTACATTCGCGTGAGAACACTCTACATTTAACTCAGCTCAGCATGGCAGCAATTGAGCAACTTTCGCCTTCATTTGAAGCGTTACCTCATACTGAGCACGCTGATGGGCAATATCGATTACGACGCTACTCAGTCGTGAGTTTTGAAGATGGACAAGTGATCGATTTGAACAAGAACTGCTTTGTACAGTCCTCAGATATCAACCGATTTCAGGGTGATGTCATTCGTCAATTTGAACCTATCGAGAAAGACATTTTAGCAAGTGAAGGCTTTCGCGAAATGTGTGCGCTATTCGTGAGCGCAAACCACCTTCCAAATGGTCAAGAAATCGAAATTCACCAGATTCGAATCACTGCATTAGATAGCGAAACGCAGGTCGCGCCAGAAGGTGTGCACCAAGACGGTTTTGATCATATCGCGATGGTTGGTGTTGGTCGTCACAACATCATTGGTGGTGACATCATGCTATACAGTAGCCATAACCAAGCCCCATTTTTCCGCAAAATATTAGAAAACGGGGAAGTGGCGATGTTGGCTGACAGCAAACTTTGGCACAACGCCTGTCCAATTCGTTCTGTGATTGATGACCAAGCAGGCCACATGGATGTCTTTGTATTAACCGCTACGGACAAACGTAATGAACTTCAATCTTAATCAAATCAGAGAACAGTTTCCCGCCCTGTCTCAGTATCATAATGACAAACCAGTTACGTTTTTTGATGGGCCAGGTGGCTCGCAAGTTCCTCAATCTGTGCTTGATTCAATGGTCGGCTACCTTGGGCGTTTTAATTCCAACTTGGGTGGGCATTACTTCTCTAGCCAAGCTACAGTCGATGTCATGCAGAGTGCGCGCGAGTCGGCACAAGCGCTATTGAATGCACCTTCGTCTGGTAATATTGTCTTTGGCGCGAACATGACATCACTGACGTTCCAGTTAAGCCGTGCAATCAGTCGTGATTGGCAAGAAGGGGATGAGATCATTGTCTCAGCGCTTGACCATTACTCGAACGTTTCAAGCTGGCAACAAGCAGCAGAAGACAAAGGTGCTAAGGTTCAGCAAGTTCGAATCAATGAAGCTGATTGCACTTTAGATCTTGAGCACTTACAAAGCCTACTTTCAGAAAAAACACGCTTGGTTGCCGTAACATATGCGTCAAACACCACGGGATCGATAGTTGATATTCAGCGCGTAGTTGAAATGGCGCACGGTGTTGGTGCTCAAGTTTATGTCGATGCCGTGCATTATGCACCTCACCATTTGGTCGATGTACAAGCGCTGGGTTGTGATTTCTTAGCATGTTCAGCTTATAAGTTCTTTGGACCGCATGTCGGTATCGCTTACGTGGCCGACCAATGGTTGCGCAGCCTTCGTCCTTATAAAGTAGAACCGGCTACGAATATTGGTCCGGGTCGTTTTGAAACGGGTACACAAAGCTTCGAAGGTCTTGCTGGTGTCGCGGCCGCAGTGGAATATTTGGCTCAGTTTGGCGACAACGACTTACCACTTCGTCAGCGATTAGAACAAAGTTACGCGCTTTACAATCAACACGAACAGCGCTTAAGTGAGCGTTTTTTGCAACGACTCGACGCGCTAGAAGGTGTGAAACTGTATGGCATTGAGAGCGAAGATTGTCAGCAACGTACGCCGACGTTTGCCCTAACATTTGACAAGTATTCACCAGAGTTTATCGCTAAGACCTTAGGTGAGCACAATATCTGTGTTTGGAATGGCCACTTTTATGCACTTGGTTTGGTTCGTCAGCTTGGCATTGAAGAATCAGGTGGGGTGGTACGAATTGGTTGTATGCATTACAACACTATTGAAGAAGTGGATATGTTGTTTGATGTGCTAGAAAGCATCCTTGATGATTAATCTCTCATCGCTCTGAACGAAGAAAAACAAAAGCTCGAGCCAGTGCTCGAGCTTTTTCTATCTAGGAAGTTTGTATAGTAAAGCAGACGTATCTATGCGCTTACTTCAACTTCGTAAGATGTAAATTTTCGGACGTTAATCACACCGGTATCAAAAATCAGATACTGGCCTTTGATGCCTTGCAAAATGCCAGTCACAACCGGGTTTTTGTCGAAGTTATGAGAGGTGATTTTCGTTGGGTGTTGTTGAACTGGGTAGCTAAGATCGGTAATGGTTTCGCTCAGTACCTCGATGGCATCTTCACCAAATTGCTGTTTGATTTCAGCAATCTTGTCTTGCACAAGAGGAAGCAGTTCAGCAAAACGATCTTGTAACTCAATCGGTTCACCATCGCCTTTAAGCAAAGTGCGCCAGTTTGTTTTGTCTGCAATATGCTTTGCCAGTTCCACTTCAATCAAGCCTGAAATGTGACGCGTTTTGACTTTGAAAATTGGCAGACCCTGAGTTGCACCTTGATCAATCCAACGTGTTGGAATTTGAGTGTGGCGAGTGATGCCCACTTTCAAGCTTGATGTATTTGATAGATACACGAAGTGATCCACCATACAGTTTTCTTCTCCCCACTGCGGTTCGCGGCATGTGCCTTGATCGTAGTGGCAAGTCTCTGGCTTCATGATGCACATATCGCAGCTCGCAAGCTTCTTCATACACACGAAACAGTGGCCTTGAGAATAGCTCTTTTTGGTTTTCTTACCGCATGAGCAACAAAAAATATTGCCGGTATGCGTCAACGTGAGTGTTTTACCGAGAAACGGTGACAAATCGACTTCTTCATCACCCACAGGAAGACGATAGCTGACGGCACCATCGAGAGAAGCACACATTTTGTTTAGCGTACCAGTAGCAATTAATGACATGACATTACTCGTTATTGTGTTTTGCGACAGTATATAACGAAGTGCGCTCAAGATGCAGGGTTGACAGGGTTAATAACTGGCAATGTTTCCACAATGAATGACCATTGTTTCTCGTCGCAAAGCACGATGGTGCCTCACTTGAGTGGTTGTGAATTGCTTCGCAAATAACAAGTAAGTCATCAAATTGGACGATTTTAAACCGTGATAACGGTTCAAAACGCGTTATCATGTATCGGAAATAAGAACCCAAGCCAAAAGTAATTTTGTTTCTTGATAAATGACTTTATTTGAAGTTCGAAATATCATTGAGTACACTGTGTTGTATATAAGTTAAGCAGGTCACTTGCCTATGAAGTGGATACACAAATTAATCTTCGCTCTTTCGATTTGTACGATCAGTTTAGTTGCTCTGTACAGTGTGTTAGGTGACACGCGTAAGCTCGTCATCACACCTGAACAATTCAATATTTATGCGACAAAAGATGCGAGCGAAGGTGGGCTAAGTACGGCCGATATCACCTATGATGCGCAAAGCTTGGTACTCAATTGTGAGCTAAAAAAAAGCAGTTATGCTTGGCCGTATTGCGGTATCTCGGTTTATACCGATGTTGCGAAGCCAACGCATGGCATCGATCTTTCTAATTACCATACCATCCGATTAAAGCTTCATTATGAAGAGGCGGGCAATGGGCAAAACCCAAGCCATGACCTACGTCTTTATCTGAGAAACTACAATCCGGAATACTCGAAACCGGATGATGAATACACTATCAAATACAATGGCATGCAGTTTTCTCCATCGAATTTTAGTGAAACCATCGAGATTCCGATTAAGAACTTACAGGTAATGACCTGGTGGCTTGCGGATAACAAGGTCGATATTGAACATTCTGCGCCAGAGTTTTCGAACATTACGCGTATTGATATTGCCACTGGTTCAGGTGCTGCGCTTGGTCAGCACAAAATTGTGATTGATAAGATCGAATTTGAAGGTGCCTATCTTGCACAAGAGACGTTGTTGTTTGCTCTATTGTTTTCTTGGATGGCTTTAGGGTTGGCTTTCTCTCTGCATGAACTACGGAAAAACAGAGCGGCGTATGAAAAAGCGAAGCGTCGTCATCGTCATCTAGAAAAAGTGAATGGCACTTTGCGCGCGCAGAATTACGAATTTGCCGAGTTGGCGCACCGAGATGCGCTAACCGGAGCGATGAACCGTCATGCTGTACAAACTTGGTTAGAACAGCAAGCACGCCAAGTACGTTGGGGGCACTCGACGTTGAGCATCCTTTATATGGATTTAGATAACTTTAAGAAGATTAACGATAAGTTCGGGCATCAAATGGGGGATGATATTCTGCGTGAGTTCGTCATGGTCGTTGCCAGTTCTATTGCACCTGATGACCGTTTGGTTCGTTGGGGTGGTGAAGAGTTTGTGGTTTTCTGTCCAGATACCAATATCGAACAAGCCGTGAAAAAGGCCGAGATGATACGCAAGAATGTCGTAAACCACTTGTGGGTTCATGGTGAGGCGCTTACTTGTAGTATTGGTGTGGCCCAAATGCAAAACGAGCGCGTAACCGAGACCATGGCAAGAGCCGATGAAGTATTGTATCTCGCTAAGCGTAATGGTCGAAACCGCGTTGAAGTGAATTACGGATTGTTGAGTTGCCAAAAGAATGAGGCATAAATAGATAGCATGACGTTCTAGCGATTCACACTTTTCGTTTAAACGCGCCGTTGTACTGAGCTTATGAAAGCAAAGTATGACGGCTTTTTTGTGTCTACAGTTTGTGTTGGCAGGCTATTGAGTTCGATTGTTCATTGAAGCTGGTATGAGAGGTTGTTCAGGCTTTAAGAGTAAAGGTTGATTGAGCACTAGGAATTCCCCCTTTAGAGGGAAGAATGCAAAGTGAATCCGCCAATACGAGGTAAGAAAGAAAAAAGGTGGCCAACTGGCCACCAAGAGGGAAACTGCTGAACACCACTTTAGGGGAAGTTTGGGCTATCAATTCGATCACCGTGAACAGCAGTGTAGTGCTAATCGAGTCAGTGTTTCTTTACCAGAACAACCAAGCGAACAGTGTCAGTGCACCGATACAAGCAATGTTTAATACGAAGCCGATTCTCATCATTTCTTTTTGCTTGATGTGACCCGTACCGAACACAATTGCATTTGGTGGCGTTGCAACTGGCAACATGAAGGCACAAGATGCGGCTACCGCGATAAGTGCTGACAGAATCACTGGTGATAGACCAAGTGCTTCGGCAATGGTCGCGAACACTGGGACCAGTAGCGCAGCACTTGCTGTGTTACTTGCAAACTCAGTCAAGAAGACGACAAAGGCAACCACAGAAAGGATAGTGAGCAATACACCTGCTTGTTCGAGGAAGCCAGTTAGGCTGTGCGCTAGGAAAACGCTGGTGCCTGTCGCTTTTAGAACGTTACTCAAACAGATACCGCCGCCGAACAGGATCAGAACACCCCAGTCTGTTGTCTTTTCAATGTCCTTCCATTCGACTGCTCGAGATGCGCCTAGCAGCAAGATGGCACCAATCGCAACCAAGGTGTCGAATTTTGCAAAGCCGCCAAGCATGGTGTTGATCGGCTTGCTGAAAATCCACAAAGTGACGGTAAGTAAGAAGATTGCCAGTGTGACCATTTTGCCGTTTGTCCACTCAACAGGTTTGTGGTCAAGTTCAAACTTGTGGCTCAAATCTGGCTTGGTCATGGTGTACAGAACCAAAATCGCAATTGGCATCAAAATCAAAGAGATTGGCAGACCTAGCTTCATCCATTCCGTGAAGTTCAAACCTACTTCGGCAGCAGCAATCGCGTTTGGTGGGCTACCAACTAGCGTAGCGATACCGCCGATAGAGGCGCTGTAAGCAATACCGAGAAGAACGAACAAGAATGTGTTGTGGTTTTTCTTCGCGTCCAGTTTCGTCATGACACCTAACACCAAAGGAAGCATCATTGCGGCTGTTGCTGTGTTGGAAATCCACATTGAAAGACCTGCGCTCACACCGAACAGCATAAATACCGCGACAGACATTCGACCACGAGCAATCAGCAACACTTTGTCAGCAAGTGCTTGGTCAAGTTTCTGCTTGTGCAAAGCAGCGGCGAGAGCAAAGCCACCCAAGAACAAGAAGATGATTGAGTTCGAGAAGTTATTCAGTGCTGTTTGGGTGTTAAACACGCCCAAGAAGACGGCAAGCATCGGGATCAGCAAAGCAGTAATGCTGACGTGAATCGCTTCTGTTAACCAAAGAATCGCAACAAAAACTAAGATGCTGATGCCGGTTACGACTTGTGGTTCAAAGGGTAGGGTATTAAACAAGATAATGAACAGCAGAATGTTGGCATTCAAAATCATGCTGTTGCGAGTGAAGAACCAATTCTTCAGTGTCACAGCGAGTGCGGTCATGGGTGTGCTCCTTTTGCATTGCCTTTTTGTCGGTTTTTTATGGCAAGGTAACTGACTTGTAGTTATTTATTGATTAAATGTTACTGCGAATGCGAAGGGCAATTTGGCCTGAATCGTTGGCGAAATAAGAAAATGTGAGGTTGAGATTTGGAAATGGGTAGAACTCTACCCATTTGTTTTTAACGAATTGTTATTCATGTGTGACGTGATGCACGAAAATGGTGCCAGCCGATTATTCTATAGGAATGTTGTGTTCAGCATTTGATGCTTCTGTTGGGTCTTCTACCGCAAGAATTGGCTCTTGAGGGCCAAGGAAGCGTGGCTGCGTATTCATCACGTAGAGATCCAAAAATGCTTTCACACGAGCAAGCAGTTCACGAATTCGCATCGAAGTTTTTTGTTTATTCGCCGTTGGACCTGCGACTGCAAGGCACTGTGCATCAATGTTATACGCATCGGCAATGAACAACGCACGCTCACAGTGAAAGCGTTGAGTCACGATCAAAAAACGCTCTGAGGCGAAGATCTTTTTTGCTCGCACTATGGAATCCAAAGTCCGAAATCCAGCGTAATCGAGATGGATGACTTCTTCTGGAACTCCGGCTTTAAGCAGATCTCGTTTCATGGTCCATGGCTCATTGTAAGAGCGATGTGCGTTGTCTCCGCTAAGCAAAAACTGTTTCACTTTGCCTTGTTTATAAAGCTCAATCGCTGCATTGATGCGATGAGTGTAATAGGTGTTGAGTGTCTTTCCGATGTATTTACTCGTACCAAGCACCACCGCGACTTCGTGCTGGGGTATTTGGTCGTAATCGATAAAGATATTGTCTTTGGCCTGTAATGCGACCCAGCGGTCGATAGCAACCACAGACAGGAGGAGTCCAAATAAAGAGATCGACAAAATCAAAGCAATTCGCTTCCACGAACACTTAAGCTTCCACTTTGACCTTATACGAGAAAACAGCAAAACGTCTTATACCCTTTAATAAATGTGTATTCCTCATCATATCTGATAGAAACAAAAAGAGAGAAGCCCATTTATGCCAAAATCTGGTTAGGATGATAAAAAACAGCTTAAAAAACAAAAGCCCCTACAGAGTAGGGGCTAATAATTATACAAGTTGTCTCAAGCTTAGAATGCTGTGCGTTTGTAGCGGCGGTAAACTGGCTGCCAGAACGCTTGGTCAATAGCATCGTTTAGCGCTTCGTCTGTGATTTCCAGTGCCACACCTTGCTCGATTGCTTTCTTTGCAACGGCAAAAGCAATCTTCTTCGATACTAGGTGGATTTCTTCCAAAGGAGGTAGAAGTGCACCACGACCATTAATCGCAAGTGGAGAGCATGTAGCCAGCGCTCGGCTTGATTCCATTAGCATTTCGTCAGTCACGCGTTTTGCGTTAACCGCTAAAACGCCAAGACCGATACCTGGGAAGATGTAGCTGTTGTTACATTGTGCGATAGGGTAAGTGCGACCTTCGTGAACCACAGGATCAAACGGACTACCCGTTGCCACTAGCGCTTCACCGTTTGTCCAACGGATGATGTCGTTTGGTGTTGCTTCAACACGGCTGGTTGGGTTTGACAGCGGGAAGACAATCGGACGCTTGCAGTGTTTGTGCATCTCTTCGATGACTTCTTGGCTAAATAGGCCAGGAGCACCTGATACACCAATCAGTACCGTTGGTTTCGCGTTACGCATTACATCTAGTAGTGAGAAGCCATTTCCTTCATTTTCCCACTCTTTTGTGTTGCTGTGTTTTTGGACCAAACGCTGTTGGAAATCAAGCAGGTTAGGCATACCTTCTTGTAACAGGCCCCAGCGATCGACCATGTAAACTTGAGAGCGTGCTTTCTCGTCAGAAATCCCTTCCGATACCATTTGCGCAATGATCGCTTCTGCGATACCACAACCCGCAGAACCCGCACCTAAGAAAGTGATGCGCTGTTTAGAAAGCTGAGTACCCGCCGCTTTACATGCAGCCAGTAGAGAGCCTACGGTTACTGCTGCCGTACCTTGGATGTCATCGTTGAAACAACAAATACGGTCTTTGTAGCGCTCTAGTAGAGGCATCGCATTTTTCTGCGCGAAGTCTTCAAACTGGATAAGTGCATCTGGCCAACGGCGTTGTACCGCTTGGATGAATTCTTCTACAAATGCATCGTAGTCAGGGCCCGTAATACGAGGATGACGCCAGCCCATGTACATTGGATCAGCAAGACGTTGAGGGTTGTTTGTACCCACATCCAGAACGATAGGCAATGTGTAAGCAGGGCTGATACCACCACATGCGGTGTACAGAGAAAGCTTACCGATAGGAATACCCATACCGCCGATACCTTGGTCACCCAAACCTAGGATTCGTTCGCCATCAGTCACAACAATCACTTTTACGTTGTGGTTGGCTGCGTTGTTTAGCAGGTCATCGATACGATCACGGTTCGGGTAAGAGATAAATAGACCACGACCACGACGGTAAATGTTCGAGAAGTTCTCACACGCAGCACCAACGGTTGGCGTGTAGATGATCGGCATCATCTCAGAAATATGGTTTTGTACTAAACGGTAGAATAGGGTTTCGTTGGTATCTTGGATATTGCGCAGGTAAATGTGCTTATCCATGTCGCTTTCGAAACTCTTGTATTGTTGGTAGGCACGTTCTACCTGTTCTTGAATTGTTTCTGTTGTCTCTGGAAGCAGACCTTCTAAGTTGAATGAACTACGTTCTTCAGCAGAAAAAGCACTGCCTTTGTTCAATAGAGGGGTTGCCATAAGAGCCGGACCCGCATATGGAATATATAGTGGGCGTTTATCGTTGTTCATTGGGTGCCTTAATGTAGGGTTGAAGGATGCGCACGAAATTTTAACGGGTTCACCATTTAGTTGTAAACATGCGTTGACGCACATCAATGTAATGTCGCAAAAAAACTCGTTTACCGACGAAAATATCGTCAATATTTGTTGTAAGAGATACCTAAAGCAGGATTTTTTCACTTGGGTATAATGCTCAGCATTATCACAACAAAATCCATTCTTTATGTTTCAACTGCCTATCGATAGCTTACAAGCTGAATTTGACCAACACGTGAAGCACCACCACCTAGTTGTGGAAGCAGAAACGGGTTCGGGTAAGTCAACACGCCTTCCTCTTTGGGCGGCAAAGCACGGACGTGTTTTGGTCATCGAGCCACGTCGAATTGCTTGTACCTCATTAGCTGAGTTTCTTGCGGAGCAATCTGGTGAGCCGATAGGTAACAAAATTGGTTACGCGATCAAGCTGCATGCGTATTTCGATGAGAACACGGAAGTCGTGTTTGTGACGCCGGGTGTAGCGTTGCGTTGGTTTGCGGAAGACAAACTTGCAAGCTTCGACATCGTGATAGTGGACGAATTTCACGAGCGTCGCTGGGACATTGATCTACTAACCGCAATTTTGAAGCAAGAAAATCAGCATCGATTGATAGTGACATCTGCCACATTAGAGGGCGAAAAACTCGCACATTATCTTAATGCTCATCGTCTTCGCTCAGAAGGGCGCTGTTTTCCTGTCTCGGTGACTCATCGAGTAATAGACAGTCGTCATCTGCCCAATAAAAAAGGGTGTGAAAATGACGTGGTGAAAACAGTAAAAGAAGCCCTTGAAGATGAGGAAGGCGATATCTTGGTGTTCTTACCAGGTCGAAAAGAGATCGCTCAGTGCGCGCAGATGTTACAGCACTTGGATGATGTGCTTGTGGTGAAGCTTCATGCCTCAGTCAGTGATGAAGAGCGACATCGAGCTTTAACTGTTCAAGCGCAGCGCAAAGTGGTGCTGGCAACCAATGTCGCGGAAACGTCGCTTACCATTCCTAACATCCGCGTTGTGATTGATAGCGGTTTGGAGCGAAGAACGGTTCAGCGCAACGGACGTACTGCTCTCACATTAACCAACATTTCAAAAGCCAGTGCAGCACAGCGAATGGGGCGTGCAGGGCGCGTAGCAGAAGGCTCCTGTATCCGTTTATTTGGCGAACATGCTCCATTAGAGTTGGTCACGCCACCGGAGTTGCATCGTGAAGAGCTGGTGGAGCCCATGCTTGCGGCGGCGTGTTGTGGCTATCGTTTATCTGAGTTGCATTTCCTTGATGCAGTTCCAGAAAAGTCATTGAACGCGGCACTTCTGTATTTGCAAGCGATGGGTGCATTAGACGACAACGGTGACGTAACAGAGCACGGCAAAAAAGTTTATCCACTGCCAATTGACGCGTTATTCGCCGATCTGGTGACTCGTATTCCGACCAAAGCCGAAAAAGAAGCCATGATCGATTTAGCGGCAGCGCTCTCCGTGCCTGCACAGCTGTATCAACTGCAAAGGGGAGAGGCAGCAGAGGCACTAGAGCGAGAAGAACCTTTGGGGTGTGACGCGTCGCTAATGATTCGGTTGGTGCGTGGAGAACAGCTTCCTGCTGTGATTGTTGATACCAGTGTGCTGGAAGAAGCGCAAGGCTTAGCAAAGCAGATGCGGGACGTATTTGAATTGCCTCAATTGGAAGTGGCTTCGCGTTATCGACGAGATCAACTGACTCAAGCGATAGCGGCTTTGCATCCTGAATTGGTGTTTGTGCGCAGAGAGCGTCGCCGAGATGCACTTGGCAATGGTTCGATGGAAATGGTCGTTGGTCGAAACAGTCGTTTTCCGGATAAAAGTGAAGCGGCTTTGGTGCTAGATAGCCACAGCGTACCGGGTAGGGGAGTTAAACAAACGCTCAACCTTGCATCTGTCATGATGCCGATTTCGCTCGAACTCATTAAAACGCTCGAACTGGGAGAGTGGCAGCAAGGTGATACTCAATACGAAGATGAGACTCCGCTAGCAACTATGCACTTAGTGTACGCTGGCCGGATAATATTCACCGAGCATCAAGCGTTACAAGGTGAAGTGGCGATTCAATCTATTGCCGACATGATCGAACAAGAAATGTTGTTGCCAGGCTTTGCTCCATTGCGAAAACAACAAATTCAGCACTGGAAAATCTACAACTCCCTAGGTCTGAGTACTGAACTGGTGGATAAGAAAGTCCTTGATGAACTTTGTTTTTCTACTTGGTTGACTGAACAATTGGCAACGCTCGGCGTTGAAAGTGTTGAAGACATCGAATTGTTCGAGGCCGATGACCTTCCATTTGAAGGCATTCCCGAGTGGGAATACAACGACTTCGCAGAGCAGTACCCTCTGAAGCTCGTGTTAGCTGAGCTCAAGCTTGAAGTGGAATATTTTGTGTCTCGCAAGTTGGTTCATGTCATCTACACAGAAGGAAATCGCAAAGGTGACCCTAAACGCTGGGAACTTCCAAGATGGGCTGGGTGGAAAGTTCAGTACAAAAAAGCCAGCCGTGTGGTGGATGTCAAATAAACGAATTTTATCAACGAGTTGGTAGATATTGAGCTGTGTATCTACGGCTTATTGTAAAATCTTCAGCTAATTATAAAATCCGGAATGAAAATTGCTTTAACCGCTTTTCCCTTGCTGTTTATTGTCGAAGTTATCGATGATAAGGAATGATATTGCCGCTTTATGATTTGGCGGCAAAAGGATAACGATGAAGTATAAAGTAATTCCTCTCTTGTTGTGTCCCGTACTTGCTTACGGAAAAGACATGACCCATATCTCAACCTACGAAGACAACTACGTTCTAGGTACATACACCACAGACATCAACCAAAGCGCCTATAGCGAAATGGGCTCAGAGATGGATTCACTGCAAGATTTTGAAGTGAAGTTTCAGATCTCAGCATCAATTCCATTTTATCGCTTCAGCTCAGGCACTGCTTTGATGGGGGCTTATACTCAAAAGTCCCTATGGCAACTGGCAAACTCTGATATCTCATCGCCATTTAGAGAAACAAACTACAAGCCGCAAGTGTTCTTAGCGCATCAATCGAACATGTTGTTGTTCAATCATGTTGAAGCCGGTTACAAACATGAGTCGAACGGTCAATCTAGCAAACTGTCACGCAGTTGGGACCGTCTATATGTCGCTGCCGAGCGTTTTTCTGGCCCAGTCGAGTATGGCGTACATGCATGGTGGGTGATTACCACAGAAAATGACGACATGGAAAATTACTACGCACCGTACGAGTTGTGGGCGAAAGTTTATACTCATGCGGGCGTGGTCAATACACGCGGTTTTTACAACTTTGCTGATGATAAAGGTGGGGTTGAACTAGGTTACACATTCTATTTCAATGACATTCTTGGTGTATATCTTCAAGGTTACCATGGCTACGGTGAAACGCTGATCGACTATGACCATTCTCAAACCCGTGTTGGGCTTGGTATTAAGCTGATGAATCTATAAGCTTTTGGTATTGACGTCGTCGCTTAAGCCCTGTTTTTAGTTTGCTGTTTGAAATATTAATCAATTGAATGCTTATATATGGCGAAGCTGTGCATCACTTGTTACAAAGCTGGTTTTAATATTTCCTTTTGAATGTAATTAAGGGCATAAAAGACTATTCTTTTATATCCCATTGCTATATCAAAATAGTTGAACGATATTTGGTATATCTCATTTTCGAGTGTCGGGGGCAGAGAATGGATCAACAAGGAAAGACATGCATTGAGTTCGACTACACCAACTTTTTAGGAGCTACAGGAAGTAAGAAATGGACCTTCTTAGAGGCGTTCGCCACCATTGCGCCCATTTTTGGTTTGATGTGGAAGCAGAACATTGCAGAGTTGAGCCGACCGGAAGATCGACTCTGGGATGCGGCATTAAAATCGATGTCTTCACGTCAAAGTGACGAATCGAACTTAGTTCGTTTAACTCAGCTCGCAAAGCATGAAGGGATAAATGAATTACGTGTTGTCATGCCATATTCACTCGACTCAAAGCAGATTGAATATATTGAATCTCGCAGTAAGTTGAAGGTCGATGCATCGGAGCAAGATGTTCTGAATATCAAGTTTTAAGCTTTTAAGCGTGGCCTTCTAATCTCACTTATACGCTTAAATAGAATCACCACAAAAGCGACCTCTCTGGGTCGCTTTTTTCGTATCTCAAGTGCTATGCATTCCACCTGCTCTGTCTAGCTCATATTATTGATTGGCTTAGTCCAATGCCACTTTTGTTGGAAGTGTGATGAATATAGAGTATTTACACTTAATTTAACAAAAATGTAACTTTTGGAAATGCAATTGTCATAACTAGCTTCTAACTTAGTGTTTTTAGGACAAATTACCGACCCAAATCATCGGCGCTGTGAGCTCGAATCAATACTCTTTTGTCTGCGGATAGGGAGATTTTTATTCGTTGCGTTATTTGGGCAAAAACAAAAACACAATAAGAAAGGAAGTCAGTATGTCTTTGTCTCGTCGAGACTTTATGAAAGTTGTCTCTTCAACCGCCGTTGCTACCGGTTTAATCGGTTGTGGCAGCGACGATAATGAATCCGTTGCCGTTAGTTTTGAACATGGTGTCGCCAGTGGCGATCCGACTCAAACACAAGTGATTATTTGGACTCGGGTGACTACAGCCGCGAGTTACGTGGATGTGACCTGGCAAGTCGCATCCGACGTGGAGTTTTCCAATGTCGTGCAAAGTGGCGTATTCACTACCGATACAGGACGTGATTTCACGGTAAAAGTGGACGTACAAAACCTCAACGCCAATTCTCAGTACTACTACCGATTTATGGTCGGCGAGATGATGAGTGAGGTAGGGCAAACTCAAACTCTGCCTGAAGATGGTGTAGAAAAAGCATCGATGGCTGTGGTGTCTTGCGCCAACTATCCAGCGGGTTATTTCCACGTTTATCACGAGATCTTAAATCAACATGAACAATCGCCATTTGACGTTGTGTTACATCTTGGTGACTACATTTATGAATATGGGACTGGAGGTTATGCCAGTGAAGATGCCGCTGCATTAGGGCGCGAACCGAGCAAAGGTGCAGAATGTATCACGCTGGACGATTACCGAAAAAGATACGCCCAATATCGTCAAGATGCCGATCTGCAAGCATTACATGCCAAACTGCCCATGATTGCAGTTTGGGATGATCACGAGTTAGCTAATGACACATGGAAAAATGGCGCAGAGAACCATCAGGACGATGAAGGTAGCTTTATCGACCGTCGAGCCGCCGCTGCGGCTGCATGGACTGAGTGGTTGCCAGTTCGTGAGAATACATTCTCAAACATGTTGATTTATCGTCAGTTTTCATTTGGCAACTTAGTGAATCTCATGATGCTCGATACGCGCCTTGTCGGTCGTGATAAACCGTTGGATTACTTCTCACTCAGTGCACCAACAATGGAAGCTATCGGTGGGTTAGTTGCTCAATCACGCAGTGCAGACAGAGAACTGCTAGGCACTGAACAACTTGCTTGGTTGATGAAAGAGTTCAACACGCACGATGCAAAATGGAACGTTTTAGGCCAGCAAGTTTTGATGTCGCGAATGGAGCTACCAAGTTCAGTGATGACGGCGATGTTCCAACTGTTTACGTCAACAGAAGAGAAGAAAACAGAAGCTTTGTTGGCGGTCAATACAGCGATCACAGGTTATCTTGCCGATCCAAGTGCAGATCCCATTTCTCTGCCTTACAACCTCGATGCTTGGGATGGTTACTATGTCGAGCGTGAAAAAGTCTACCAACTGGCCAAAGCAAGTAGTGGCAATTTTGTGTGTTTAGCGGGCGATACTCACAACGCGTGGGCAAGTGAGTTAAAAGATGTGTCAAACAATCCGATAGGGGTCGAGTTTGCGACGAGCTCGGTGAGCTCTCCGGGGTTAGAAGAGTATTTGGCGTTGGACCCGGTGGCGATTGCTCAAATGGAATACACCTTGCCGCATTTAGTCTCCGAGCTGCAATGGGCTGACATCAAACAACGTGGCTTTATGCGAGTGACCTTTACTGCTGATGCCGCTCAATCGACGTGGTACTTGGTGTCGACCATCAAAGATAAAAAGTATCAGGTGACGACGAAGTCGGCGTCTACGACAAATGGCACAACGTTAGACATTATCTAATCTAAACTGGCGAAAAAAGTAAAAGTCCGCTCATCAAGGCGGACTTTTTTGTTGGCAATTTTCAATCAGCTTTCAGATAGCTAGTCGATCAAACCGTACTCTTTGCTGAGAATTTCGATGATTTCAGCTTTTGGATTTTCGCTTAACGTAATTGGTTTACCTGTAATTTTCTCGGCGATACCAATGTAGGTTCTTGAAATATCCATCAAAGATTCAACAGGAAGATCGTTATCGCGTGCAAGAGCTTCGCGCTCTGGCATACGTTCTTTGTTCAATAAGATATCTGGGTCAGGAAAGTGGTTAAGTAGAAACTGACGGAAACCTTCTTTCGAGTTTTCAACGATGTTACCTGCTTGGTACTCCTTTGCATCCCAAATACGAGAAGAATCTGGCGTGCCAACTTCATCCATGTAGATCAGCTTTTCATTACCTGCGGCGTCATGAACATAACCAAATTCGAATTTGGTATCGACAAAGATTTGGTCGATTTCTTCTAACGCTTGGCTGATAACGTTAAAGCCTTCTTTCAACAATTTTTCGTACTGAGCGATATCTTCTGCGCTTGAGAAGTTAAACGCTTCATAGTTGTCCACGATATTTTGGCGAGTGATGTTCACATCGTCTGCTTCTGGTACACCAGGAATGCCTTTTAGGATGCCTTTGGTTGACGGCGTCATTAGCAAATCCGGTAGAGCCTTATCTTTTTCTAACCCTTCAGGAAGTTGGATACCACAAAACTCGCGCTCACCATTTGCGTATGCACGCCACATGGAACCAGTGATGTATTTACGGCAGATTGCCTCAATTTTTACCGGTTTTGCTTTTTGAACGATCCAAACAAATGGGTGAGGAATATCTAAGATGTGGCTGTCAGCTAAGCCGTTGTCTTTAAAAAGCTTAAACCAATGATTCGAAATGGCATTCAATGCGGCACCTTTACCCGGTACACCTTTAAGCCCACCTTCACCATGCCAAATACAATCGAAAGCAGAAATACGATCGCTGATCACCATGATGGCCAGGGGCGCATCTGGTGCGACATCGTATCCTTTTTCTTTGATCAGTCGGGCACTGTCTTCTTCAGTTAACCAGTAAACTGAACGAACTTTTCCGCTGTGTACGGGTTTGTGGGTGCGAATTGGCAGGTCGTCATTGACGGCAAGTACTTGATTAGCAAGGCTCATTGCGACATTCCTATCATCTTAATCAAACGTCTTAAGGAGAAGATATTCAGCGGAAAATATCAGCTGAATAAATCGAATGAGGGCATCATACCAGAACTATTTTAACTCGCCAGAGAAAAAGCAAACGTTTGCCTCTTTTCTTTAATACAAAAAATGCCCCCTTAAAAGGAGGCGAGATGCAGGATGGATAACGTCGATCTTGTTAGTGATACTGGTTTACTCTGCCATCGACGAAAAAGACTTCACACTGATAACGCTGAGCGATGTCACGCAACATGGATTGGTTCATAAGAGCAATTTTGTTTGATGCGACAACCGCGCTGGCATTGCCAGACTGAATGGCTTTGATAACGATTTCGACTTCAGAAAGCTGTTGAGACGGCTTCATCTGAATAACGTTTTTGCAGCAAATATTGGAAGCAGTGAGTTGCTCAAAATCAGGACGAGGACACTCAGCGGTAAACAGAATCCATTGTTTTTGCTGTGACAATACTGCCAACTTAGAAAGAAGCTGATCAGACACATCCATTGGTTGAGTGGTTTGTGCCAGTACGTTGTAACGTGAGTATGTACGAGATTGACTTTGTAACTGCATCTTACTGTTCCTTTATACATGCTGTATGTGTATACAGTAGTTTGTTTTGGGTATCTGATCAACCCATTTTTACTGATGAGTACGTGAGATAACGCTCACTGATAGTTGAGCGATTTGCTTAAAGTATTGATTTGTAATGAATTGTCTTTGTTCTTGATATGTTGGGTATGGATTGAAAAGTGTGAAGTTAGCAACATTATCCGAGTGGTATATACAGGTGTTTACTACTGTATATACAGTGCTTTTGTTGATGTTATACAGTGGTTTTTGATGGTCGATACAGGTATGAGTCACACGATGAGCGTGTTTACGTCGTGATTATGGGGAAGAGATGTGAATCATAAGCGATCAAAAAAGCGCCCTAAAAGGCGCTTTTGAAAATCAGTTCCATTGATTCTAACCGGATTAGCTCGCTCGTTGTGCCATGCGCTCACGCATTTGCATTTCGCCTTGGTTAAATAGACGAACATCGATCTTCGCCATGTCGTAGCAGGCTTGGCAAGAGTGATGATATTTGCCATCTACATAATCGTGACGAGTAACAAAACTAGGTTTTTTACACCAATCGCAGGTGCCTTCTTCAGTGAACATTGATTTTCTCCCCACCTAGATAAATATGAGTCGTTAGGTGTTATTTTTCGCCGGGCATTATTGCATGAAAAAGAGATTGACGTTAAATGTCTGTTAATTTGTTTGAGAGCGAGATCGATTGCGAACCTTGTTTTACTTAGACTTAAAGCTAGCCATCAAGCGCCTTCTAGTTATGGTTTACTGTTTTGTAACATTTTGTGAGATGATTTTAAACGCCTGGTTCAAACGTTTCATTTCTTCTTCACTTCCACGAGTATCTGGATGATAGAGTTTTGAAAGTTGTCGATAGCGGAGTTTCACTGCTTGGTTATCAGGAATGGTTTGTGGTGTGTAACCAAACATCGCGCAGGCAACCGCAACTTTATGATTGTCGGATTGGCTACGAGTCTTTTTAAACTCTTTGAATACTTTCTCCAGCTGACGCTTCAATTGTTTATTCGTGAACTCTAACTCTTTTACTTTCGCATCAAGTTGCTGAGTTTGGTTTGCCTCTTGGGAAGACAGTGCGGCCAAGGCTCGTTGTTGTTTCCTTAGAGTTACCCATCCACCGAAGCCTGCTAGAGCGATCACCAATCCACCAATAGCCAACCACATAATCGTGCCATTATCAGACGTTACGGTTGATTGTGGAGCGACAGGCTGCTCTTCTTTTGTCGCTTCTTTATCTAATTCCACAATTTCGGAGACTTGCTTTGCACGAAGTTGATTGAAGCGCTCTTCGAGATAATGATTGTAAGCTTCTTCCGCTTGAGGGTTGGTGTCCGAGGCTAATTGGTACCACGCCTCAACGAGATCGCTGGTGGTGATGTCTTTTTGGTGATGCTGAACAAAGTCCGCTAACAAAAAACCGCGGTCGCGAGGGTCATTCAACGCTACAGAAGTAAACCAATACGTTGCCTGTGGGTAATTGACCGCACCGGTCAATCCTCGGGAATAGTCTTCGGCCAGCTGTTTCTGCGCAGGTAAATAGCCTTGGCTTGCGGATTGCTCTAGCCAATAGCGAACATCCGATGGCGAATCTGATTTTGGAGAAAGAGCCAGTTGCTGCGCCAGTTCAAATTGTTCTGCTGGGGATGTTGGTGCTTGAGAAGCAAATGCAGATACAGAAAGACAGCTGCTTAACGTAAAGGATAGGGCGATGGTTTTGAATGACATTGAATGTGTCAGGCCTAGCGTATGTTGCTAGGCCTGCTCCGGTAATTTTTGTTATTACCGTTATGGTGCTACCAAATTACTTCAGTGGCAAGATCTGGATTTCAACACGGCGGTTGCAAGCACGACCTTCAGAAGTTTGGTTTGAGCAAATTGGATTGCGCTCACCGTAGCCACGTGCAATTGCACGGCCTGGAGCCACTTTTTGAGCCACTAGGAACTGACGAACAGATTCCGCGCGACGCTCAGAAAGCGTTTGGTTGTATGATTCGCTACCAGTGCTGTCTGTGTAGCCATCAATGACTAGGCTTGTATCTGGGTATTCAACCAGAATACGAGCAACACCACGTAGAGTATTGTGGATGCTTGCATCCAGTTGGTATGAGCTTGAAGAGAAGCCAATGCCATTTTCCATGCGAAGTAGAAGTTGGTTTTCACCTACACGCTGTACTTGTACGCCAGAGTTTAGCAACGCACGACGCAGTTCTGCTTCTTGTTGGTCAAAGTAATAACCGACGCCTGCTCCAGTAGCACCGCCTGCCGCCGCACCAATAAGAGCATGTTTACGACGTTCTTTTGCGTTATCACCAGTTGCCAAACCGATCGCTGCACCAGCAATAGCACCAATTAGCGCGCCTTGCGTGGTAGAGTTCGTTTCGTATTCACCCGTTGTTGCATTTTGGCGTTGAGTAGCTTGACAGCCTGTAAGAGCTAGCACTAGTGCCAGTGCAATAGACATCTTTTTCAAGGGAAAATCTCCGTATAAAACTGAGGCGAAAGAGTGCCTCATAATGGGATGCGAATTATGAATCAGTAGATATTGATATTTGTTATGCGAAAGTAAGATTGATAGAAAGCTGTGTAAGAATTTTCTTATAACGCTCAATATCAACCCACTTTTACGTATCTAGTTGAGTATGTTGCGCTTATTTAGAGGTGTTGCCCAACATTTTTCTGGCTTGTTCTCCACCGACACCACGGTTTACAGAGACTTTTCTGCCTTTCTTTAATCCGACTTCGTAGTCTTCAGTCAGATTCTTCATGGCTTCTCTTAATTGTTTTTTGAACGTTTCACGGTCGATGTTCTGAAACTCTTTATCAATGTAATCATTGATTTTGTTTGCAGACTCTTCATCTGGTGAGATCACAGGTAGCTTTTCAAGTGCGCCTTCTACCCAGCCAGAAACAAAAGAGTTAACGCGACGAGTCACTTCCATTGAAGACGTACCAGAACCTGCAAAGCTATTACGGAACTGGCCGGTGCTTTCATTCAATTCTCGATAGATGATGTCGAAAGCAAAGGCAGCAAAGATAGCGCGATCGGCTTCACCAATAAACTCAACGCGTTTAAGCCCTTTGTGATTCAACAAGACGGCTTCAACACCAAACTTAGTGTTAATGCCACGAATCACGCGCAATAGGGTAGAACTGATGTTGGACGGCAACAAATGAGAAGATTGAGTTTTTCCCATTTTGATAAACTCAATATCGTCTTTGTCCAAACCATATTTGAGCATAAGGCGATGCGCCATCTTGATGGCGTTAGCCGCCTCATTCACGTTGGCGGAGTTACCCAGTTCCAAACACTTGGCGATTTTTTTCAGAGCTTTTTGTTTATCCATCGACAACCAGTAACGAAAGCAGAAAATTTACGAAGTCAGACATATTACCTTTTTTGACATAAAAACGAAATACAAGGCGAGGTGGAAGTGGGTTCTTCCGAGAAAAAATAAGCCCCGCGAGGAGCGAGGCTAGGCGTTTTTAGGTCGTCTTAATTAGGCGAAACGATATTACCTTATCGAGATGACTTCTCTTGGGATGGCGTCGCTGACGGTTACAAACCCAGTTGGCTCAGTAAGTCGTCAGCGTCATCTTTAGAGTTCGAAGATTCCGACTCTTTTTCTGCCATGTTTTTACGCGCGGCTTCTAAGATGTCATCTGGGTTTTCATCTTCTGCAATTTCGAATTCTTCAAGCTGGATGAACTCTGTTTTGTCCATCGCTAGCTCTAAATAGAAAATGTTGTTGTTCGCGGTCGAGAACGTCACACGACGTGCTTGAGGGCGATCCAAATTGGTATCAACTTGCAAAATTACCTGCTTGTTCAGCGCCAGCATCTTCGGTTGGTTTTGCGTGATGTTGGTTTGCAGTTCTTTACGGATTTTATTGGTAAAGTCACCGACCAATTGATTCATGAGTTCACCCAATACGTCTGCAACTTCATCAGAAGTATGGGAGATAGCCAGTTCTTCTTCTGGCATGCCCATGTTACGCATGTAGTTGGTGTAAATCTCTAAAGCGGCTTTTGCAGTAAAGTTAATCACTACAAGTCCGGTAAATCCGCCATCAAATAGGACAAAACAGCCAAAATCTGGTTTGAGGCTGGTCTTGTTGATCTTTTGAACCATTGCGGAGTAATTAACTTGAGAAGAGGTGGCCGAAGTAAGAACGCCAGAAACAGACTGGCAAAGTTTTAGAAGGATATCTTCCGTGGTAACAACTTTATTTTTTTTCATTCTGAAAGCTCATCTAGAAACGCGATTTCTATCCCAATGTAAGGCATCAAGCCTCAAAAAATAAAGCATAAGTTTAATTATTGTATTGAGATTCTGATTTGATCGCCTTTTTAAATGTTGTAAAGTGACGAAATTCAAAGAATATTACTCCTCTCACTTTTTTGCGGCGTCTTGTTGTGCTGACAGCTGCGCTGTATGAGAAATGAGCAAATAATTAGATAACCCGCAGCTGATGGGATCAGCGTCGTAGGGGCAGGAAGCAAATGTTACCAAGATTACACTCGCAAACTGATGTCGATCCTCTTGTTCTTCGTTTTCTGAAAGAGCTTGAACAAGCCGGATTCACTGGCGACATCGAAAGCCAATATTCAAGTCGTTTAGCTGTCGCTACTGACAACAGCGTTTACCAGCAACTTCCTCAAGCAGTCGTCCATCCTCGAACGACTCAAGATGTTTCTCTCATCGGAAAACTGAGCAATCAAGAAAAGTACGAAAGAATCACATTCTCCCCTCGTGGTGGCGGTACCGGTACAAATGGCCAGTCGCTGACCAAAGGCATTGTGGTGGATTTGTCTCGTTACATGAACAAAGTATTGGAAGTGAATGAAGATGAAGGGTGGGTTCGCGTTCAAACTGGTGTTGTGAAAGATCAGTTGAACGATGCGGTTCGTCCTTACGGCTACTTTTTCTCTCCAGATTTGTCGACCAGCAACCGCGCAACGATTGGCGGGATGGTGAATACCGACGCCTCTGGTCAAGGCTCTCTTAAATACGGGAAAACGTCTGACCATGTACTGTCGTTGCAAGCGGTGTTTGCTGATGGCTCGATTTTAGAGTCTGATTTGTCTCATGGTTATCCAAAAGAAGGCGAGTTTGCCGCGACGGCGTTACAAGTGACGGAATCAGTTTGTCGAGAAAAACGCCAGCAGATCGTGGATAAATTTCCTCCTCTCAACCGCTTCCTAACGGGCTATGACTTAAAGAACGCGTTAAATGAAGACGATGACCGTTTCGATATCACGCGAGTGCTGTGTGGAGCAGAAGGCTCATTGGCCTTTATTACGGAAGCGAAGCTAAACCTGACGCCAATTCCGAAAGCGCGTACCTTAGTTAACGTGAAATACAACAGCTTTGACTCTGCACTGCGCAACGCGCCATTTATGGTCGAAGCGAAAGCACTTTCTGTCGAAACTGTTGACTCAAAAGTACTTAATCTCGCGAAGCAAGACATTGTCTGGCACACCGTGAGCGATTTGATCACCGACGTGCCAAACAAAGAAATGCTTGGCATCAATATGGTGGAATACGCAGGGCAAGACGAAGAAGAAGTTGCTGCGCAGGTCGCGGCGTTAACCGCCAAACTCGATATCATGTTGGAAACAGAAGAAGCGGGCATTATCGGCTACCAAGTTTGTAACGATGTAGCGAGTATTGGACGTATCTACAACATGCGTAAAAAAGCGGTGGGTTTGTTAGGCGCTGCAAAAGGACGCGCTAAACCGGTCGCATTCGCTGAAGATACGTGTGTACCACCAGAAAACTTGGCCGATTTCATCGTAGAGTTCCGCGAACTATTAGATAGCAAATCTCTGAATTACGGTATGTTTGGTCACGTTGATGCAGGGGTGCTGCACGTGCGTCCTGCGTTGGATTTGTGTGACCCGCACCAAGAAGCATTGATGCATGAAGTCTCTGATGAAGTCGTCAAGCTGGTAGCGAAATACGGCGGCCTGATGTGGGGTGAGCACGGTAAAGGTTTCCGCTCGGAATATGGTCCGGAGTTCTTCGGCAAAGAGTTGTTTACTGAGCTTAGACGCGTAAAAGCTGCATTCGACCCACACAATAAAATGAACCCAGGTAAAATCTGTACGCCACTTGATAGCGATGCAGAGTTGGTAAAAGTAACCGACACCAAACGTGGTTACTATGATCGCCAAATTGACGTACAAGTACGTGACAGCTTTAAGCAAGCGATGGAATGTAACGGTAACGGTTTGTGCTTTAACTACGATACCAGCTCGCCGATGTGTCCATCGATGAAAGTGACGGCTGATCGTCGTCATTCGCCAAAAGGGCGCGCTGGATTGGTTCGTGAATGGTTGCGTCAGCTTACTGAGCAGGGTATTGATATTCTTGACCTAGAAAAGCAAACGTTAGAAAACAAAACATCGATCAAAACCATGATTGATCGTGTGCGTCATTCCATTAATCGTCGTCATGAATACGATTTCTCTCATGAAGTCTATGAAGCGATGAATGGCTGCTTAGCGTGTAAAGCGTGTGCGAGCCAATGCCCGATCAAAGTGGATGTCCCAAGCTTCCGCTCACGCTTTTTAAACATCTATCACTCGCGCTATCAGCGTCCGGCAAAAGATTATTTGGTTGCCAACATTGAAACCATGCTGCCAATGATGGCAAAAGCACCAGCAGTCGTGAACGGCGTATTGAAACAGTCGTGGGTTAAGAGTTTAACGGCTTCAACAGTAGGGTATGTGGATGCGCCGTTGTTGTCTGTTCCTACGTTGAAACAGCGCGTAGAGTCGCTGATAACGCCGTATGACCTGCAAGTGTTGAGTGGTTTGTCTTCGACTGAAAAGAGCAAGCACGTATTAATTGTTCAAGACCCATTTACCAGTTATTACGATGCGGACGTTGTTGAAGACTTCGTCAAGTTGGTTAAAAAGCTAGGTATGCATCCAGTGCTTTTGCCATTTAAGCCAAATGGTAAAGCGCAACACATCAAAGGCTTCCTACGCCAGTTTAAAGAGACCGCGGCTGATACGGCGAAGTTCTTGGCGATGGTGGCGGACTTAGACATTCCGTTGGTCGGCGTTGATCCGGCATTGGTGCTGTGCTATCGAGATGAGTACGCGGAAGTACTTGGTAGCAAGCGAGGCGATTTCGATGTGCTGACGGCTCACGAATGGCTGTACCCAAGGTTGGAAGCGTTTGAAGCAGCAGAGCAACGGGAAAATCAGGAACCGTGGTACTTGTTTGCGCACTGCACTGAAAAAACCAAAATGCCGAACGCAGAGAAAGAATGGGGCGCTATTTTTGCTCACTTTGGCGCGGTATTGAACACAGTACCGGTTGGTTGTTGTGGCATGGCGGGTACATTTGGCCACGAGGTTGATAAGCTGTCGATGTCGAAAGACATATACAATTTAAGTTGGAAACCAAACCTAGATAAGTTAGATAACGAAAGATGTTTGATTACTGGTTATTCTTGCCGAAGCCAAGTAAAACGCTTTGAAGGAACAAAGCCTAAGCATCCCGTTCAAGCACTGTTAACTTTGGTATAATGACATCAAGCCCAGTCTAACTGGGCTTTTTTCCCCAATGATGAACATTCCATTTCAAAGGATCTGAACCTTGAGAAAACTTGAACTCAAAGTCCCACCTGTTGCGGTGTTTATGCTGGTCATACTCTTGATGTACGGGCTTAAAGTCTTGACGCCGAGCATGAACATTCGAGTGCCCTTTGTTGAGTTTGTAGTCGGCGCACTAACTTTGTTGTCTGGCTACATGGGGATTGCCGGTGTATATGAATTTCGCAAAGTAAAGACTACCGTGAACCCAGTAAAACCTGATGCAGCATCTTCCGTTGTAAGAACTGGCGTGTTTGCCTTCTCACGTAACCCAATGTACATGGCGTTGTTACTGCTCATCATTGCGGTGGGTTTATGGTGGCAACATTTAAGTGTGGTGCTTTGCGGTGTGTTGTTTGTCAGTTATATGAATCGATTTCAAATCAAACCAGAAGAACATGTATTGGAAAGGTTGTTTGGTGATGAATACTTGGATTATAAAAACCAAGTTCGTCGCTGGATTTGAATACCGAACTGCCATCGACTCATTTTTTAAGTAAAAAGAAAGGTTCATCGCGGCTTTCCGGGGAAAGCCGCTTTTATCTTTAAGAAGAAGTAATCAGTGTCTCGATAGCCATATCCCATCCTCTTGATTAACTTTATCTTGTTATTTATCCCTTCAAGCGTACAGGTA